>NZ_JBHFII010000044.1:95960-118803 GCF_057334215.1 Achromobacter maghribensis | reverse complement strand
ATGCGGCGTTCCCGAGCGCGCGCCGGGAACGCCGCTTGCTTGCTGTGGGGGCAGGTCCGGTTAACGCCGGGCCCCTCACCCAAAGGAGTTAGCCATGAATCTGTCCAGAACCGTTTGCCCCGCTATCGCGCTGTGCCTGTCCGCCCTGGCGTTCCAGGCCTCCGCGCAAACGACCTCCGTGCGCAGCAATGACCAGATCGACAACCAATACAAGATGGACAAAAAGGCATGCGACGGAATGAAGGGCAACCAGAAGGACGTGTGTCAGCAGCAGGCCGAGGCGGCGCGCGACAAGGCGAAAGCGGATGCCAAGGCGGGCAAGGAAAAGGCCGAAGCGAGCCATGACGCCGCCAAGACGCGCAACGATGCCGACTACAAGGTGGGCAAGGAAAAATGCGACGCCATGTCGGGTAACGCCAAGGACGCCTGCATGGCCGAGCTGAAGACGCGCCACGGCAAATAAGCCGGCGGCGCGTGGCATCGCCCCGTGCCGCGCTGGCCGGGGCGGCGCCTAGGTCGCGTCACGCGCCTCGCTCGATCCATCTTCGCCTGGCAGGATATAGCCGGCGGCGGCGTATTCCTCAAGCCGGTTGTAAAGCGTCTTGGGGCTGATGCCCAGCATCGCGGCTGTCTGCTTCTTGACGCCATTGCAACGCGCCAGCGTCGCCAGGATCAGACGCCGGTCGGCTTCGGCCAGCGTTTCACCGACGGGCACGCTGACCTGGCTGGTCGGGGCATCGCCGCTTGGCGACACATGCGGCGCCAGCATGTCGACATTCAGCACGTCGCCATCCGCCATGATGAAGGCGCGCCGCACGAAGTTCTTCAGTTCACGCACATTGCCCGGCCAGTCGTACTGCGCCAGGGCGTCGGCCGCTTGCGGCGAAAACACCTTGTTCTTGCCGGTCTCCTGGTTCTGCGCCTGCAGGAATCGTTGAGCCAGGAACAGGATGTCGTCGCCGCGATCCCGTAGCGGCGGCAGCTCGATGGGAAACACGCTTAACCGGTAGTACAAGTCTTCGCGCAGCTTGCCCTCCTGCACGGCCTGTTCAGGATTGCGGTTGGTGGCGGCGACGATGCGGATGTCGCAACCGATTTCACGGTTGGTGCCGACCCGCATGAACTGCCCGGTCTCAAGTACCCGCAGCAGCTTCACCTGCAGGTCCAGCGGCATCTCGGTGACCTCGTCCAGGAACAGGGTGCCGCCGTCGGCGCGTTCGAAATAGCCCTTGTGCTGACGGTCGGCGCCCGTGAAGCTGCCGCGCTCGTGCCCAAACATTTCGCTTTCGATCAGATTGGGGGAAATCGCGCCGCAGTTGACCGCAATGAACGGCCGCTGACGGCGCGGGCTGAGCTCGTGGATTGCGTGGGCGGCCAGCTCTTTGCCGGTGCCGCTTTCCCCGATAAGCAAGGTCGTGACGTTGGTGGGCGCCACCCGTCCAATCTGACGGTACAGCGCCGTCATGCACTCGGATGCGCCGTATAGCTTGCCGAAGCGCCCGGCTTCCTCGAACGGCATGCCCGGCAGATCTCCGCCCGCGTTGGCCACCACCCTGCTCAGGATGCCGTTCAAGCGTTCCATGCAAATCGGCTTGACGAGAAAATCGGTCGCGCCCAGGCGCAATGCCTGGACGGCGTAGTCGACCGTGCCGTGACCCGTCATCACGACGACTTCGGCGCTGGCCGCGGCGACATTCTTGAAGATGTCCATTCCGTTGCCGCCCGGCAGCCGCACGTCGGTCAACACCAGGTCGGGCGCCTGCCGTTCAAGCTGTATCAGCGCGTCCTTGACGCTGGCCGCGACCGCTACCGAGAAACCGCTGTCGCGGCCCATCTCGGCAAGGGTTTCCCGTATCGCGTCGTCGTCATCGACGATCAGCAAATGAGGCATAGCTTCTCCGTATGGCGGTGCGCGGCACGATGTCGGCGCCGCGCATTGACATGAAATTGAGAATAATCAGTCTGGCGTCGACAGACGTAAACAATCGATACTGTCCACTAAAGTTTTCGAATACTTGCAACTGGTCGCATTCGTGCGGCGAGCGGGCTACTACGATAAATAGATCGCGACTAGGCCTGACGGGCCGAGGTAACTGCACATGGCAAACCGCACCACCACTGGGCGCGAGGATGCGATTGCGTCCTCCGCCGCTCCGATGGACATGACCGGGCTGTCGCCGGTCATGCAAAAATTGGGCACCCAGGTGCGACTCGCTGCGTCCACGGACGCCAGCGTCTTCATCGTGGGAGAAAGCGGGGCCGGCAAGGAAATCGTGGCGCGCGCGATCCATGACGCCAGCGAACGGCGCAGCCACCCCTTCGTCGCCGTGAACTGCGGCGCCATCAGCGGCACGTTGGCGCATGCCGAACTGTTCGGCCACGAAAAAGGCAGCTTCACTGGCGCGTTGGCGCAGAACGCCGGCTACTTCGAATACGCCAGCGGCGGCACGCTCTTCCTGGACGAGGTCACCGAGATGCCGCCCGACATGCAGGTGCATTTCTTGCGCGTCCTGGAAGCCGGGACGTATCAGCGTGTCGGCGGGTCCGATCTGCTGCGCGCCAATGTGCGCATCATCTGCGCCAGCAACCGCGACCCCGCCGCCTCAGTGGCCGATGGCCGGCTGCGCCAGGACTTCCTGCACCGCTTGCTGGTCATCCCACTCCGCGTGCCGCCGCTGCGCGAACGCGGCAGCGATGCACTGATCCTGGCGCACCGGTTCCTGGACACCCTGAATGCGCAGCACCGCACACAGAAGACGTTTTCCAAGCAGATGCTGGACGCGATCCAGCAACACGACTGGCCCGGCAATGTGCGGGAACTGCGCAACGTGGTGCAGCGCGCCTTCATTCTCTCGGATGCGCAACTGAACACCGACCTGCTGGCGCGCGCGCCGGCCCGCCAGCGGTCGGAAATGCGCGACGGCGCGCTGAGCTTCCCGGTGGGCATGCCGCTAGGGCGCGCGCAGCGCGAGTTCATCCTTGCCACGCTGGCGCATCATGATGGCGACAAGCGCCTGGCCGCGGACACATTGGGCGTCAGCCTGAAAACGCTCTACAACCGGCTGGACGTGTACGACAAGGAAGGCTTGGCGGACCGCTGAGCAGTTCTTACCGTCGGCTTGTAATAGCGGCTCCGCCCGCGACCGCGCGTCTCCCCGATACCCGCCCGCAAACCCACCTGGCACGGAGTTTGCTTGAGTATCAAGGATGCGCCGCCGTCCGGCGGCTCCCTGGCAAGGAGACTCGATTGGGCCACCCTACGCAAGAATTGCGCCTGCGCCAGCAGATGACGCTGGCGCCCCGACTGCAACAGTCCGTCAAGTTGCTGCAGATGTCGGCGCTTGAATTCACGACCGCGGTGGAGCATGCGCTAGCCACCAATCCCTTTCTGGAAGATGGCGACGACCAAGACGCCGATCCGGTGGAAATCGGACCGGACGCCAAGCCCACCAGCCATGGCGACCCGGTCGATGCGCCGGCCGAACCCACCCCGACGAGCGCTGCGGATGGCGAAGAGCCGCCGCCCGATGCGCCCGCCTATTCCGGCGATTACCCCATGCCGTCGTCGGGATCCGGCGAAGGCAAGGATCTGGGGCAATGGGCCAGCGCGTCGCTGTCGATGCGCGAACGCCTGTCCATGGACCTGGGCAATTACCACCTGGAACCGCGGGATCGGCTGCTGGCCGAGTTCATCATCGACGCGCTGGATGACGACGGGTACCTGCGTGTGCCGCTAAACAGCCTTTGCAGCCCGGATCGGCCCGAGTTCAATCCCCCGCCCGATGACGGGGAATGGACGGCGGCACTGCGCCTGGTACAGCAGTTGGATGCGCCGGGCCTGGCCGCGCGCGACCTGACGGAATGCCTGACGCTGCAATTGATGGCCTCCCGGACGGTGGACGTTTCCACCCGGGATCTGGCGCTGCGCATCGTGCGCGAGCACCTTGACCGTCTGGGAAAAAACGACTGCATCGGACTGCGCCGCGTGCTGGATTGTTCTGACGAGGCGCTGCGCGACGCCTGCGCGCTGATCCGCAGCCTTGACCCCAAACCGGGTTCCCGCTATAGCGCCGAAGCCCCCGTATACGTCGTGCCCGACGTGTTCGTGGACAAGTGGCACGCGCGTTGGCGCGTCCTGCCCAATCGCAATGCGATGCCGCAGGCGCGGCTGCACCGCACCTACGCCGACCTGTTCCGCCGCGCCCGCCTGGATGACCGCAGCCCCATGGCCCAGGAGCTGCAAGAAGCGCGCTGGCTGGTGCGTAACGTGGAACAGCGGTACACGACGATCCAGCGTGTCGCCGAAGCCATCGTCAAGCGCCAGCAGACCTTTTTCGAGTATGGCGAAGTGGCATTGCGACCCTTGATGCTGCGTGAAGTCGCCGACGACCTGGACATGCACGAATCGACCGTATCCCGCGCCACCGTCGGTAAATACATGGTGACGCCGCGCGGCGTATTTGAATTCCGTCACTTCTTTTCCCGCGAGCTGGCCACGGAATCGGGCGGTTCGTGCTCGGCCGCCGCAGTGCGTGCGTTGATCAAGGAAATGGTCGACGCCGAAGACCCGGCGATGCCGTTGTCGGACGTGGCGCTGACTCAGCAATTGGCGGCCAGCGGCATCTTGCTGGCGCGCCGCACCGTGTCCAAGTATCGGGGCCAGCTGCGGGTGCCGCCGGCGGAACTGCGCCGCCAGCACTAAGCCCCCCGCTCGGTGCGGCCACGCCGGGGTAACTCGGTTGCACGCAAAGAAGGCTTCCCGAGGGAAGCCTTCTTCGTTGCCAGCAGGCTTACGGCGATTACTTCGAACCGCCCGTGTTCGGGTATCCAGGAGGCGGCGCAGCACCAGCCCCCGGCGTGCGCGGAACATTATCGTTGGCCTCGCGAGGACGGTTAGGCGTTTCATCGGAGTGTTTCTTGCCCGACGACATGCTGCCGCCATGTTGCGTTGAAGGCGCCGTCGTCCCGGAAGGCGGGGTTGCATTGGGTGCTGGCGCCATCTGCCCCGGCGGCAAGGGGCGGTTCGGCTGGGCGGCAGAGGCGTCGTTCGGCGTGGAAGACGGCGTGGTCGGACTGGCCGACTGGGCCAGCGCCGCGCCTGCGGACGTCAAGCCTGCCAGGAGTACGAAAGCGCAAGTCATGGCACGAGTTTTCATAGTCAGGCTCCTTGGTTGGAAAGCATGGACCTGTTCGCAAGCCCCGTTCCCGTCCCACAGGCGCCCAAGCCGCCCCGCCTGCCCTGCGCAATCGCCACCCCGAACACCTTGAAGGGCATTTTTTACCTGCCGTTGCAACACTGCCATCCCGTTGGCCTATCCCGCGCCCCCCGCCCGTGCTTTCCGGGATTCAGCCAGCATGCGCTGCACGCGTTCGCCCAGCGCATCCAGCGAGAACGGCTTCACGATCAGTTCCATCCCGTGCTCCAGGAAGCCGCGGTCATGCGCGGCGCTTTCGGCGTATCCGGTCATCATCAGGACCCTCAGCCCCGGATGGGCGGCCCGCGCGGCGTCCGCCAACTGGCGGCCGTTCAACGCCGGCAAGCCCACATCCGTCACCAACAGGTCGATACCGGCCGTGCCCAGCACCAGCTCCAACCCGGCCTCGCCATCCGCCGCAGTCAGGACATGCATGCCCAGGTCAGCCAGGCATTCACGCACCATGTCGCGCACATTGGCATCGTCTTCCACCAGCACCACGACGGACGGCTGTCCGACGCCCGATACAGGTTGCGCGGTCAACTCATGCCGTGTAGTGGCATCTGGCGCGCCGTCGTACCGCGGCAATAACAGCCTGACCGTCGTACCCTTGCCCACCTCGCTCTCCAGCGTAGTCACCCCGCCGGCCTGTTTCGCAAAGCCGTAGATCATCGACAGACCCAGGCCGGTGCCTTCGCCCAACGGCTTGGTGGTGAAGAACGGATCGAAGGCGTGCGCCAGCACGTCGGGCGCCATGCCGCAACCTTCGTCGGTGATCGACACCTGCACGAAGTCCCCCGGATTCATGCCGGGAAACTGGCGCAACAGCCCAGCATCCAACGATCGGTTCAACGCGGCAACCGTCAATGCGCCGCCATTGGGCATCGCGTCGCACGCATTGATCACCAGGTTCAGCATGGCGTTCTCGAACTGGTTCTTGTCGCACCGAACCGTCCACAACGCCGGCTCCAGATCGAAAAGCAGCCGCACGCGTTCGCCGGTATAGCGGTGGAACAGGTCGGCCATCGACTGCAGCGTGGACGCCACGCTGAAGGGTTTCGGATCGATGGGCTGGCGCCGCGAGAAAGTCAGCAACCGCTGGGTCAGATGCGCGGCGCGGTTGGCGGAATCCATCGCCACGTTGATGAAGCGTTCCGCCTGCGCCGGCGTGCCGGCATCGAGCTTGCGCTTGATCAGGTACAAGGCGCCCGTAATGCCCTGCAGCATATTGTTGAAGTCGTGGGCGATGCCCCCCGTCAAGCGCCCCACCGCTTCCATTTTTTGCGATTGCCTCAACGCCTGCTCGGTCTCGCGCAGCATCTCGGCCTGCACCTTCAAATCGGTATCGTCGCGGCCAGTCATGTACAGGCTGTCTTGCGACCACGACATGCTCCAGGTGATCCAGCGATAGGTGCCGTCGCGCCCCAGCAGCCGGTTCTCCATATGCCGCACGGCTTGCGCGGGGTCGGCGTGCGACGCCTGCGCCATCGCGGCGCGCGTGGCCGCCTGATCGTCCGGGTGCACCAGTTCGGCCAGCCCCATAGACAGGAATTGCTCAGGGCTCCAGCCCAGGATCGGCCGCACCGCGGGATTAACACTGACGAAGCGCTCGTGCGCATCGACGACGGCAAGCAGTTCCGGCGACAACCGCCAGATGCGGTCGCGCTCCGCGATGGCGTCTTCGACGCGCTGCTCCAGCGTCCTCGCGTACTGCGAACGCTCGACGGCGCTGCACATGCGCTCCGCCACTTCTTCGATAAAGGCCAGATCGCCGGCCTTGAGCCGGCTGCCAGCCTGTGGCCGCACCAGCAACGTGCCGCCGTACCGCCCCCAGCGACGCATCGGCACCACGATCGCGGATGGCCGAACCTCGCCCTCCTGATTCGCCACCAGCGGTTGCAGGTAGGCGGTGCGGCCCTTGCGCAACGCGTCCTTCAATTCTTCGCCCAGTTGCTCGGGCGTCAGCGGCTGCGCCTTGGACTGTTCGGTCTCGGAGCGCCAACAGGTTGATAGCGTCACCGTCGCGCCGTCGTCCCCGGGCCAGTCCGCCACCGCTACAAGGCCAAGCGCCAGATGCTGGCCCAGCCCCTCGCAGGCGGCATACTCGATTTCGGACTGAAGATGCAGTTCACGCATTCGGTCGCCCAGCGCCAACAGGAAATTCTTGCGATGCTGCCCTTCCCATAGCTCGGTTTCGGCCGCCTTGCGCGCCGTGACGTCCAGAAACAACGCCATCATGCGGTCGGCGCCGTCTTTACGCGCCCGGGCTTCGTACCAGGCATGCTTGGGCCCGGGCACGGCGAACTCGAACTGAGCCGGTTCGCCCGTTTCCACCACCTGGGCAAACGCGTCCATGATCTGGCTGGGGACGCCGGGTATCATTTCGCGCAGCGTATGGCCCAGCGTATCGCCTTCCCGCATGCCGCTCTGGCGCTCGAAGGCCGGATTCACCTCCAGAAAGCGGAAGTCCACGATACGGCCATCGCCATCCCGCAGCGCCTCGCTTAAAAAGAAGGCCTCTTGCATGCCGTCGAACATGGCACGCCAGCGCTCGCCGCTATCACGCAGCGCGGCGTCGGTCAGGTGTCGCTCGATGGCCAGCGCGGCGCTGCGCGTCACCAGCGCGATAGCGTCGATATCGTCGGTGGAAGGTGAGCGTACCGTGCTGTAGTAGTTGGAAAACACGCCCAGCAAGCGTCCGTCGGGCGCCTTGATCGGCGTCGACCAGCACGCCCGCAGTCCTTGCGACAACGCCAGATCGCGCCAGCGCTCCCAGGCGGGATGCGTGGCGATGTCTTCCACATACACGGCGGTTCCTGCATGCGCCGCCGCTCCCCACGATGCCATATGCGGCCCAATGGGCGTGCGCTGCACGGCCACATTGAACGCCGCCGGCAGGCTGGGCGCCGCGGCATGCAGCAGGAACGTCCCGGTATCGTCGATCAGCGCGATCGCCGTACACAATTTCACGCTCGATTGCGCCTCGATGGCGTGCAACACATGCTCCAGGACATCCGGCAATGGCATGCCCGCGGCAATGCGTTGCAGCATGATGCGTTCATCTTCCAGACGCGCCAGCGTATCCGTCCAAGGGAGCGCAACGCGATCCTGTTTCTTCAACATGTCTGCCCCTTTACCAGTACGTACTGTATTGCGGGGCCCCGCCGACGTACCGAAACGCTCGGTAACGCGACGCTACCGTTCCTGCTCGAGCACCGGTTCACCGTCCAGGCGCAGGGCATTCAGCGCTTCGGGCTTGTCGACCAGCACGCATTGCTTGCCGGTGCGGGCGCAATGATCCTTCACCCGCCAATAGGCGCCGTGGCTGACGCAGCCCGTCTGGCAAATGACCAGATCCGCCGCGATCAAACTGGCTTCCAGCGTCGCGCCGTCTGCATCACCCTGGCCGCTGTGACCCAGGTAACGGCCTCCGGCAAGTTCAACGACCTTGCGCGTCAGCATCAGCGCCAGCGCATCTTCGCCCACGCACAGCACCGACTTTTCGCGCAGCGCGACGGCCATGACGGCTGGCTGCGGCGCTACCGGCTCGGCAACCCGCTCCGCCGGACGCGCCCTGGCCTGGCTGGCCCGGTCCTGCCAGGCCAGCCGCTCACGCATGAGGCATTGGATGCGCTCCATCAGTTGCGTGACCCGGCGTGCCAGCGCCACCCGCTTGGGCAATCCCGGTATCGACCCTTCCAGCGCGCGGTGGTCTTCCCGCGCCCAAGCCAGTGCCGTGTCGCGCTGGATGACCGCGGCGCGCAGGCACATCGCTTCGGCTTCCAGATGCAGAATGCGCGCCGCCTGTGTGCTTAGCAACTGGCTGCAATGCGATTGCGCCTGCCCATAAGCGGCAAGCAGCGCCGCATGTTCGCGCTGCAAGTCATGGCGGTCTGGAAAGGAGGATGTCATCGCGGGCCTCGGAGTGAAATAAGCGCCCGGCGCGCCGCGTGCGCTACCGCCCCCGCAACGCGCGACCTGGCATGCGTGCCATTATAAATGAGAATGAGTACGTTTTAATATTTGAATTGGGTTCGCGACCCGCACAGGGAAATCCATAGCTGACGCGCCCCGGTCGCTTAAATATGATCGACTGACGCTACCGGCACGCAAGCCCCTCCCGGGCTTGGAATAGACGTTCCCACGAGGACGCCACGCGCCCTTTCCGCAGCGGCGGCGGCCGACGTGCGGAATCAACGAAGTCAGGGACGCCCGATGCCGAAATCCAGCGAACTTCTGCGCGATATCCACGAAACGAACATGATGTATTTGCTGCTGCTGCAGCGCTTGGCTCGCACCGGCAACGCCGACGCCATGGCCGGCCTGCAGGTCTCGCAGCAAGCCTGCCAGTGGCTGGCCGCCCTATCGCGCGACGACTTGGCGAAAATGTCGCGGTGCAGCGTGTTGTTGGCGAAGCTGGATCTTACGCCGCACCTGTTGTTATCGGCGCTTAGCCAAGGCATCGATGTCACGCTGGCCGCCCGGACAGCCGCCGCGCCACCTGAACCGCACGTGGCGGGGATGCCTTAGCCTTCTGCCGGTTCCAATGCGTCGTGGCAACAGACGCAGAGCTTGTTGCCGTCGGGGTCGCGGAAATAGGCGCCATAGTAGTTCGCGTGATACTCGGGCCGCAGCCCGGGCGGGCCTTCGCACGTTCCGCCCAATGACAGTGCCAGGGCGTGGCAACGGTCCACCGTTGCGCGGTCGGCAGCCATGAACGCGGTCATCTGCCCATTGCCGGGCGTCGCGGCATGTCCGTCGTGCGGCGCGCTGATCACGAAACGCGGCCTGTCGCCTTCGGCCGGCTGCCACCCCGCCCAGGGATGCTCGCGGTCCAGGAATCTGGGACGCAATCCAAGCGCCTCGGCTTGCGCGGAATAGAAGGCCAACGCGCGCTCGAAGTCACCGACGCCAATGCAAACGTGTGAAAACATGGAGCCTCTCGATAATCAGTGGGTTTCCGCGATTATCCCAGTTCCGCGCTTCACGCTGCCACTCGTGCGCCATGCCAGCCCTGCGCTGATTAGCAACGCCAGCGCCAACAGGCCGCCCGCCATGGCCGCAACGCCGGGCCATTGGCTGGTGGCCCAGAAATGGCCGCCCCACGCGCCCAGCACGCTGGAGCCCACGTAATAGACCAACAGGTAGAGCGACGCGGCCAATGCCTTGTAGCCGCGCGCCATTTGTCCGACCCACCCGCTGGCCACCGCGTGCGCGGCAAAAAAGCCGAAGGTGAAGAGGACGATCCCGGCGACCAGGATGGGCAGCGAATCCGACAGCGTCAGCAGCAAGCCAGCCAGCGCCAATCCGGTGGCGGCGCACAGCATGGCCCCACGGCCATGGCGGTCGGCCAGCCGGCCGAAGAACGTGGACGCGAAGATGCCCACGAGATACACGACGAAGATGAAGCCGATAAAAGTCTGGCTGAGCGAGAACGGCGGCAGCAACAACCTGAAGCCGACATAGTTGTAGAGGGTGACGAACGCGCCCATCAACAGGCCGCCCATCGCGAAGAGCGCGCAAAGCGGGCCATTCTTCAGATGTGCGCCGACGCCGGCGCGCACGTCTGACGCCACGCCGGCCCAGCCCCGCCCGCGTTGCGGCGTGAAACGGCGCGAGGCCGGTAACAGCCAGACGAACAGCACGGCCGCGATCAGGCCCAGCAAGCCCAGCGTTCCCATCGCCGCGCGCCAGCCGAAGTGATCGGACACCAGGCCGGTGATGACGCGGCCCGACAAGCCACCGAAGGCGCTGCCGCTGATATACAGGCCCATGACGAAGCCCAGCGTATCGGGTTCGACCTCTTCGGCCAGATAAGCCATGGCCACCGCGGGCACGCCGCCCATCGCAACGCCCTGCAACGCACGTAGCGCAAGCAGGCTGTGCCAGTCTGGCGCCACGGCGGCGATCGTGCCCAGCACGGCCGACGCAAAAAGCGATAACGCCATCACGCGCTTGCGCGGCAAGGCCTGCGAAAACAGGCCGACGAAAAAGATGGCCACGGCAAGCAGACCGGTACACAGCGACAGGACCAGGCTGCTTTGCGCGGGCGACACGCCAAACGCCTGGGTGAACATCGGCATCAGCGGCTGCACGCAATACAGCAGGGAAAATGTGGAAAAGCCGGCGGCGAACAACGCCCACTGGGCGCGGCGCAGCCCCGGCGTGCCCCGCGCGAGATAGGCAGTGGGGGCTGAAGACGAAGGATCGACGGTGGCGCTGGACATCAGGATTCTCGGAATGGCATCGGGCGTATGGCCCGCACACTCAAAGTAGACTTTTCGCCTTCATATGTCCAATATATTAAACTTACACACCCTATACTTTAAAACGATGGAACTCCGTCACCTGCGCTATTTCACCGCCGTGGCCGAAGAATTGCATTTCACCCGCGCCGCCGCTCGGCTGGGTATCGGGCAACCGCCGCTCAGCCAGCAGATCCAGCAGCTGGAACGGGAAATCGGCACGCCGTTGTTTCTGCGGCTGCCGCGCGGCATCGACATGACCGAGGCCGGCGCCCAGTTTCTGGAGGATGCCAGGGCCATCCTGGCCAGCGCCGACCGTGCAATCGATACCGCTCGCCGCCTGGGCCGCGGCGAACGCGGCGCGGTCACGGTCGGATTCACCGCGTCAGCGGTGTTCCACCCGTACCTGCCGCGCGCGATCCGCGCTTTTCGCGACCGCTATCCCGATGTCCGCGTCACGCTCACCGAGAGCAACACCATTTCGCTGCTGCGCGGCTTGCGGCTGGGCGAGGTCGACGTGGCCTTCGTGCGGCCTCCCTATTTGTTGGACCCGGAATTCGAATCCGAGCGTGTGCTGGACGAACCCATGCTGGTCGCCCTGCCTCCCGACCATCCTTTGAGTGGCCTGACCAGCGTGCCCGTCTCGGCGCTTGCCGATGAGGACTTCGTCCTCTATCCGCGCCCCATCGGCGCGGGGCTGTACGACGCCATCCTGTCCGCTTGCCAGCGGGCGGGCTTTGTTCCACGGGTGATTCAGGAGGCGCCGCAGATGGCCTCCATCGTCAGCCTCGTCGCTGCGGGCGTCGGCATTTCGGTGGTGCCGGCAGCCATGCGCCACATGGGCGCCGAAGGCATTGAATACCGCCCTATCGAAGGCGACGCCCCGCACGCCCTGCTGGACATGGCCTACCGGCGCCGCGACCGTTCCGTCGCCGCCGTCAACGCCGTCGACATGCTGCGCCGGCTGGCTCACCCCGAACGCGCGTGATCCCCGCCACGCGCGCCGACACGGTATTGCCCTGTCGCTTTTGAAATCTTCTGTAAAGCCGCGACCAAAGACGCAGAGTAAATTGACGCGCAATCGGTGATCCGTCCCTGAACAGGGCCGCAGCCTTGCCGAAACAACCTTCCTACAGGTGACTTAGTGCGACGTACTCTTCTGGCCCTGGCCATCGCAACGATTCCCGGCTTGGGCGTAGCCGCCGGGCTGGCTTCCTCCATTGGCGCAGTGACGGTCTATCAGGACCGCGCCGTGGTGACCCGGTCCGCCAGCAGCGAACTGGCTGCAGGCGAACATGAACTGGAGCTTGAGAACCTGCCCGTCTCGCTGCAGGCAAACTCGCTGCAGGTATCAGCCAAAAGCACCGGCCAAGCCTCGTTGCTGGACGTCAAGGTGCGTGACGCCTTCCAGACCGATACCGCCAACGAACGGGTCCGCACGCTACAGGAGCAGATGCGCAAGCTCGAGGCCCGGCAAGCCGAACTGGATGATGAAGCCGCGGTGCTGGACAACCAGCGCGAACTGGTCCTGATGATGCAGCGCGGTGCAACCGAACCCGCGAAGGAAGGCGCCCGCCTGACGCTGGACGAGCTGAAGGCGATCCAGACCCTTAGCGCCGACACCCTGGGCAAGACGCTGGCCAGCCTGCGCCAGGTCGCCGAACGCAAAGCCGTACTGGAACGCGAGATAGAGGCATTGCAAGGTCAGTTGGACATCATGCGCGGCCAGTTAAGCCGCCGCAGCAAGACCGTCACGCTGCGGATCAACCTCGCTCGCGCGGGCAAAGTGGACCTGGCCGTGTCGTATGCCGTGGGCGGCGCCCGCTGGGCACCTGCCTATGATGCGCGTTTGCGCCCTGCGGACCGCACGGTGGATCTGGGTTACTTCGGCGTCATCAGCCAGAACACGGGTGAAGACTGGAAGAACGTCAAGCTTACGTTGTCCACCGCCCGGCCTGCGCTGGGCGGTGGCGCCCCGACGCTGCAGCCGTGGATCATCGATGTCGCCGCTCCGCCCCCGCCGGCTCCCCCGCCCCGCCCCTCGGCCGCGCCCGCGCCGATCAGCAGCGAAATGACGATGAAGCGATCACGCCCCGCGCCCCAGGGCCAGGCCTATGCCGACGCCGCCATGCCCGAACCGGTGGCCGAGGCCATGGAGGTGTCTACGGCGCAGATGCAAAACGACGCCACCAGTGCATCGTTCCAGATCAAGAATCCGGCTACCGTTGCTTCGGACAATTCGTCGCAGCGCGTGGCGATCACCACCGCCAAGCTGCCGGCCACGCTGCAATACCAGTCCACGCCCGCGCTGCGCGAAGCGGCCTTCCTGACGGCGCTGGCCAGCAACAACACCGATTTTCCGTTCCTGGCCGGATCGTTGAACACCTTCCTGGACGACGCATTCGTGGCCTCGAGCCGCATCAAGGCGGTCATGCCGGGCGAAAAGGTCGAACTGGCCATGGGCGCCGACGATGGCATTTCGATCAAACGCCAGCTAGTGAACCGCTTTACGGAAAGCACCGGCTTTTCGGGCAGCGGCAAACGCGTGACCTATGAATACAAGATCACGGTCAAGAACAACAAGGCCACCAAAGAGCAGGTCGTGTTCAAGGACCGCCTGCCGGTTTCGCGCAACGAGAAGATCGTGGTCAAGCTGTTGTCGCCGGCCGACCGCGAAGTCAAGCGTGAAGAAGACGGCAAGCTGGCCTGGGAATGGGAACTTGAGCCAGGCAAATCGCGCGAGACGGTGCTGAAGTTCTCGGTGGATTATCCGGGCGACATCGACGTATCCGGTATCTGAATTCCCGAAAGGTGCCCTAGCGCATCTGGAACGCTTCCTGGTGAAACAACTGGCGCACCGGCATTCCCTGCCGGTGCAGTCCGTCTTTGAGTGAATCGGCGAAGCCTGTCGGTCCGCAAAACCACACACCGGGCCAAGGCGTTCCCGCCACGCGGCCAGCAAGCAGGCCTGCTGCCGTCAGCGGCCCTTTCTCGTCGCTGTACCACACATGCAGCGTCACGCGCGGAACCTGCGCACAAAGGGTCTCCAGCGTTTGGGCAAACGGCGCCTCGGCCGCATTGCGCGCGCAGTAGTACAAGGTGGCCTGCGGCGCGCGGTCCGGCTCGGCCTGCAACGATTCCAGCCACGAGATGAACGGCGTCACGCCAATGCCGGCGGCCACCCATATCTGCGGGCGGCCGTCATCGCGCAGCAAGTCGAAGCAGCCATACGGCCCTTCCACCGTCACCGCCTGCCCCACCTTCAGGCTGGTTTGCAGGCGGCGGGTGTAATCGCCCAGCGCTTTGATCGAAAACCGTACGCGCCCCGTGCCGTCGTCGGCGCCCGATACCGTGAAGGGATGCGCGCCTTCAAGGCGGTTTGCCGTCAGGAAGGCGAACTGGCCGGCACGATGGCGCCAATCGCCTTCGACCTTACAGGTAAGCGACAGGATATCGTCCGACAGCGGATCGACGGACAGTACCGTCGCCCGGTGGCGCCGGGCCCGGCCGATGTTTCCGGTCAACGCCCAGAGCGCGCACGCACTGCCCACGGCCGTCGCCACGGCGACGAGCCATCCCGCGGGTTGCACCCACCACGTGGCGGGCGTCAGCACCACGCCATGAAACGCCGTCACCAGGAACACGACGGCCGCTATGCGATGGATGTGGCGCCACAGGTGATAGGGAAACCGTCGCCATAGCGTAAGCGCCACCACGATCACCAGGATCCAGACCGCCCATTCCCCGATGTCCTTGGCGGATCCGCGGAACACGTCCAGCCAGGCAGCCGCACGGGGCGTCTTGGCGACCGGGTCGAACGCCATGAGCAGCAGCGGCTTGCCAATTTTGATCAGATAATGCGCCGCGGCAAGCGCGGTCGCCAGGATGCCGCTCCATTTGTGCAGCCGGTACATCTTGTCCAGGCCGCCCATGCGGGACTCAATCCACTGCGGGCGTACCGCCAGCAGCATGATCAGCGCCATCAGTGCGTAAGCGCCCAGGCCCGTCAACAGGATAAGTTGATCGCGCGCGGTCCAGATCGTGAAGCCAGCCGGCGGATGGGTCCAGAGCGTGCCTGCCCAGGCCAATAGGGACAACAGCAGGACGGCGCCAAGCGTGCGTCGCATTGGTTCATTTCTCCAGGGAAAGCCCGAGCACAGCGCCCATGGTAGCCCCGTATGCACCCTTATACGTCCGTATTCGCCCCGAATTCGACGCGGCGCGCTTAGGCATTGATCGTCATCAATGCCCGGCCGCGCCGGTGAGCCGGCGACCCGCCTTCCGCTTCAGTGCCGGCGGCAGAATTCGACGAACGCGTCGGTGTCCAGCGGAACCGACAGGCCGTAACCCTGCGCGACGTCGCAGCCCAGCTCGCGCAGCAACTGCACGTCGCGGTCTTGCTCGACCCCTTCGGCCACCACGCGCCGCCCCAGCACGCGGCCCATCTCTATTGCCGCCGCCACCACCGCGCGCGACGCCGCTTCCCGGTGCATGTGCACGATGAAGTCGCGGTCGATCTTAAGCTCGGTAAACGGCATGGCCGAAAACAGCCGCATCGACGCAATGCCCGCGCCGAAATCGTCCATCGCCAATTCAAAGCCCCGTACCCGCAGCAGGTTCAGCACCGACGACAGCGCCAGCCAATCATTGACGGGCTCGTCCTCGGTCAGTTCGATCTTCACCAGCCGTGCCGGCAATCCCGCCTGCGCCACACGCTTTTCCAGCAGCGTGGGCAGGTCCCGCGTGCACAACGTGGACGACGACGCGTTGATGGCAATCGGCACCGCGATGCCCTCGGCATGCATGCGCTGCAAGACCTCGATGACGCGGTCCACCACCCGCAAGAACAGCATCCGATCCATGCCCAGGCGGTGCGCGGCGGGCACGAAGTCGACCGCGGAAATCGGCCCCAATTCGGGGTGTTCCCAGCGGGACAGCGCTTCAGCCGCCAGCACTTCACCGGTGGCCAGGCTCATCTGCGGTTGCAGCACGACGCTCATGCCCACGCCGGTGATCAGGGCGCGTCCCAGTTCGGCCTCGATCACTTCCCGCCGGACCGATTGCAGGCGAGGCAAGCTCACGTCTTCGGCCGACAGCAGCGTGGTTTTGATCGCCTGCTGCATCGACGCGCGCGATACGGGTTTGGACAGGGCCTGCGCAGACGGGCAGCCCGCCTGCAACGCCAGCCGCACATGCGACTGCAGCAACTCGTCGCTCAGGCTGCTGATCCAGATGATGGGCGGCATGGCTTTGAGCCGCCCGACATCGACCAGCCGCCGCAGCTCATTGGGCAAATGGGTGCCGTCGCCATCGCCCATGACGATGTCGCTGATCACCAGGTCGTAGAACTGGCGGCCCAGCGCGCCGACGGCTTCGGTGCTGCTTCCCACGCCAGCGACCCGGCGATGGCCCAACGCCAGCAGCATGTTCTGCAAGTAGGCGCGCTCGACCGGGTGGTCTTCGACCAAGAGAATCCGTCGAGCGGCTGCGGCGTCGGTTTTAGGCATCACGTTCCGTCCTAGCTTATAGGGCGGGCCTTTGCAGGCGGCCGCTTGAAATCCCTAGACTCCATCCTACGGCATCTAACGGCGATCTGTCGTCATTGGCAACGGGTTAGTGCCATTTCGGTGCCGATAGACGTAGGTTTGAGGGCGTCTACCGCCGATAGGTCCGGCCCGTTGCCGTCCGGCGTGCCCGCCATCGGCCAGACGGACGCCACCGCCCGGCGCACCTGCCCGCCGCCAGTGCGATAATGGCCGTCTTTACGCATCTACGGCACGGAGCATCCCCTTGACCCGCATTGACGACCCCCAGCACGACCGCGAGGTCGGCACGGCCGACTCGACCCAGGACAACACGCGCACCGACGACACGCGCATCAGCGCCGTGCGTCCGCTGATCTCGCCCGCGTTGCTGCAGGACGAACTGCCCGTTTCCCCCGCCATCCAGACGCTGGTGGAAGCAAGCCGTGCGCAAATCGCCGACGTCCTGCACGGCCGCGACGACCGGCTGCTGATCGTGGTCGGTCCCTGCTCGATCCACGATCATGGCCAGGCCATGGAGTACGCCCGTCAATTGCGTGCCGCCGTGGACCAGCACCAGAAAGATCTGCTGATCGTCATGCGCGTCTACTTCGAAAAGCCCCGCACCACCGTCGGCTGGAAAGGCTATATCAACGATCCGCGGCTTGACGGCAGCTTCCGCATCAATGAAGGCCTGCGCCGTGCCCGCGAACTGCTGCTGGACATCAGCGGCCTGGGCCTGCCCATTGCCACTGAATTCCTGGATTTGCTCAGCCCGCAGTACATCGCTGACCTGATCGCCTGGGGCGCCATCGGCGCGCGCACCACCGAAAGCCCCAGCCACCGGCAACTGAGTTCGGGTTTGAGCTGCCCGCTGGGCTTCAAGAACGGCACCGACGGCGGCGTGCAGATCGCGGCGGACGCCATGGTGGCCGCCAGCGCCAAACACGCCTTCATGGGCATGACCAAAATGGGCATGGCCGCCATTTTCGAAACGCGGGGCAACCAGGATACGCACGTGATCCTGCGCGGCGGCAAGCAAGGCCCCAATTACGACGCGGCCAGCGTGGACGCCTGTTGCGCCGCGCTGCGCGCCGCCGGCCAACGCGAACAGGTCATGATCGACTGCTCGCACGCCAATTCCAACAAATCGCACCTGCGCCAGATCGACGTAGCCAATGACATCGCCGCGCAACTGGCCCAAGGCGACACGCGCATCACCGGCGTCATGATCGAGAGCCATCTTGAAGAAGGCCGCCAGGACTTGAAGCCGGGCCAGCCGCTGCGTCGCGGCGTGTCGATCACCGACGCCTGCCTGGGCTGGACCCAGACGGAACCGGTGCTGGAAACCCTGGCACTGGCCGTGCGCAAGCGCCGCGAAAAAAATCTGGCCTGACCACGCGGGTCAACGGCGCAAGCCGTAGGGCGCCGGGTCCATATCCGGCGCCTGTCCCGTCATCAGGCTGGCCAGCAGCTTGCCGGTCACCGGACCCAGCGTAAAGCCATGATGCGCGTGGCCAAACGCCATCCACAGTCCGGCATGCCGGGGCGCTGCCCCGATCACCGGGCGCATGTCCGGCATGCAGGGGCGGCACCCCATCCACGGTTCACGCTCGACCGCGGCGCCCAAGGGCAGCAATTGGCCCGCCAGCGCTCGCGTGCGCTGGATCTGGACAGGAGACGGCGGCGCATCGCGTGCGGCGAACTCGGCGCCCGTGGTCAGCCGCACGCCGAGCGTCATCGGCGTCACCACGAAACCGCTGTCGATATCCGCCACCGGGTGCGACAACGCCGCCCCATCTTCCAGCGCGAAATGCTGGTGGTAGCCTCGCTTGACCGCCATCGGAATGCGATAGCCCAGTGGACGCAGCACATCCGGCGACCACGGCCCAAGCGCCACGACCACATCCCGGGCTTCGACCAACCCGTCCTCGCCCAGCACTTGCCAGCCCTTGCCCGGCGCCGGCTTCAGACTGCGTGCGTCGCCGCGCGCAAAGTGCCCGCCTCGCTGCTGGAACAGCGCCGCATATCCCTTCGTCACGGCGCCCGGATCAGACACGTTGACCGGGTCCAGCCAATGCACCGCGCCCACCATCCGTGCCGACAACGACGGTTCCAGCGCCGTCAGCGCCTGGCGGTCCAGCACCCGGTAATTCAGTCCATAGGATGCCAGCGCGTCGGCTTCGGCGACGGCGCGCGCAAGGCCG
The DNA here is from genome assembly GCF_057334215.1 of Achromobacter maghribensis. Classification (NCBI taxonomy): domain Bacteria; kingdom Pseudomonadati; phylum Pseudomonadota; class Betaproteobacteria; order Burkholderiales; family Alcaligenaceae; genus Achromobacter; species Achromobacter maghribensis. The sequence continues at coordinate 99,634 of NZ_JBHFII010000044.1, read as the reverse complement.
GCTTCGGTGCGCACGCCATCGATCCAGCCATTGCGGCGGAACAGGTGCGAGACCTGCGCGTCGTCCCTCAATGCATCGTGCTCGATCACGCTGCGCTCGATCAGCGGCAGCATCGCGTCGGCCGCGCTGGCCAGCCGCGCCGGCGACGAATGCCACCAATAGCGCAGTAACCACGGCGCCACGCGCGGCAGGAAACGCGGGTGATAACTGACGTCGGGCGTGTTGTTTCGCGCATAGCGCCACACGCTGCGCCAATCGCGCGGAAAGGCATAGGGAATGACGCTGGCGCGCTCGATCAGGCCGGCATTGCCATAGCTGGTTTCTTCACCCGGGCCGCGTCGGTCCAGCAGCGTCACGGAACGCCCGCGCGCCACCAGATGCAGCGCGGTGCAGACGCCGATGATGCCTGCCCCAAGAACCACAACGTCTGTTTTCATCGCCCGGATTCTGCGCCTGCCGGACGTGTTCGGCAAGCGTCGGCAGGCGTAGAATTCCACGCGGCACTTGGCCGCTCCAGGACACCGACATGCCCCTTCCCTTGCTGCAACCCGTCACCCTTGAAGGCGACGTCGTACGCCTGGAACCGCTTACCGCCGGCCATGCCGACGCACTGGCCGCCGTCGGCCTGCATCCGGAACTCTGGCGTCTGCAACCCGAACCGGTCGCCACGGCCGAGGACATGCGCCGCTACGTCGACCGCGCCCTGATCGCCCAGCGCGAAGGCGCCTGCCTGCCGTTCGCCATCGTGCAGCAACGTTCAGGGGAAGTCATCGGGGCCACCCGTTATATGGATATTGCGCTGCCGCACAAGCGCCTGGAAATCGGCGCCACCTGGCTGACGCCAGCCGCCCAGCGATCCGGCGCCAACACCGAAGCAAAATTTCTGTTGTTGCAGCACGCCTTTGAAACAATTGGTATCATGCGCGTGGTGTTCAAGACGGAGCTTGGCAATGCGCAGTCGCGGCAAGCCATTCTCCGTCTCGGCGGCGTCGAAGAAGGTGTGTTCCGCAAGCACCTGATCACGCAGTCGGGCCGCACCCGCGACATGGTCTATTACGCCATCCTCGACAAGGACTGGCCGACGGTCAAAACGCGCCTGCTGGCGCGCATGCGCCGCCCGCAATAGCGTTGCGCGTTACGTTCTTTTCGCAGCCGGCCTCATGTCCCGCAAGGACCGGGGCCGTTACCGCAGGACCGGCGGGCCGATGGCGCCCTTTCCTTCCCCGCCTTTTTCAAGTCAGGTATGGACCCCTCTCCCCTCGTCCCGGCCGCATCTTCCCAGACGCGCCCAACCATTTTTCTCTACACCGAAGAACAGCGAGGCAACCAGTTGGTCGAATCGCCTGTAATCGGCATGCTGTCCGATGTCTCGGGCTCGGATAAGCTCGTGGTGGTGCAAGATCCGCACAGCGGTTTGAAGTTCATCTACCGTGTCGACCACGAAAGCAGCAACCTGGATGCCGCCGCCATTACCGAACAGGAGGCGGCCTCGTTCAACGGCAAAACGTCCGTGCAGATCAACGCCATGTCGTATCGGTTGGGCACCGTCGAGAACGCCATGAAACTGCTGCGCGGCAAAACGCAATGGATCCAGGACAAAGGCGCCGTGCTGTCGGTGTTGCTGCAGAACGCCGCCGCCCGCAAGACCCGGTTCTCGTCGGTACGCATCGAGCGCGACCGCATGCGCAAGGTGCCGCAAGGCGTGCCTGTGGAATACTTGCCTACATAAATCGGATGGCGCCAGCCGGGCGAGGCTTATCCACAATTTCTGTGGATAAGCCTGCGTGCGATGCACGACAGGCGGCCATTCAGGCGATGGCGCACGGCCTGCGCATTTTTTGACCAATCCAGCTTCCTGCCGCACGCGGATGTCATCCCACGAGTTTGGCGCGCCGCAGCAATCGGCGATGATGATATTCTCCGCAAGCGCGACGATACAAAACGTATCGCGCCCCGTCCGGACGTGCGCTCGCGCACCGCGGACTCCCCAAAGAAGATGCCGTAGCACATGACAAGAGCGAAAAGCGTGCTTGCCCTTGGAGCGCCTCGCGTGCAAGCGCGGGGGGATGCCGCGCCGTGACGATCATCCTTGTCGATGACCACGGAGACTGGCGCGACACCATCGCCGAATACATCCACGATCTCGGGGTGGATAAAGCGATCCTCACCGCCGGCTCGCTGGCCGAGCTGGACCAACTGCTGCTGACGGTGACGCCGGGCATTCTGGTGCTGGACGCCATGCTTCCCGACGGCGATGCGCTGACCCGCGTGTCGCATCTGCGCACGACCTACCCATCGATGGGCATCATCATGCTGACCGGCCGGCTGCTCAGCGAAGACAAGGTGTCGGGCCTGAGCCTTGGCGCCGACCACTATCTGACCAAGCCCGTCAATCTGGCCGAGTTGGGCGCGACGCTTGTCGCGCTGTCGCGCCGGCTGCGCGTCGTGCCGCCCGCCGCGGGCAACGGCCCGCAACCCGACGCCTGGCGTTTCGATCCGTCGCGCCGGACGCTGGTGTCGCCCGCGCAAGTCTGCGTCGACATCACCGATACCGAAAGCCGGCTGATCGGCGCACTGATCCAGGCCGCGCCGCTGCCGCTATCGCGCAGCCGCCTGGTCGAAGCACTGGGCGCCAGCGCCGACGCCTACGACACCCATCGGCTTGACGCGCACATGCACCGGCTGCGCCGTAAGCTGCGCGCGCAGGCCGGCGGCGACATGGGCATTCGCACCGTGTATGGCGTAGGCTACGTCTGCACGACGCCGGTACAGATCGTCGGCACCCTCAAGCCCTGACCCACCGCTTATGACGCTACCTATCCGCCCCCGCCGCTCCGTCCTCTATATGCCGGGCGCCAACGCGCGCGCGCTGGAAAAAGCCCGACACCTGGACGCCGACGCGCTGATCCTGGACCTTGAAGACGCCGTCGCGCCCGACGCCAAGGCGCAAGCCCGCGAACAAGTCGCGCATGCGCTTCGCATGGGCGGCTATGGCCGGCGCGAGTGCATCGTGCGCATCAACGCGCTGGACACGCCATGGGGCCTCGACGACATCAACGCCATCGCGCAGGCCGGCGCCGACGCGGTGCTGCTACCCAAAGTGCAGGCGGCCAGCCAGTTGGCCGCGCTGGCGCAGGCGCTGGACGCCGCCGGTGCGCCGCCGGATCTGCCCTTGTGGGCCATGGCGGAAACCCCTTTGGGCTTCCTGCGGCTGGACGCGATCGCAGGCGGCCACCCGCGATTGGCCGCCATCGTGGTGGGCACCTCGGACCTGGTCAAGGACCTGCACGCGCGCCATACGCCGGCGCGTGAAGAAACGCTGCTGGCGCGTTCCCTTGCCGTGATGGCTGCGCGCGCGCACGGCCTGGCCGTACTGGATGGCGTCCATCTGGACCTGCAGGACGACGCCGGGCTGGTCACGGCCTGCCGCCAGGGCCGCGATCAGGGCTTTGACGGCAAGACGCTGATCCACCCCAGGCAGATCGCGGCGGCGAATGACGCGTTCGCCCCCACCGAAGCGGAATTGGCCAGCGCCCGCAAGCGCCTGGACGCCTGGCGCGCCGCGCAAGCCTCGGGCCAGGGCGTGGCCGTGGTCGACGGCGCCCTGGTGGAAAACCTGCACGCCCAGGACGCCGAACGTTTACTGGCGCTGGCTGCGGCGATCGCGGGCGAGT
>NZ_JBHFII010000044.1:93215-95875 GCF_057334215.1 Achromobacter maghribensis | reverse complement strand
CCGCCACAGAGCGGTATCAGGCGCGGTCTCAGCGCCGGGCGCCAATGCAAAATCGGCGCAAAATTGACGGAAAGTCGGCGCGATATCGGGGGCGAAAACCACAGCTGCCCGGCCCGATATGCCCATGCGGCTGCGCCGATGCGCGCGGCCCGGTACAATAATGCCCACGACTGGATGGCGGCCCGTATCGGCCGCCCGTCTTTTTTGCCTTTCGCGCCCGACTGCATCCATCAGTTCGCCAGCTTCGCGCGCGATCCCGCCCCGGTTCCCTTTTTTGCGCCGCGCCTTGTGGCGGGAGCCTTGCCGCGCGCCTGCCGCGCCACCCCCAGCCACACGATTCATGATCCGCTTCCAACAAGTTTCACTCATGCGCGGCGTCAAGCCCTTGCTAGACAAGGTCGACCTGCTGTTGAACCCGGGCGACAAGATCGGCCTGATCGGCGCCAACGGCGCCGGCAAGTCGAGCCTGTTCGGCCTGCTGCGCGGCACGCTGCACGCCGACCAGGGCGATCTGGACTACCCCTCCAGCTGGCGCATGGCGTATGTCGCGCAGGAAACTCCCGCGCTGGACCGTCCGGCCATCGAATACGCGATCGACGGCGACGTCACGCTGCGTAAACTCGAAGCCGAACTGGCGGCGCTGGAAGCCGAGCCTGAAAGCGCCGAGAACGGCTTGCGCATGGGCGACATCTACGCCGCCTTGGCCGATGCCGACGCCTACACCGTGCATTCGCGCGCCGAACAGTTGCTGACCGGCCTGGGCTTCACCCAGGCCCAGATGCACTTGCCGCTGACCAGCTTCTCCGGCGGCTGGCGCATGCGCCTGAACCTGGCGCAAGCACTGATGTGCCCGTCCGACCTGCTGCTGCTGGACGAACCCACCAACCACTTGGACCTGGACGCCATCATCTGGCTGGAAGATTGGCTCAAGCGCTATTCGGGCACGCTCATCGTCATCTCGCACGACCGCGATTTCCTCGACGGCGTGGTCAACGTCATCGTCCACATCGACGAACGCAAACTCAAGCGCTACTCGGGCAACTATTCGTCTTTCGAACGCCAACGTGCCGCTCAGCTGGAACTGGCGCAAGGCATGATGGAAAAGCAGATGCGCCAACGCTCGCACCTGCAGTCCTTCATCGACCGCTTCAAGGCCCAGGCCAGCAAGGCGCGGCAAGCACAAAGCCGCATCAAGGCGCTGGCCCGCATGGAAGAAATGGCGCCGCTGCGCGCAGCCGCCGAGTTCTCGTTCGAATTCCGCGAACCGCTGCGCGCGCCGAATCCGCTGTTGACGATGGACAAGGTCAGCGCCGGCTACCGCGTCGAAGACGAAGACACGCAGGCCGTGTCGGACAAGATCATCGTGTCGGGGATCAACTTCTCGCTGCAGGCTGGGCAGCGGATCGGGCTGCTGGGCATCAACGGCGCGGGCAAGTCCACCTTCATCAAGACCATCGCGGGCGACCTCGAATCCCTGGCGGGCGACACGCAATTCAACAAGGGCCTGTCGATCGGCTACTTCGCCCAGCATCAGGTCGAGATGCTGCGCCACGACGAATCGCCGCTGTGGCACATGATGAAGATCGCGCCCACCGTGCGCGAGCAGGAGCTGCGCAACTTTCTGGGCAGCTTCAACTTCAACGGCAACATGGCCACCAGCTCCATCGCCCCGTTCTCCGGCGGCGAAAAGGCCCGCCTGGCGCTGGCGCTGATCGTCTGGCAGCGCCCCAACCTGCTGCTGCTGGACGAGCCCACCAACCACCTGGACCTGGAAACGCGTGAAGCGCTGACCACGGCGCTTGCGCAATTCGAAGGCACGCTGATGCTGGTGTCGCACGACCGCCATTTGCTGCGCGCGACCACCGACGAATTCATCATCGTGGCCGATGGCGCCGTCAGCCCGTTCGACGGTGACCTGGACGACTATAAAGACTGGCTCTACAAGACCAAATTGGCCGCCAAAGCCGCCTGATCGCGTTACAATCCCGCGAATTGCCCGCACCGGTCATCCCCCTGACGTGTGCGGGCAACCTTCAACCACGTCCCGCTGTCTGCGGGACGCGTTTTTTCAGCGCTCGTAGATGACGATCAAAGACCAAGTATTCCTCGCCAGCCAGTATCTTGCGCCCCACCATCTGGTGTCGCGCTTTTTCGGATACGCCTCAGACTGCCGGGAACCCGCGGTCAAGAATTGGATGATCTCGCGCTTCGTCCGCAAGTACGGCGTGGACATGCGCGAAGCCGTGCAGGAAGACCCGCTGGCCTTCGACTGCTTCAACGACTTCTTCACGCGCGCGCTGAAAGACGATGCGCGGCCCCTGGACGACCAGCCCGGCTCGGTGCTTTGCCCGGCCGACGGCGCCATCAGCCAAATGGGCCCCATCGCACAGGGCCGTATCTTCCAGGCCAAAGGCCACAGCTACGGCCTGGTCGACCTGCTGGGCGGCGACACGGAGCGCGCCGCGCCATTCCAGGGCGGCGAATTCGCCACCATCTATCTGTCGCCGAAGGACTATCACCGCGTGCACATGCCCGTTGCCGGCACGCTGCGCGAGATGGTCCACGTGCCCGGCCGCCTGTTCTCGGTGAACCCGCTGACCGCGCGCAATGTGCCGCGCCTGTTCGCCCGCAACGAACGCGTCGTCTGCCTGTTCGACACC
>NZ_JBHFII010000044.1:91480-93195 GCF_057334215.1 Achromobacter maghribensis | reverse complement strand
GTTCGACACCGAACACGGCCCGATGGCCGTCATATTGGTCGGCGCGATGATCGTTGCGTCCATCGAAACGGTCTGGGCCGGGCTGGTCACGCCTTACAAGCGCCGCGTCAAATCCGTGCGCTACGACGATGTGGCGCGCGCGCCGATCCACCTTGAGAAAGGCGCCGAAATGGGCCGCTTCAAGCTCGGCTCCACCGCCATTGTGCTGTTCGGCCCGAACAAGATCCGCTGGGCCGACACCCCGTCGGTGCTGGGCCCCGTCCGCATGGGCGAACTGCTGGCGTTGCCGGTCGGCGCCTGAAGCGAAGGCGTCAACCGCTGCGGGCGACTTCTCAATTTCGATTTTTTCGAAATTGCGATTCAATATTTATTCGCTTTATGCGATAAAGCGGCATTGCTAGATTACGGGTTTTTATCGGCCCGCCATGACAACCACCGCCCTGCCCGCTGCCGCGCCCGACCGCGACGCCCTTAGCCAGCCCCTGCCACGCGCGCTTGCACGCCTGCTGTCACTGGACGACTTCGAAGCGGCGGCGCGGCGGCGACTGCCCCGGCCCATCTTCGGTTACGTCGCGGGCGCCGCCGAAGACAATCAATCCCTGCAGGACAACCGGCGCGCCTTCAGCGAATACGCATTCATGCCGCGCGTGCTGGTGGATGTGTCCCGGCGCACGCAGCAAACCGAACTGTTCGGCCGTCGATACGCCTCCCCGTTCGGCATTGCCCCAATGGGCATCAGCGCGTTGTCGGCGTACCGCGGCGACGTCGTGCTTGCCCGCGCGGCCCTGCAGCAGAATATCCCGGCCATCCTGAGCGGCACCTCGCTCATACCGCTGGAGGACGTCATCCGCGAAGCCCCGGGCACGTGGTTCCAGGCGTATCTGCCTGGCGACCCCGCGAAGATCGACGCTCTGGTCACGCGGGCTTGCCGTGCGGGCTATGAAACGCTGGTGCTGACCGTGGACATCCCCGTTTCGGCGAACCGCGAGAACAATGTGCGCACCGGCTTCTCGACGCCGCTCAAGCCCAGCCTGCGCATGGCCTGGGACGGGCTGACCCGGCCGCGATGGCTGGCTGGCACCTTCTTGCGCACGCTGATGGCGCATGGTATGCCGCACTTCGAAAATTCTTTCGCCACGCGCGGCGCGCCGATTGTGTCCGCTTCCGTACTGCGCGACTTCACGGCCCGCGACCATCTCAACTGGGAACACGTGGCGCGCATCCGCCGGCAATGGCCCGGAACCCTGATCATCAAAGGCATCCTGCATCCCCAGGACGCAGCGATGGCCCGCCAACAGGGCGCCGACGGCGTCATCGTATCCAACCACGGCGGCCGCCAGCTGGACGGCGCGATCTCGCCGCTGCGCGCGTTGCCCGGCGTGGTTGCCGCGGCCGGCGACATGACGGTCATGATGGACAGCGGCGTGCGCCGAGGCGGCGACGTACTGAAGGCGCTGGCGTTGGGCGCCCGCTTCGTTTTCGTGGGGCGCCCCTTCAACTACGCCGCCGCCGTGGCGGGACAGGCGGGTGTCGCCCACGCCATCGGCCTGCTGCGCGCCGAAGTCGACCGCAACATGGCGATGCTGGGCATCAATAACGTGAGCGAGATGAACGCCAGCCTGCTATGGCGTGAGGGTCCCGCCAGGGACTGAAAAAACAGGGGCGAACCCCGCCGCCCGGCGGCATAGAATGGCGGTTCCTTCGCCACCCGCGCG
>NZ_JBHFII010000044.1:67047-91423 GCF_057334215.1 Achromobacter maghribensis | reverse complement strand
CCCCCCCCCCCTCCCCCGTTCCTGCCCCGTGTCCCTACGCCAATCCTCATTTTTCCTGCGCTTCCTGACGCTCGGGGCGCTTGCCCACGTCTATGTCGGCGCCCGGCTGATTCCCGACGCATTGCTCGGCAACGCCGGCACCGCCGCCGCCACGATCGCCCTCATCCTCTCGTGCATCCTGATCCCGCTGGGGATGCTGGGCCGTTCGTCCGTGCATCCGCCCTGGGGCGACCGCATCGCGTGGGTCGGCCTGATCGCGATGGGGCTGTTTTCATCCCTGTTCGTCTTGACGGTGCTCCGCGACGCGGCGCTGCTGCTGGCCTGGCTTGCCGATCTGGCAACCGGCGCCGCCTTGCCCTGGATGCGGCTGCGCAGCGTCAGCGCCTGGGGGGTTTCCGCCCTGGCGGCTGCCGGCACGTTGATCGGGTTCTATAACGCGCGCCGGCGGGCCCAGGTGGTCGATGTGGACGTGCCGATCCCAGGCCTGCCGCAAGCGCTGGACGGCTTCACGATCGTACAGATCAGCGACATCCACGTCGGCCCCACCATCAAGAAACACTATGTGCAGGCCATCGTCGATGCGGTCAACGCGTTGCAACCCGGCATGATCGCCATCACCGGCGATGTGGTCGACGGCAGCGTCGAACATCTGGCCGCGCAGGCCAGCCCGCTGGGCATGTTGCGTGCGCCTTATGGCGTCTATCTGGTCACCGGCAATCATGAATACTATTCGGGCGCCGCGCCCTGGGTCGCGGAGTTCCGCCGCTTGGGGCTGCGCGTACTGATGAACGAGCACGCGGTCATCCACCCGTCGGGGATGCCGGTGGTCGTGGCCGGCGTGACCGACTACAGCGCGGGCGCGTTCGATCCGCAGCAGCGCAGCAACCCAAAGGCCGCGCTGGCAGGCGCGCCGGCTGACGCCCGCGCCAAAATCCTGCTGGCGCATCAGCCCCGCAGCGCCGCTGCCGCTGAACCGCTGGGCTATCACCTGCAGCTGTCCGGCCACACCCATGGCGGGCAGTTCTTTCCCTGGGGATTTTTCGTGCGCTTTCAGCAACCGTTCACGGCGGGCCTGCATCGGTTGGGCGAAATGTGGGTGTACACCAGCCGGGGCACGGGATACTGGGGGCCGCCGAAGCGGCTGGGCGCGCCGTCGGAAATCACGCGGCTGCGCCTGCGCGCCGCGCCAACGCGCGGCTAGCGCCCTACGCCGCCTCCGGCGTGGTGTCCGGCAGCGGCCCACGTTCCAGATAGCTGGTCAGCGCGATATCGCTGGTGGTGTTCGTGATGCCGTCGATCTTGTGGATGCGCGCCAGCAATAGCTCCAACGCCTGGGTGTCGCGCACGCGCACCTTCAGCAGCATGGCGCTTTTGCCGGTGATCGTGTGAATCTCTTCCACTTCGGTCAGTTCCGCCAGCCCCAGCACCTGTTGCGTGATGCTCCAGTTGTTGGTGTCCACGTGCACAAAAGCCAGCAGTGGCCGGCCGATCCGGGCGCCGTCCAGCTTGGCGGCGATGCCCTTGATCAAGCCGTCGCGCTTAAGCCGCTTGACCCGTTCGTGCACCGCAGGCGCGGAAAGGTTCAGCATTTTGCCTAATTCGGCATAACTCGGCGTGGCGTCGTCAGCCAGCAGCGTTAATAGTTTTCGGTCGCGGTCGTCCAGGTCTGGCATCGGAATCAGGTTCTGCCTTACGGCATTCGAACTTTTATGGAATAAGGAAAAATCAGCGTTAACCCTTATTTTATTCCAATAAAATTCCCGGCATGCAGAACCGTAGCAATCGCAACGCCCGCACGCCCTCTTCCGTCCCCGCATTGATGTTCGCCGTCAGCGTCGTCGGCTCCAATGGTCTGGCGCTTAGCCCCATCTTGAGCGATGTCGCGGGTTCCTTCTCGACGTCGGCGCTCACCATCAGCACCGCGATCTCGGCCTACGGCGCGGCCACCGCCGCCAGCGCGTTCTTCCTGGCCGCACGCATCGACCGCATCGGCATCCGCCGCAGCCTGCTGGGCGCGATGGTGGCGTTGATCGCCGCCCTTGCCCTGTCCGCCAGCGCGCCGCACTGGATCGTGCTGACCTTGGCGCAAGCGTTGGCGGGCGCCGCCGCCGGCGTCATTCTGCCAGCGGCCTATGGCTCGGCCTCGCTGGTTGCACCGCCCGGCCAAGAGGCCCGCACGCTTGGCCGCGTCATCGCCGGCTGGTCGGTATCGCTGGTGGCGGGCGTGCCGCTGTCCGCGCTGATTTCCGATGCCGTGGGGTGGCGCGCCACCTATGGCGTCCTGGCCCTGTGCGCCGCGATTGCGTTGATGGGCCTGCGCAAGCTGCCGGAACGCCGCGCGCTAAAGCCGGCGCCGCTACGCCTGTCGCGCTTGCTGGCGCCCTTGTCGTATCGCGACGTGCCCATCCTGCTGCTGGGTTGCCTGGCGTTCTCGTCGGCCTTCTACGGCGTGTACGCCTTCCTTGCGGATCATGTCCGCACCTTGCTGGGCTTGTCCGCGGGCCAGGTCGGCTTCATCGCGTTCGCCTATGGCGCCGGGTTTCTGGTGGCCGGGATCGTGGGCGCGCCGCTGATCGAGCGGGTGGGACCGCGCCGCGCCTTGCCGCTGGCGCTGGGCGTGATCGCGCTGGTCTATCTGGCGTTGCTGCCTGCCGCGCATGCGCTGGCGGCCGTGCTGGCCATCGCGGCATTGTGGGGCGCCGCGTCGCAATTGAGCCTGAACCTGCTGGTGCTGCTGCTGGCGCGCGCGCGCCCCGAAGAACGCGGCGCGGTGCTGGGCCTGAACACCTGCACCACCTATCTGGGCGCCAGCGTGGGCACGGCCGTCGCCGGCACGCTGTATACGCACGCGGGCTTCGACACCTTGGGGCTATGCGCCTCGGCGGCCGTCGGCACGGCCGCGCTCGGCCTGCACTGGCGCTTGAATGGCCGCCGCGCCACGCGCGGCGAAGCCACCGCCTGACACGTCGCGCCGGATTACCACGGGAAGCTGATCAGGTCGCCGTACAGGCGCTTCAGCGTGCTTTTGACTTCCGGCGAATTCTGATAGATGGCAATGAACTTCAGCAGTCGCGGGTCCTGTGCCTTGTCGGGCCTCGTCACCCAGCGGATCGCGTAGCGGCGGATGCTGGCGGAGTCGGTGTTGTCGAACGCCAAGCCATCCTTCTCATTCAGCCCGGCCTGCTTGGCGAACGTGGTGTAGGTCACCGAGGCCGTCACATCGTCGAACGTGCGTGCCGACTGCGAACCTTCGATTGGTACGAATTTCAGCTTCTTGGGGTTGTGCACCACATCTTCCAGCGTCGCCTGATGCGCCACGCCGGGCTTCAGCTTGATCAGCCCGATCGACTCCAGCAGCAACAGGGCCCGGCCGGTGTTCACGGGATCGTTGGGCACCGCGATCGTCGCCCCGTCCGGCACCGTCTCGCCCTTCTTCAGCTTTTTCGAGAACAACCCGATCGTGGTGGAATAACCATAAGCAATGGGCGTCAGATTCGCGCCGCGCCGCTGGTTGAACAGTTGCAGGAAGGGCTCATGCTGGAAGAAATTGGCGTCGACCGAACCGTCAGCCACCGCGATGTTGGGCAGCACCCAGTCGCTGAACTCCACCAGCTTCACGTCCAGACCTTCTTTCTTCGCCTGCGCAATCGCCAATTCGGTCGCTTCATTCGCCACGCTGGGAATCACGCCGATACGCAAGGGTTTTTCCTGCGCGACGGCGGTGGCGGACGCCGCCACGCCGAGGGCCGCCACGGCCGCGCCGCGCGCCAGTTTGAAGAGCAGGTGCTTGAGAAGCATGAAGAGTGTCCAGGTGACTTGAAAAACCGGCCCCGCGCCGGTGCAGGCGATATTGTGCAGCACCTTGCACGTCGATCCCCGAAAGGCCTTTGTCACGCAATGGCAATGCCGGGACGCCGGGACAAGCGCTAAGATGGTCGCAATCCGTCCCTCCCGGAGGTCCACATGAATGCCGTGCTGACCACCCTGCCCGGCGTGCGGTCCGCCGCCCGCCGCCGCGACCAGATCGAAGACCAGTTGGGCGCGCACAACTACCATCCCCTCGATGTGGTGATTGCCCGCGGCAAGGGCGTCTGGGTCCATGACGTCAATGGCCGCAAATACCTGGATTGCCTGTCGGCCTATTCCGCCGTCAACCAGGGCCACTGCCATCCGCGCATTCTGGCCGCCATGGTCGAGCAGGCGCAAAAGCTCACGTTGACCTCGCGCGCGTTCCGGCACGACCAGATGGCGCCGTTCTATGAAGATCTGGCACGGTTGACCGGCGCGCACAAGATCCTGCCGATGAATAGCGGCGCGGAGGCCGTGGAAACCGCCATCAAGGCCGTGCGCAAGTGGGGCTATGAAGTCCGGGGGGTGCCCCCGGATCAGGCCGAAATCATTGTCTGCGCCAATAACTTCCATGGCCGCACCCTGGGTATCGTGGGCTTTTCCACCGACCCCGACGCCTACGGCAGCTATGGCCCCTTCGCCCCCGGCTTCAACGTCGTGCCCTTTGGTGATTTCGAGGCATTCGACGCGGCCATCACGCCCAACACTGTTGCCTTCCTGGTGGAACCCATCCAGGGCGAGGCGGGCGTGGTGGTGCCGCCCGCCGGGTACTTCACCCGGGTGCGCCAACGCTGCACCGAACGCGGCATCACGCTGATCCTTGACGAGATCCAGACCGGGCTGGGCCGTACGGGCAAACTGCTGGCCGAAGAACACGAGGGCATCGAGGCCGATGTCACCCTGATCGGCAAGGCGCTGTCGGGCGGCTTCTACCCGGTGTCCGCCGTCCTGTCCAACGCCGACGTGCTGGGCGTGTTCCAGCCGGGCCAGCATGGCAGCACCTTCGGCGGCAATCCGCTGGCGTGCGCCGTGGCCCGCGCCGCCCTGCAGGTGCTGACCGACGAAGGCATGATCGACAACGCGGCGTCTGTCGGCGCTTATTTCCTTGAGCGCCTGCGCGCGTTGCCCGGCCCAGTGCGCGAGGTGCGCGGACGCGGCCTGATGCTGGCGGTGGAATTGGCGCCCGACGCTGGCGGCGCGCGCCGCTTCAGCGAACGCCTGCAGGCACGGGGCGTGCTGGCCAAGGACACCCACGGCCATACGCTGCGCCTGTCGCCACCGCTGATCATCACGCGTGAACAAGTCGACTGGGCCTGCGACCAGCTTGCCGCGGTACTATCCGCCCCTTGACGCATTTACCGGAGCCGCCCGTGCAAAACACCGCCACCTTGCCCAGCCAAATCACCCTGATCGGCGCGCCGACGGATATCGGCGCGGGCGCGCGCGGCGCATCGATGGGACCCGAAGCGTTGCGCGTGGCCGACCTGGGCCCCGTCATCGAAGCGCAAGGCTTCCAGGTCACGGACCGCGGCAATCTATACGGTCCAGCCAACCCGTGGCTGCCACCGGTGGACGGCTACCGTCATCTGGAAGAAGTCACGGCGTGGAACCAGGCCGTGCACGATGCCGTCTATGCCGAACTGACCCAAGGCCGCCTGCCGGTCCTGCTGGGCGGCGATCACTGCCTGGGTATCGGGTCGATCAGCGCGGTGGCGCGCCATTGCCGCGAAACGGGCAAAAAGCTGCGCGTGCTGTGGCTGGACGCCCATGCGGATTTCAATACGAACGCGCTGACGCCCACCGGCAATGTCCACGGCATGCCGGTCGCTTGCCTGTGTGGTTATGGCCCGTCGCAGATCACGGGCATGTCCGGCCAGACGCCCGACATTGAGCCGGGCTGGGTCCGCCAGATCGGCATCCGCAGCGTGGACCAAGGCGAAAAGCAATTGGTCCACGAGGCCGGGCTGGAAGTATTCGACATGCGCTATCTGGACGAAATGGGAATGCGTGCAACGATGGACGCCGCGCTGGCCGGACTTGACGCCGATACGCATCTGCATGTGAGCTTCGACGTGGATTTCCTGGACCCCGAGATCGCGCCCGGCGTGGGCACGACCGTGCCCGGCGGCCCGACCTATCGCGAAGCGCAGCTATGCATGGAAATGATCGCCGACACCGGCCTGATGCGATCGCTGGACGTCGTGGAATTGAACCCCGCCTTCGACGTGCGTAACAAGACGGCGGAACTGGCGGTGGACCTGATCGAAAGCCTGTTCGGCAAGTCCACGTTGATGCGGCGCGGCACGTGACCCGTGGCGCGCCCGCGCGCCACCCCTAGCCTGCCCGCGCGCGGCGGATCGCCTCTGCCGCCGCATGCAGGTGGCGCACATTCTGTTCACGCTGTTCCCACACACGCTGCGTCGGCCCCGCCATGCACAGCGCATACCATTCCCCGCCCAAATCCAGCGCCACCGCCAACCCGGTCAGGTCGGCCACGCTTTCCCCTACGTTCGCCGCCCATCCCTGCGCGTCGGTCCGTTCCACCTCGGCGCGCAGGGCGTCGCGCGTAACCAGCGTGCGTTCGGTATGACGCGCATAGTCGGCTACCGCCAGCATGCTTTCCCGATCCGCTGGCCCCAGCCGCGCCAGGATGGCGCGAGCGACCGCGCTGGTATGGATCGGCCGGCGTTCTCCCGGGCGGGCCGCATAGTGCACGGGATGGGTCGATTCCACCACATCCAGGAATACCGCGGCGCCGTCCTGGATTTTGCCCAGCATCACCGTTTCATTGGCCGCGTCGCGCAAGGCGGCCAAATGCGGCCGCACATGCTCCAACCACGGATCGCCCGTCTGGATCTGCGTGCTTAGCGCATGCAGTCTGGCAGTGGGGTAATACCCGCCGCGACGGCGGACTTCGTACAGATACCCGCGTGCGACCAGCGTGCGCACAAGCGCCAGGCAACTGGACATCGGGGCGCCCAAACCCTGCGCCAATTCGGTCAGCGGCATCGGCCGCCGCGTCTGCGCGAACAGCTCGATCAGCTCCAGCGTTCGCACGACTAGTTTCACTTCCATGGTGTCGCCCCTGTTCGCGCCTGGTCGGCCCTGCCCTCAGAAAACACGTAAATCTGCTAGGTAATTCACTATGTTGACTTTTCATATGTGCGAACCTAAATTCTTGCACAGGAATTTCTATTTACCAATAAGAAATAGATTTCATCCGGCTGCAAAACAAGTGCCCCGAAACGTCGTACCGCGTCATCACCATAATTCCAATATTCGGCCCGTATCGGGGCCGGGAGACAGACAGATGCGTATCAAACCCCTGCTGGCGGCGATCGCCGCCGTGATGGCCGCGTCCGCGGCCCAAGCGCAATCAGATGTGGTTCGCCTGGGCGTGTCCAACGACCGTTCCGGCATTTATTCGGACCTGGGCGGACAAGGCTCCGAGATGGCGGTGCGGATGGCCGTCGAGGACTTTGGCGGCAAAGTCGCGGGCAAGACGGTCGAAGTGATCGGGGCCGACAACCAGAACAAGGCCGATGTAGCCTCGGCCCTGGTCCGCCGTTGGTTTGATACCCAAGGTCTCGTCGCGGTGGTGGACGGCGGCGCCAGTTCAGCCGGCCTGGCCGCGCAGGGCGTGGCGCGCGAAAAAGGCGGCACGGCGCTGATCAGCGGCGGCTTCGCCGGCGACTTCAGCGGCAAGCAATGCAGCAACCTCAGCACCCAATGGGCGCCCGACACGTATGCGCTGGCCAACGCGGTCGTGAAGAGCGTGGTGGAAAGCGGCGGCAAGTCCTGGTATTTCATCACCACCGACTACGTCTTCGGAAAATCGCTGGAAAGCAACGCCAGCCGCTTCGTGCAGAACGCGGGCGGCAAGGTCGTAGGCAGCACGCGTCACCCGCTGGGCGCCATGGATTTCGCGTCGTTCCTGGTGCAGGCGCAATCTTCCAAGGCCGACGTCGTGGGCCTGGCCAGCGCGGGCGGAGACCTTGTCAACCTGATCAAGCAGGCCCAGGAATTCGGCTTGACCGGCGGCAAGCAGCGCCTGCTGACCTTCCTGACCTTCATCAACGACGTGCAAGCGATGGGCCTGCCGGTCGCCCAGGGTCTGACCTTCCCCACCGGCTTCTATTGGGATGCCGACGAAGACACCCGCGCCTGGACGCAACGCTGGCAGAAAAAGATGGGCGTCACGCGTCCGCCTTCCATCGTGCAGGCGCTTAGCTACGTCGCCACGACCCACTACCTGCAAGCTGCCCAGGCGGCCGGCACGTTCGAGGGCGCCGCGGTCAATCAGAAGATGCGCGAGTTGCCCATCACCACCAAACTGATCAAGAATGCCCGGATCCGTCCCGAGGACGGCCGCGTCATCATGGACCTGTATCTGGTTGAAGTGAAGAAGCCCGCCGAGTCCAAGTACCCAGGCGACTTCTACCGTATTCTGTCAACCGTGCCTGGCGAAAAGGTGTTCGTGTCGCTTGCCGATAGCGAATGCCCGCTGGTCAAGAAGTAATGCCCCACGCAGTGCCCCGGCCATAAGAATCACTAAAGGAGACATCCCATGAAGTGCTATTGCGTCGTCAACTTCCGCGAACCCTTGCAGGAAATGAACCAGCCCACGCCTACCCCGCAAGGGACGCAGGTGCTGCTCAAGGTCCGCGCAGCGGGGGTGTGCCACAGCGATATCCACTTGTGGGAAGGCGGCTACGATCTGGGCCAGGGCCGCACGCTGGCACTGAAGGATCGCGGCGTGTCGCTGCCGCTGACGATGGGCCACGAAACCGTGGGCACCGTCGTCGCGGCCGGCCCGGAGGCCTCGGGGCTTTCGGACGGCCGCAATTACCTGGTCTATCCGTGGATCGGCTGCGGCAAATGCCCGTCTTGCGTGGCCGGCATGGAAAACCACTGCAGCGCCCCCGCCTGCCTGGGCGTGCACCGCGCCGGCGGCTATGCCGATCACATCGTGGTGCCGC
Source organism: Achromobacter maghribensis (assembly GCF_057334215.1). NCBI lineage: Bacteria > Pseudomonadati > Pseudomonadota > Betaproteobacteria > Burkholderiales > Alcaligenaceae > Achromobacter > Achromobacter maghribensis. Next base: position 82,595 of record NZ_JBHFII010000044.1, on the reverse strand, counting down.
ATCCGAAATACCTGATCGATATCGGCGACCTGGATCCGGCGCAGATCGCGCCCTACGCGTGCTCGGGGCTGACCACCTATTCCGCCCTCAAGAAAATCGGCGCCGACATCTACCGCGCGCACCCGGTGGTGATTTTTGGCGCCGGCGGCCTGGGGCTGATGAGCCTGACCCTGATCAAGGCGCTGGGCGGCGCGGGCGCCATCGTCGTCGACATCGACCCCGCCAAACGCCAGGCCGCGCTGGAGGCCGGCGCGCTGGCCGCCATCGACGGCGCCGCGCCGGATGCCGCGCAGCAAATCATCAAAGCGGCGGGCGGCAAACCCGTCCAGGCGGCGATCGACCTGGTCGGCGCGCCCGCCACCACCTCGCTCGCCTTCGATTTCCTGACCAAGGGCGGCAAACTCATCATCGTGGGCCTGTTTGGCGGGGCCTCGTCGTGGCCCATCGCGCTGATCCCCATGAAGGCCATGTCCATCATCGGCAGCTACGTTGGCAATCTGACCGAGCTGCAAGAATTGATGGAGCTGGTGCAGGCGGGCAAGGTGCCGCCGATGCCGGTACACCGCCACGCCCTGGCCGAAGCCGACAGCGTGCTGTCCGCGCTGCGCGCCGGCAAGGTGGTTGGCCGGGCCGTACTGACGGTCGATTGACGTCTTGGCACGGCAAGGCGCCGCGCTTGGCGCCGGGCGGGCTCAGCCCGGCCGCAAGCGCGGATCGTAGATGAACCGTTCGCGCCGGACCACGACAATATGCTCGGCGTCCGGATGCGCAGGATTGATCAGCAGATTGCAGTCGGGCACGCCGCGATACGGCACGATGGCGCTGGGCAGTTCCAGCAACGCCGATACGCCCGACGCCACCCAGTTATCGCCCACGGCCTGCGAGGCCTCGGCGAACGGCACCGCCTCCCAGAACGGATAGTCTTCCTGCAGTTGGCCCAGCGTCAGGGCCTGGCGGGCCTCATGGATGGCGCGCGGCACGGCAAGCTCAATCAGATAGCGGTTGGCCTGCTCGGATGCGCGGGCCGCGAAATGCACCACGGTCTCGAGCACGGCCAGCGCGACGCTGGACGAGGTATACACCACCGCCGTGCCCGGGCTGTTGTAACGCCCGCCCACCGCGGCGGCGCCGGCGCCGCTCAGGTCGTCGGCCCGGTATTTGCCGGCCGTCGTGCCGATGCGCCACAGCGACACGAACTCCGTCATGCGTAGACACCGGCGGCCGCGCGCGCCAGGGTGTCTTCGACGATGCGGCTGCTGGCGTCCGAGGTCAGCAACGACAAGGGCTTGACGTTCCCCAAGGCGGGCACCGGCGTGTTCAGCCACAACACCGCTTCTTCGTCGCTGCCCAGCACCTGGCGGGCGACCCGCGCCACACGCGCAACGCGCGCCAAGCGGTCGGATTCGCCCAGGGGCAACATCTGCCCCTCGCGCGTCCACCGCGACAACGATGCCGCCTTGACCTCGGTGATGGCCATGATTTCCGATTTGGGGACCTGCAGGAAGTCAGCGGCGTCGTCCACCATCTGCGCCGGCAACCCCCGGCGCACATCGCGCGCGATGTCACTCAGCGGGCTGTCCACCAGTTCCTGGAACAGTTGCTTGGCCCGGACCGCCGAGTGACGCGGCGGACGCTTGACGGAAGCGCCGCGTTTGTCAGCCGCTTTTCCAACGATGGCGATAGTCATGAGCGCCCCAAGAAGTTCCAAACAGAATTTATGATATCCCATTTGGAACGCCGTTTCCAGGCCGGTTGCGGTTGGCGCGCGGTCCGCCCCGGCATGCACCGAATTTGGGCATATCATAGGCGGCGTTACACACGATCACAGACAAGGAAAAGGACAAGCAATGACGGACCGGCAGCTCACGATTCTCGCAGCGTTGAACCTCATGGTGGCAGTGGGCGCCGGCGCCTTCGGCGCGCATGGGCTAAAGCGAATGCTGACGCCGGAATTGCTGTCCGTCTGGCAGACGGGGGTGCTGTACCACCTGATCCACGCCATGGGCCTGTTCATCATCGCCCTGCTGGGCGCCCGGTTCGGCTCGCCGCTGCTGTCGGCGGCCGGCGTGGTCATGTTCGTGGGCATCGTGCTGTTTTCAGGCAGCCTGTACCTTCTGTCGCTGACCGGCACGCATTGGCTCGGCGCCGTCACGCCCTTGGGCGGCGCGGCCTTCCTGGCCGCCTGGGCGATGGTGGCGCTGGCCGCCTACCGCGCCCAGGGCTGACCCTCCGCGCGACGCACATACGTCCCTTATTCGCCACGGCGGCAGGAACCGCCGCTCTTGCAGGTTTCAGATGTCTTCCTCGACCGTATTACCCGCCGCCCGGGACCACTCCGCCGCCGCAGGCATTGCCTGCGTGGTGGGCGGCATCTTCTTCCTGACGCTCAGCGACGCCAACGCCAAGTGGCTGGGCGCGCACTACAACCCGCTGCAGATCCTGTTCCTGCGCGCCTTGATCGCCTTGCCTTTCGTCATGACGCTGGCTTTGTGGTTGGGGGGCCGCCGGGTGCTGCGCACCACGCACCCGGGCCTGCACCTGACACGCGGCGCGATCAACGTGGTGTCCGCCTGTTGCTTCTACCTGGGCCTGCGCGCGTTGCCGCTGGCCGAGGCTACCGCGATCGCGTTCGCCGCCCCCCTGTTCGTGACGGCGCTGTCGGTGTTGATCCTGAAAGAACGCGTGGACGGCAAGCGCTGGCTCGCCGTGCTGGCGGGCTTCGTCGGGGTGTTGATCGTCGTGCGCCCGGGGTCGTCCGCTTTCCAGCCCGCCACCCTGCTGCCGCTGACAACGGCCTTCCTGTATGCCGTCATGATGATCACGGCGCGTGGCATCAGCCGCGGCGAAGGCATGCTGACGACCACGTTCTACATCGTGCTGGGGCAACTGGTCTGCAGCGCCGTCGGCTTGCCTTGGGTGTGGCAGACCCCGGCGATGGAAGACCTGCCTTACTTCGGCGGCGTGGCGTTGTTCAGCACGCTGGGGCTGGCCCTGATCACACAGGGCTTTCGCATTGGCCCGGCCTCCGTCGTCGCGCCGTTCGACTACACCGGCCTGATCTGGGCCACGATCCTGGGCTGGATTTTCTGGCGCGAAGCGCCGGATGCCTATGCCTACCTGGGCGCACTGATCATCGCCGGCAGCGGTGTCTACATCGCGGTGCGCGAGGCGCGGGCCAAAGGCAAACGGCGCGCCAAGGCATAACGGCGGGCCGTTCCGGCTATTCGGTGGGCGGCGGGAAATTCCGTTGCAACACCCGCGCCACGTTGGGTTCCATGGCCGCTTCGCGCGCCACGGCCGTCAACGCCGGGCAGACAGCGCCGAACCACGCCTGCCCGGGCCGCCAATGCGTCATGACGGTCACATACAGGTCCAGCGCCGAGAAGCGGCGGCCCAGCATATGGGGCGTGCCCGCCTGGCGTTCAAGCTCCAGCCATAGTTCCGCCCGGCGCGTATGCACGCGTTCGCGCAGCAGGTCCGCCGCCGCGCCCTCCGTGGTCCATTGCGGTGGGTCGTCGCCATACGTGAAGGTCGGATAGATGGCGGCGACCAGCCGCAGCAACAGATTCAGGAAGTGCACGCGCTCCGGCTTGTCGGGCGGTGGCGCCAAGCCCGCTTGTGGCGCCACGTCATGCAGGTGCAGGATCATCGCCGCGCTTTCGGTCATGACCTCGCCGTCGGGCGTGATCAGCGTCGGCACCTGCCCCAGCGGGTTCAGAGCCAGCAGCCTGTCGCGTTCCGGGCCGGGTTTCAGGTACGGCACGTCCGTCAGCGTATGCGGCACGTTGGCCAGCGCCAGCGCCATCTCGACGATGGCTGAGCCACAGCCCGCGGATCCGATCAGTTCATACGTCTTCATCGCTCACTCTCCCGATTCCGCCGGCGCAATCCGCAGCAATTGCCCGGGAGATGCGTCGGTCAGCACATAGACATATCCATCCGGCCCCTGCCGGACATCGCGTATCCGGCTTTTGCGGTCCACCAGCAACCACTCCTGCCCCACGACCCGATTGCCATCCAGCGTCAGGCGGATCAGATTCTGATTGCCCAGCGCGCCGATGAACAACGAGTTCCGCCACGCCGGAAAGCGGTCGGCGCTATAGAAGGCCATGCCGCTGATCGCGGGAGACTTGGCCCACCAGAACAGCGGCGGCTCGGTCCCGGGCGCGGTTTCGCCCTTGGCCTCGGGTATCGGCTGGCCCGAATAATTGATGCCGTAGGTCGCCAACGGCCAACCGTAGTTCTTGCCCGGCTTGACTAGGTTGATCTCGTCGCCGCCGCGCGGGCCGTGCTCGTTCTCCCAAAGGTCGCCGGACCACGGGTTCAACGCCATTCCCTGCGGGTTGCGGTGTCCGTAAGACCAGATCTCGGGCCGTGCGCCAGCCTTGCCGGCAAAGGGATTGTCGGGCGGCACCGAGCCGTCGGTTTTCAGCCGCACCACCTTGCCTTGCAGCTTGTCGAGGTCCTGCGCGGTGGGACGCTGGTTGTTTTCGCCCAGTGCGATGAACAGATATCCCTTGCCGTCGAATACCAGGCGCGATCCGAAATGCTGACCCGACGACAGCTTGGGGGTCTGGCGGAACAACACCTTGAAATCCTGCAGGCCCGTGGCGTCGTCGACCAGGCGTCCGCGTCCAACGACCGTGCCGCTTTTATTGCCGTCGGACTCGGCGTAAGACAAATACACATAACGATCGGTGGCGAAATCCGGCGACAGCGCCACGTCCAGCAAGCCGCCCTGCCCCGAGGCTGCCACTTTTGGCACCCCCGAGAGCGGTTTCGACAGCCCGCCCGGCGTGCGGAGCAAGCGCAGATTGCCGGGCCGTTCGGTGATCAACACACCGCCGTCGGGTAGAAAGGCCATTGCCCAAGGATGATCCAATCCGCCCACGACAGGCGTGACGCGGGAGGCCACCGCGGGCGGTTCCTGGGCGGCGCGCGCAGGCGACGCGGCGTGAAAGGCGCCCGCGACGGCCAGCAACGAGGATACGAACAGGGGGATCGCGCGCGGGCTCGCGGCGGTGCGTGACTGCATGGACATCTCCGGCGGCAACTGGGTTGAATGCGGGCACGGATGGCATGGCAGGAAGGCGGGGCCTCGGCCTTGGTTGGCGTACCATAGCGCCCAGGGACGGTGCCTCCCGTCCTTCCTCTCAGGAGACCCCATCACATGAAACTGTACTACATGCCCGGCGCGTGCTCGCTCGCTTCCCACATCGTCCTGGAGTGGGTCGGCAAACCATACGAGACGCACAAGCTCAGCCGCGAGGAGCTCAAGGGCGCTGACTTTCTGAAGGTGAATCCGCTAGGCGCCGTACCCGCGTTGACCGATGGCGACTGGACCGCGACGCAGAACGCCTCGATCCTGGAATACATCGCCGAACAGGCCCCGCAGAGCAAGCTGCTGGGCGACGGCAGCGCGCGTTCACGCGCGGATGTGCGCCGCTGGGTGGGCTTCATCAACTCCGACATCCACAAGACGTTCTCGATGATCTTCGGTGCGTCCCGCTTCCTGAGCGACGAAGGCGCGCAGAAAGAACTGGCCGACTCGGCTTCGAAGCTGCTGACCAAGCTGTTCTCGCAGCTGGACGCGCAACTGGCCGGCAAGCCGTACCTGACGGGCGACGCGCCCTCCATCGCCGACGCCTACCTGTACGTCGTGCTGCGCTGGGCGCATGCCAGGGGCGTGGACCTGTCCGGTCAGGACAACCTGGCGGCATTCTTCAAGCGCATGGAAGCCGACAAGGGTGTCCAGGCCGCGCTGAAGGCCGAAGGGCTGTAACGCGAAGGCTGGCGGCGGGCGGCTTCCCCTGCCCCCCAGCCCTTCCGATTCAGTTTTTGTCCGGCGCGCCTGGCGGCCCCGAAAACGCTGCGCCCTCCAGCGTTTTCTTCACCGCCGCCAGGAAGCGCCGAGCCAATAACGGCGGCGCGCTCAGATTCGAATGCGTGGCCCAGATTTCGACGCAGGCTGCGGGCTCGATGGGTCGCAGCACCGTCTGCGCCGCCAGGTCGGGCGCCACGCACCACGCGTCCACCAGCGCCGGCCCCAACCCCTGCTGCACGAACGAACAGGCCGTCACCGGCGAGTGCACTTCGACCGCTGCGGCGCATCGCGGCCCCTCCCCGAAGAACGGCTGCAACGCCCGCCCCAGCGGCGTGTCTCGCGGGTAACCGATCCATGCGGCCGACGCGAAATCCTCCGGGCGCACCACATCATGGCGAGCCAGCGGGTGCGATTTCGGCATCACGCAGACCACCGGCACTTGCGCCAGCCGAACCGATGTCAGGTTGGGATGATCGGGCGGCTGCATCGAAATGCCGATGTCCGCCTGCCCGGACAGGAAGTACGCCGCAAGTTCGTCGAACGTGACACTGCGGTAGTCCACGCGGGCATCCGCATTGCGCCCCCGAAACCGCTCCAACGCCATCGGGACCAACCGTTGGCCGAAGCTGGCGCTGGCCACGATCTTCAGCATGCCCGCGCCCGACTGTCCCAAACTGGCCGCCAGATCGTTCACGCGCTGGATACCGCCATAGACCTGCTCGACTTCGGCGTACAGCCGGCGCGCCTCGGCCGTGGGCGACAAGCGGCTCTTCACGCGTTCGAACAGACGGTATCCCAGCCGGCTCTCGGTCAGCGCCAGCACCCGGCTGACGGCAGGTTGCGATACGTGCAGCATCCGCCCCGCCCCGCTGATCGAACCGGACATCATGATGGCCCGGAATACCTCGATCTGACGCAGGTTCAACGGCCGTCCGGCACTGGGGCCGACCTCGTCGGCATAGGCATCCGCATCCAAATTTCTTCCCCTTGATCGATAACGGCGGATTATAGGATTGCCACATTTTTCGATGATGCTGCGCCGCAGCGCAGGTGTAATCTGCGCCGGTCAACACAACAAAACAAGGGGAATACCACCATGTACCGCACCATTTTCCGCAGCCTTTCCGCGATAGCCCTGAGCACCTCGCTGATCGGCGCCGCCGTCGCCGGCCCGTATCCCGACAAGCCCATCACGTTCATCGTGCCGTCCGCCGCGGGCGGATCGCCCGACGTGCTGTCGCGCCTGATCACAACGCAACTGGCCCGCGACACCGGCGCCACGATGGTCGTCGAAAACCGCCCGGGCGCCGCGGGCAACATCGGCATCGCGCTGGTCAAGCGTGCCGCGGCCGATGGCTACACCGTGGGCTACGGCAACATCAATACGCTTGCCGTGAACCGCTCGCTGTTCAAGCGCCTGCCCTATGACGTGGACCAGGACCTGACGCCGGTCGCCCACCTGTTCGACCTGTACAACGCATTGATCGTACCGGCCGATTCCCCGGTCAAGAGCGTGCAGGACCTGATCGACCTGGCCCGCAAGCAGCCCGGCCGCCTGTCCTACGGCGCCTCGGGCGTCGGCACCACTGGCCACATGGGCGGCGAACTCTTCAAGAGCATGGCCAAGCTAGACGTGATGTTCATCCCGTACAACGGCGGCCCCGCCGCCATCCAGGACCTGCTGGGCGGCCGCCTGGACTACCTGTTCGTGAACACCTCGGAAGCCACCCCCCTGGTCAAGAGCGGCAAGGTCCGCGCCATCGGCGTCAGCAGCCTGAAACGCCTGCCCTTGATGCCCGAGGTGCCGACCCTGGACGAATCTGGCCTGAAGGGCTATGAAACGGTCGCGTGGGGCGGCGTCGTGGCACCCAAGGGCACGCCCGCCGAGGTGGTGGCCACGCTGAACGCCGCCATCCAGAAAGCCCTTCAGGCACCCGACGTGCGCACCGGACTGGCCACGCTTGGCGCGGTGCCGGCCGCGGGTTCGCCCGACGACTTCAAGCAGCTGATTGATCGTGAAACGGTCAAGTGGCAGAAGATCATCGACAACGCCGGCATCGAAAAACTGGACTAAGCAGCCTCATGACGGATTGCACTTTGCAGGCAGATTTCATCGTCGCGGGCGCCGCGCTTATCGACGGCTCGGGCGGCCCCGCGCACCAGGCAGACCTGGCCGTGCTGGGCGACCGCATCGTCGCAGTGGGCCGTTTCGTCCACCCCGAAGGCGTGCCGGTAGTCGACGGACGGGGCAAGGTCCTGGCCCCGGGCTTCATCGATTCGCACACCCACGACGACGGCTACCTGCTGGCGCATCCGGACATGTTGCCCAAAGTGTCGCAAGGCATCACCACGGTCGTCACCGGCAACTGCGGGATCAGCCTGGCGCCACTTGAGCGCGACGCCGTCCCGCAACCGCTGGACCTGCTGGGCCCGCCCGACCTGTTCCGCTTTGGCACGTTTCGGGCGTGGATGGACGCCCTGCGCGCCACGCCGGCCGCCGTGAACGTGATCCCGCTGGTGGGGCACACCACGCTGCGCGTCGCCGTCATGAACGATACGTCGCGTGCCGCGAACGACGGCGAACGCGCCGCAATGCGCGAGCTGATGCAAGAAGCCCTGGACGCCGGCGCCTTCGGCGTCTCCACCGGCACGTTCTACCCACCGGCCAGCGCCGCACCCACCGACGAGATCATCGACGTCTGCCGTCCGCTCAAGGACGCGCGGGAATCCGGCCGGGTCGGTCTGTACGCCACCCACTTGCGCGACGAAGCCGACCACATCGTTCCGGCCATGGAGGAAGCGCTGCTGATCGGCCGCGAACTCGACTGCCGCGTGGTGTTCTCGCACCACAAGCTGGCGGGCGAACGCAATCATGGCCGCACCCGCGAAACCCTGGACCTGATCAGCCGCGCCGCCGCCAGCCAGCCCGTATGCCTGGACTGCCACCCTTATCCGGCCACGTCCACCATGCTGCGCCTGGACCGGGCGCGGCTGGCCAGCCGCACAATGATTACCTGGTCCAAGGGCTACCCCGAGGCCACCGGCCGCGATTTCAGCGAGGTCATGCAAGCGCTGGGCCTGGACGACGAGGCCGCCGTCGCGCGCCTGGCCCCCGCCGGCGCGATCTACTTCCTGATGGACCCGGCCGACGTCAACCGCATCTTCGCGCATCCGCTGACGATGGTCGGGTCGGACGGCCTGCCCTTCGATCCGCATCCGCACCCCCGCCAATGGGGCACGTTCACCAATGTCTTGCGCACGATGGTGCGCGAACAGCAACTGCTGTCGCTAGAGGCCGCCATTCACAAGATGACGGGCCTGGCGGCGGGCCAATATGGAATCGCCAAGCGTGGACTGCTGCACGAGGGTTATCATGCTGACCTGGTGCTGTTCGATCCCGCCACGGTGACAGATGTGGCCACTTTTTCAGCTCCCATTCAGGCAAGCCAAGGCATCCACGCGGTGTGGGTCAACGGCAAGCAGGTGTGGGACGGGGAACGAACTGGCGCTGAACGCCCGGGACAGGTCCTGACGCCCGGCGACGCATTACCTCGGAGTTTATAAAGTGAAGACGTTTTCCCAGGGCTGCTACCTGGGTGTATTGGGCGGCATGGGCCCGATGGCCGGCGCGGCCTTTGCCCTACGCCTGGCGGCGCTGACGCCCGCCGCGATTGACCAGCAACACATCCCCACCTTGTTGCGCAACGATCCCCGCATTCCCGACCGTTCCAGCGCCTACATGGCGGGCGGCGAAAGCCCCCTGCCCTACATGGTCGACGGCGTGCGTTTCCTGGAAGCCTCCGGTGCGCAGTTGATCGCCATCCCGTGCAACACGGCGCACCTCTGGTATGACGAGATCGCGGCGTCCACCGGCGTGCCGGTGCTGCACATCATCCAGGCCGTTATCGACGACCTGCGCCGCCTCGGCCTGCCCCGTGGCCGCATTGGCCTGATGGGCACCGCGGCCACGCTGAAGCTGGGGCTTTACCAGAAGCGTCTCGAGGCCCAAGGCTACGAGTGCATCGTGCCGGACGACGACGAGGTCGAACGCTACTGCATGGGCTCGATCCGCGCCGTCAAAGGCAATCAACTGGAAGCCGCGTTCGCGCCGGCCGCCGAGTGCATCGCGCGCCTGAAGGCCCGCGGCGCCGATGCCGTGGTGCTCGGTTGCACCGAACTGCCGCTAGCCGTGCCGCATGCGCTGCGCCCCGGCCTGGGTGTGATGCTGACGGATTCAATCGATGCACTGGCCCGCGCCGCCATTGCGCACTATGAAGCCGACTTGGCCAAGCAGCTTATCGCGGCGTGATGGTTGCGCGCGCGCATCACCGCTTTCCAGCAAAAAAAAGCGCATCTTCCGATGCGCCCAATTTCCCTTCGCGGGGAATGTCGATCTAACCGTCAACCGCCCAGGTAAGCCTTGCGCACCTGATCGTTGACCAGCAAATTGGCGCCCGTGTCCTGCAGCACGACACGGCCGTTCTCCAGCACATAGCCGCGATCGGCCACGCCCAGCGCCTTGTTCGCGTTCTGCTCCACCAGGAACACCGTCACGCCTTGTTCGCGGATCTCGCGGATGATGTCGAAGATCTGCGCGATCACCAGCGGCGCCAGGCCCAGCGTCGGCTCGTCCAGCAACAACAGGCGCGGACGCGTCATCAGGGCCCGGCCGATGGCCAGCATTTGCTGTTCGCCGCCCGACATCAGGCCGGCGCGCTGCGCGGAACGTTCTTTCAAACGCGGGAACAAACCGTAGACGTGCTCGATGCCCGCCTCGATTTCCGACCGCTTCGAAAAAAAGCCGCCCATCATCAGGTTTTCGGCAACCGTCAAATCCTTGAAGACACGACGCCCTTCCGGCGAAATGGCAATGCCATTGCGCATGATGTGGTGCGTGTCCTTGTGGGTGATGTCCTCGCCTTCAAACGTGATCTTGCCTTCGCGCGCCCTGGGGTTTCCGCAGACCGTCATCAGCAGCGTCGTCTTGCCGGCGCCGTTGGCCCCGATCAACGTCACGATTTCGCCTTTGTTGACGTCCACCGACACCCCGTTCAACGCTTGAATCGCGCCGTAGTAGGTGTGTATGTTTTCCAGCTTAAGCATCATTCCTCCCCCAGGTACGCCTTGATGACGCGCTCGTCGTTGCGCACCTGCTCGGGGGTGCCGGTAGTAATGGGCTTGCCGTGCTCCATGACGAGAATACGGTCGGAAATGCCCATGATCAGGCTCATGTCGTGCTCGATCAGCAGCACCGCAACGCCGAACTCGCGCCGCAGCTGATCAATGAGCGATTGCAGATCGCGCTTTTCCTGGGGATTCAGGCCAGCGGCCGGCTCGTCCAGCATCAGCAGGCGCGGCTTGGTGATCATGCATCGCGCGATCTCCAGGCGGCGCTGGTGGCCATATGCCAGGTTGCCGGCTTCGCGGTTGGCGAACTCTCGCAGCCCCATGAAGTCCAGCCATTGCGCCGCACGCGACAGCGCGTCGGCTTCGGACTGGCGATAGCCCTTCAGCTTCAACAACCCCGGCAGCAGCCGCGATTCCACCTGGATGTGTTGCGCCACCAGCAGGTTCTCAAGCACGGTCAGCTGCTTGAACAGCCGCACGTTCTGGAACGTGCGCACCAGCCCATGACGGGCGACCTTATGGCTGGGCAGCCCGGTGATCGGCTTGCCGTCCATGATGATGTCGCCCGCGGTCGGCGCATAAAAACCGCCAACGCAGTTGAACACGGTGGTCTTGCCGGCGCCGTTGGGGCCGATGATGGCAAACACCTCGTCGGATTTGACTTCGAACGCCACGCTGTCGACGGCAAGCAGGCCGCCGAACCGCATGGTGAGCCCGGATACTTTCAGCAATGCCTCGCTCATTTAGACAGCTCCACGTGGGGACGCTTCATGGGCAACAACCCCTGCGGACGCCACATCATCATCAACACCATCACCAGACCGAACATCAGCATCCGGTATTCGGCGAATTCCCGCGCCAGTTCCGGCAAGACCGTCAACAGCACGGCCGCCAGGATCACGCCCACCTGCGAACCCATGCCGCCCAGCACCACAATGGCCAGGATCAGCGCCGATTCGATGAAGGTAAAGGACTCCGGGTTCACCATGCCCTGGCGCGCCGCGAAGAACGCGCCGCCGAAGCCGGCGAAGGTGGCGCCCAGCGTGAACGCGGACAGCTTGATGCGCGTGGGGTTCAGCCCCAGCGACCGGCACGCGATCTCGTCCTCGCGCAATGCTTCCCAGGCGCGGCCGACCGGCATGCGGATCAGGCGCGTCGAGACAAACAGCGTGATCAGCGCCAGCAACAGCGCCATCATGTACAGGTAGATCACCATGTGCTGATTCTGGAACGTCAGCCCGAAGAAGTCATGGAACGTCGTGCCGCCTTCCGTGCTGGCGCGGCGCGTCATTTCCAGGCCAAAGACCGTGGGCTTCGGAATTCCCGAGATGCCGTCCGGCCCGCCGGTCAGCGTGTTCAGGTTGATCAGCAGCAGACGGATCATTTCACCGAACCCAAGCGTCACGATGGCCAGGTAGTCGCCCCGCAGGCGCAGCACGGGAAAGCCCAGCACGAAGCCGAACAACGCCGCCATCGCGCCCGAGAACGGCAGCGCTTCCCAGAAGCTCCAGCCACCCCAGTGGTACAGCAAGGCATAGGTGTAGGCGCCGACGGCGTAGAAGCCGACGAAACCCAGGTCCAGCAGGCCCGCGAACCCCACGACGATATTCAGGCCCAGGCCCAACATCACATAGATCAGCACCAGCGTGGCGATGTCGACCGAGCTGCGGCCCGCGAAGAATGGCCAGACGACCGCGATCGCAAGAAGCAGCAGCGCCAGCCCCTTGTGGCTCTTGGCGGGTGCGGACGGCAAGGTCGGCAGCGACGTCTTCAGCTTCTTGAATGGCGCGGCGATCCACGGACGCAGCATCTGGAACAGGAACACGACGGCCGCGGCAAGCGCCACCAGCCCCCAGTGCGATTCCATCGAGGTGCGCGCGCCCTGGCGGATCAGTTGCAGGCCAAACACCGGCGTGACGATGACCGCCGTCAGCACGGCCGCCATCGTGGCGTTTTTAAGATTATTTTTCGACATCAGACTTTTTCCACCTCAGGTTTGCCCAGCAGCCCGGTGGGACGGAACAGCAGAATCAGGACCAGCAGCGAAAACGCCACGATGTCCTTGTACTGTGACGAGATATACGCGGCCGCGAAGGTCTCGGCCAAGCCCAGCAGCACGCCGCCCAGCATGGCGCCAGGAATGCTGCCGATGCCGCCCAGCACCGCCGCCGTGAAGGCCTTGATGCCGGCCAGGAAGCCGATGAAGGGATTCAGTTTGCCGATGGTGATGGCGATCAACACGCCCCCCACCGCCGCCAGGATCGCGCCCATCACGAACGTGAAAGAGATCACGCGGTTGGTATCGATGCCCAGCAGATTGGCCATGTGCATATCCTGCGAGCAGGCGCGCGAGGCGCGGCCCATGCGGGAATACTTGATGAACAGCGTCAGCCCGATCATCAGCACGACCGTCACGACGATGATCATGATGCGCGAATACGGCACCGTCACGTCAAAATCGGATCCCATGTGGAACTGCACGGCGCCCGATACCAGCGAGGGCACGGCCATGTCGCGCGCGCCTTGGCCAAGCGCGACCCAGTTCTGCAGGAAGATCGACATCCCGATCGCCGAGATCAGCGCCACCAGCCGGGGGCTGCCTCGCACGGGCCGGTAGGCCACGCGTTCGACGGAAAAGCCGTAGATACCGGTCACGGTGATCGCAACAAGCAGCATGGCCGCGATAATGAACGGCATCGGCAGACCGCTATTGGTGCCGATGGACGTCAAGGTGACCAGGCCGACATAGGCGCCGATCATATAGATTTCGCCGTGGGCGAAGTTGATCATACCGATGATGCCGTAGACCATTGTGTAGCCGATGGCAATCAACGCATAGATCGCGCCCAGAGACAATCCATTGAAGAATTGCTGGGTAAGTTGGGGTATGAGGTCGGACATATTTCTCTTGCTCCAAATGGTTCCGGCCCCGGTAGCGAGACCCGGAGCCGGAAACCTGGGCGTATTTTATAAGGGCCTGTAGTCAGCTTATGCCGGCCGCACAGCGCTTTTGGCGCATCGCTACGCGGATTACGGCACAACGAGGACGACAGGCCCTACACGCCGGCACCGTGCCGGCGGGATCGCGAGTTTACAGCTGGGTCTTCTTTCCGTTCTTGTCCCATTTGTAAACGGCGAATTCGAAGTTCTTCAAATCGCCCTTGGCATCGTACTCAACCTTGCCGATACCGGTATTGAAGGTGGTCTTGTGCATGTAGTCCGCGACCTTGGCGGGGTCTTCGCCCACGGCGTTGATGCTGTCGGCCAGGATCTGCACGGCGGCGTATGCCGGCATCTGGAAGGCGCCGTCCGGATCGCGCTTGGCGTCCTTGAAGGCCTTCACGATGCCCTCGTTGCCGGGCAACTTGGTGAAGTCGGCGGGCAGCGTCACCAGCAAGCCGTCGATGGCCGGACCGGCGATGGCCACCAGGTCCTGGTTGGCCGTCCCTTCGGGGCCCATGAACTGGACCTTCAGGCCCTGCTCACGCGCCTGGCGCAACAGCAGGCCCAGTTCGGGGTGATAGCCGCCGAAATAGACCAGGTCCACGCCTGCCGACTTCAGCTTGGTGATGATGGCCGAGTAGTCGCTGTCGCCGACGTTGATGCCTTCAAACAGGGCCACGTTGACGTTCTGCTTGGCCAGCGCGTCCTTGACTTGCGTGGCCACGCCCGAACCGTAGGTCTGCTTGTCGTGCAGCACGGCAACCTTCTGCGGCTTCAGCGTCTTGGCGATGTAGGACGCGGCATACGGGCCTTGCTGGTCGTCGCGGCCGATCGTGCGGAAGAAATAATGCGGCTTGATGGTGTCGGTCACCAGCGGCGACGTGGCGCCCGGGGTGATGCCGACAATGCCCTCTTCCTCGTAGACCTTAACGGCGGCGACCGTTACGCCGGAGCACGCATGGGCCACGGCGAATTTGGCGCCGGAGTTGACCACGCGGTTGGCGGCCGGCACGGCCTGCTTGGGTTCGCAGCCGTCGTCGATCAGGATCGGTTCAAGCTTCTTGCCCTTCACGCCGCCCTTGGCGTTGATGGTTTCGATGGCGGTCAAGGCGCCGGCCTGGATCTGGTCGCCGTATTGCGTATTGGGACCGGTCATGGGCTGGGGAATGCCGATCTTGATCGTGTCGGCGGCGTGCGCGGCGCCAGCCAAGGCAAGTGCCCCAAGCGCCATGGCAACCGGGGTAAGGCGATTCAGAAACTTCATGCGGAGTTCTCCAGCGAGGTTTTGAGCGGCTCTGATCGAAACGGTTTATCGGGTGGGTACCCCGCAATCCGTTTCGCGCGTCGCCGGCTTCTTGGGCAAAAACACGGTGTGGGCGGTATTCTGGAAGCAAGCCGCCATACTGTCACTGCGTGTAATCCCCAATATTTCCCGGCCAACCTTTAATCGTGACGGATCATCGCGGCAAGGCCATGAATTCGCTGGAGAAATCGCAAATCTGCCTTAGTTATCCCTTGGCATTCAACAAGGATTTGTGCTTGGCGTTTATATGAAAAATCATTAATACGCTGTTCGAAATCGCATTTATATACAGTACTTACGCAGGTCTTACGGATAATGCCGATCGCGTTAATAAAAATGCGCGCATGACGG
>NZ_JBHFII010000044.1:56388-67027 GCF_057334215.1 Achromobacter maghribensis | reverse complement strand
TGACGGCGGGGTATCCGCCGTCATGCGCGCATTCTTTTGCGCCGTTGCCGCGTGTCGATCAGGCGTTGGCTGGCCGGGCCAGGTTCCACATCAGCGCCCTGAACGGCGCCAGCATGCTGATATTGACCACCAACTTGATTGCCAGGTCGCCCAGCAGCCATGTCGTCCACGGTGCGCCGGTGGCGGCGAACGCCACGCTGAAGAACACCGCCGTATCCAGGATTGCGCCCAGCACGCCCGACACCAACGGCGCACGCCACCAACGCTGGTCGCGCAAACGGTCGAATACCCGGATGTCGACCAGTTGGGCACAGATGTAGGCCAGGCCCGATGCCAGCGCGATGCGCGGCGACGCCACCCAGAACGACACCACCAGCGCGGCGGCGAAGCCGAACCAGACCACACGCCGCGCGGCGGCCGGGCCAAAGCGGCGGTTCAGCACGTCGGTCACCAGGAAGGCCACCGGATACGACAAACCGCCCCAGGTCAGCCAGTCGTTTAGCGGCACCTGGACCAGGATGTTGGAGCCCACCACCACCAGCAGCATGCACAGCACGGCGATGCCGAACTGCAGGCGGCTCATGACGGGAAAGCCCCGGCTTGCCACGTTCATTTGCCGAACTCCTCGGCCAGTTCGCGCGAACGGCGTGCGGCGGCGGCCATGGCGTCCTCGACAATGCCGGCGAATCCGGCCTCGCCGAACGCGGCCAGGGCCGCGGCCGTGGTGCCGCCCTTGGAGGTGACTCGCTCGCGCAGCACCGACAGGGGCTCGGTGGCCTCGGCCGCCAGCTTCGTGGCGCCCGCCAACGTTCCCAGCGCCAATTGCTTGGCCTGCGCTTCGGTCAGGCCGACCTTCATGCCGCCGGCCACCAGCGCTTCAAGGAAAAGAAACACGTAAGCCGGGCCGCTGCCCGACAGTGCGGTCACGCCGTCCAGCGCGGCGTCGTCCGCCACCCAGACCACCTGCCCCACGCTGGCCAGCAACGTAGCCGCCAGTTCGCGGTCGGCCTCGCCCACGCCGTCCAACGCGGCCAGGCCGGTGATGCCCGCGCCCACCAGGGCCGGCGTATTCGGCATGCAGCGCACCAGGCGGTTGAACGGTGCGCCGGGCGTGCCCAGCCATTCCGCCAGCGTCTGGGCACGGATTCCCGCCGCCACGCTTACCACCAAGGTGTCTTCCCGCAACCATTGACGCGTAGAAGCCACAACGGCTTTCATGTTCTGTGGCTTGACTGCGAACACCCATACGCGGCACCGCCCAAGGGCCTCGTCGGGGGCCGTCGCGGTGGTCATGCCGCGCGCCTGCCAGGCGGCGTGGCCGTCCTGGTTTATGTCAATGACATGGATGTTCCCGGCGGCGCATACTTTGCCAGCCAGTCCGGATGCCAATGCAGCCGCCATATTGCCGCCGCCAATGAACGCAATCGAAAGTTCGTTTTTCATAGCCAGGCATTGTAAACGGTAGGCTTCATCGGGGAAAAAAAAGAAAATGTTCGTTCGCGCCTGAAACGCGCAATTTGACAGGCGTTTAGAGTGATGTGAAAGTCACGGTTTTGTCACAAACAATTCATAAGGTGTCGTGTTTTCTGCGCCCGGACAACCTGGCCGCAACACGCCCAACTGGAGGAAACCTCACCATGCGATCCCATCGTATTGCTTTAACCTTCGCCGCCATCATGACGGCATTCGCAGGCGCCTCCGCGCATGCCGCCACCGAGATCCAGTTCTGGCACTCGATGGAAGGCGCCCTGGGCGACCGCGTCAACGGTCTGGTGGACGAATTCAACAAGAAGAATCCTGACTACCAGGTCAAGGCAATCTACAAGGGCAACTACGGTGAGTCCATGAACGCCGGCATCGCCGCGTTCCGCGCCGGCAATGCCCCGGACATCCTCCAGGTGTTCGAAGTGGGCACCGCCACCATGATGTACGCCAAGGGCGCCATCAAGCCGGTGCAGCAGATGTCCGAAGAAGTTGGCAACCCGATCGATCCGAAGGAATTCATCGGCGCGGTCGCGGGCTACTACTCGTCGGCCGACGGCAAGCTGGTGTCGATGCCCTTCAACAGCTCGACCGTTGTCTTCTACTACAACAAGGACGCCTTCAAGAAGGCCGGCCTTGATGCCGACAAGCCGCCCAAGACCTGGGAAGAACTGGCCGCCGCCGGTCAGAAGCTGAAGGCCGCCGGCCAGGAATGTGGCTACACCACGTCGTGGCCGTCGTGGGTCCAGCTGGAAACGTTCTCGGCCTGGCATAACGTGCCGTACGCCACCAAGGACAACGGTTTCGGTGGCCTGGACGCCCGTATCGCCATCAACACCCCGCTGCACGTGCGCCACCTGGAAAACCTGGCCAAGCTGGGCAAGGAAGGCATCTTCATGTACGGCGGCCGCGGCGACGAGCCGAACTCGCTGTTCATCAGCGGCAAGTGCGCCATGATCACCGGTTCGTCGGGCCTGCGCGCCAACATCGCCAAGAACGCCAAGTTCGAATTCGGCACGTCCACCGTGCCCTACTACGCCGACGTGCAAGGCGCACCGCAGAACACCATCATCGGCGGCGCTTCGCTGTGGGTCTTCGCCAACAAGAAGCCGGAAACCTACAAGGGCGTGACCGCGTTCTTCAAGTTCCTGGCCAGCCCGGAAATCGCCGCTCGCTGGCACCAGCAGACGGGCTACGTGCCGGTCACCAAGGCTGCCTACGAACTGACCAAGAAAGACGGCTTCTATGAGAAGAACCCGGGCACCGAAGTTGGCGTGAAGCAACTGAACGTGGAAACCACCGCGCAATCCCGCGGCCTGCGCCTGGGCTTCCTGCCGCAGATCCGTGAAATCGAAGACGCTGAAATCGAACGCATCGTGTCGGGCAAGGTCGCGGCCAAGGATGGCGCCGAGAACATCGTCAAGCGCGGCAACGAGTTGCTGGAGAAGTTCGAGAAGAGTGTAAAGTAGCGCCCTTTCCGGGACGCCGCCCGATGCTTGCCACCCAGCATTTTCCATGCGGTGACAAGCACTTAGCGGCACGATCGGTTGCAAGCGCAAGGCTTAAAGCCCTGGTTTTTTTAGGGCTTTAAGCCTATCGTATTTTTATGAAAGCGGTTTCAAGCGGCGGTTATCCAACCGCCGCTTTTCTGTACCTTGGGTTCCCCCTATGGAAAAACGCGTTGTATTCGGGCACAAGACCTTGCCCTATCTGCTGCTGCTACCGCAGCTGATCATTACCGTGGTCTTCTTTTTCCTGCCTGCCGGACAAGCCATGTGGCAGTCCATGCGGCTGGAAGACGCCTTCGGTTTGTCGTCCGAGTTCGTCGGGCTCGACAACTTCATGGAACTGTTCTCGCAACAGGCCTACCTTGATTCCTTCCGCGTCACCGCCGTTTTCTCGGTGCTGGTGGCGGCTGTCGGTCTGGGCGTGTCCTTGCTGCTGGCCGTCATGGCCGACCGCGTGATTCGCGGCGCGGGACTCTACAAGACCCTGCTGATCTGGCCCTACGCCGTGGCGCCCGCCGTCGTCGGCGTGCTGTGGCTGTTCATGTTTTCGCCTTCCGTGGGCATTCTGGCCGTCGCGCTGCGCAAATCCGGCGTGGACTGGAACCCGCGCCTGGATGGCAACCAGGCCATGATGCTGGTGCTGGTCGCCGCCGTCTGGAAGCAGATCTCGTACAACTTCCTGTTCTTCCTGGCCGGGCTGCAATCGATTCCCCGTTCGCTCATCGAAGCCGCTGCGATTGACGGCGCCAGCCCGGCCCGCCGCTTCTGGAGCATCGTGTTCCCGCTGCTGTCGCCCACCACGTTCTTCCTGCTGGTGGTCAACATCATCTATGCCTTCTTCGACACCTTCGCCGTTGTGGACACCACGACGCAAGGCGGTCCGGGCACGTCGACCTCGATCCTGGTCTACAAGGTGTACAGCGACGGCTTCCGCGGTCTGGACCTGGGTTCGTCCGCGGCCCAGTCGGTCATTTTGATGTTCATTGTGGTTGCCTTGACGGTCGTACAGTTCCGGTACGTCGACCGCAAAGTGCAGTATTGATTTTGTTCGAGGCTAATAACAATGGTTGAACGCCGTCCCTGGCTGGATATTCTGGCCCACGTCATTCTGCTCTGCGGCGTGGCGATGGTGGCATTTCCGCTTTACATCACTTTCGTCGCGTCGACCCAGACCGCTCAGGAAGTGGCGCAAGCGCCGATGTCGCTGATCCCCGGTCCGCACTTTGTCGATAACTACATGCAGGCGCTCTTTGGCGGCTCGTCCGGCGGTTCGTCGGGCGCGCCGGTAGGCCGCATGATGTACGTCAGCCTGATCATGGCGCTGTCGATTTCCATCGGCAAAATCGCGATCTCGCTGCTGTCGGCTTTCGCGGTCGTGTACTTCCGCTTTCCCGGCCGCATGTTCTTTTTCTGGATGATCTTCGTCACGCTGATGCTGCCGGTGGAAGTCCGCATCGCCCCCACCTACAAAGTGGTGGCCGACCTGGGGCTGCTGAACAGCTACGCCGGTCTGACGCTGCCGCTGATTGCCTCGGCCACCGCCACCTTCCTGTTCCGCCAGTTCTTCCTGACGGTACCGGACGAGCTCATCGAGGCCGCGCGCATCGATGGCGCGGGCCCCGTGCGGTTCTTCTTCGACGTCCTGCTGCCGCTGTCCAAGACCAGCATCGCCGCCCTGTTCGTGATCCAGTTCATCTACGGCTGGAACCAATACCTGTGGCCGCTGCTCATCACCACGCAGGAAGACATGTACCCCGTCGTCATCGGCATCAAGCGGATGATCAGCGGCGGCGACAGCGTGACCGAATGGAACATCACCATGGCCACCGCCATGCTGGCCATGATTCCGCCGGCGCTCGTCGTCATCCTGATGCAGAAATGGTTCGTCAAGGGTCTGGTCGACACTGAAAAATGACCCCACGCCGCGCCTTCGGCTTGCTGCCCCCCCGGGGGGGGCGTTTTCATCTTGAGGCGGCTCGGCGATGAAAAGTGACGCTTGCCCGCCTAGCCCACCCGAACACGACTCCGAACACGAATAAACATGGCTACTCTCAGCTTCCGTAACGTCAAGAAAACCTATGCCGGCAACGTGCCGGTCATCCATGGCATCGACATGGATGTCAAAGACGGTGAATTCATCGTCATCGTCGGCCCGTCCGGCTGCGGCAAATCCACGCTGATGCGCATGGTCGCCGGCCTGGAATCCGTCACCAGCGGCGACATCGTGATTGACGACAAGGTCGTCAACACCCTGGAACCCGCCGAACGCGACATCGCGATGGTGTTCCAGAACTACGCGCTCTACCCGCACATGACCGTGTTCGAAAACATGGCCTATGGCTTGAAGATCCGTAAGTTCTCCAAGGACGAAATCAAGAAGCGCGTGGACATCGCCGCGCAGATTCTTGAACTGGGCCACCTGCTGGACCGCCGCCCCCGCGCGCTGTCCGGCGGCCAGCGCCAACGGGTCGCCATGGGCCGCGCCATCGTGCGCGAGCCCAAGGTGTTCCTGTTCGACGAACCGCTGTCGAACCTGGACGCCAAGCTGCGCGTGGCGATGCGCCTTGAAATCATGAAGCTGCACCGCCGCCTGGGCACCACCAGCCTGTACGTGACGCACGACCAGGTCGAGGCCATGACGCTGGCCCACCGCATGATCGTCATGTACCAGGGCGTGCCCGAGCAGATCGGCACTCCGATGGAAGTCTTTGAAAAGCCCGCCTCGACCTTCGTGGCCGGCTTCATTGGCTCGCCCCCGATGAACCTGATGGAAGTGCTGGTGGCGGGCGACGGCACCGTGCAGACCACCGACGGCATGGCGCTGGAAATCTCGCCGCTGCAGGTGCCGTCCCAGGTTCGCGGCCGCAAGATCATCATGGGCATGCGTCCCGAGCACATGCTGCTGAACACGCAAGGCGTGCCGGCCGAAGTCGAAATGGTCGAAACGCTGGGCTCCGAGCAACTGGTCCATTGCCGCTGCGGCAAGACCACGCTGGTCGTCCGCTGCACCACCCGCCAATTGTCCGAGTCTTCCGCCAAGGTGGGTGACCGTGTCAACGTGGGCCCGGATGGCCGCCACCCGCTGCACTGGTTCGAAGCCGACACCGGCCGCCGCGTCCAGGGCCTGTAAGCCGCGCCAGCCCCGGAAACGGGGCGGCGAATTTACGCCGCGTCCCCCACGCCGACTGCCCTGCCCCGTTGGCAGAATTCGCCCCCGTTTGGGGGCGAATCTATTTACGCTAGTACGTGTACGTCACCATCGTTCCGATGGTGTACTGGTTGCGCTCTTTCACGATAGGGCTGTCGGCCGCATCGCCGAACAGGCGCCGTGCCTCGGCCGCGACCGACCAGGACCAGGATTCGCTGACTGGCAGCGTCCACGTCGCGCCCAAGGCGGCGCTTTCCAGGCCGCCCTTGGGGTTGTAGCGGCGATAGCCGGATTTCGCCGACTGGCGATCACTGACGCCATACCAGGTGCGCATGTAGTTGCCGTCGCCCAGCGTGCCGCTCAAGGCCAGCGACACCGAACCCGCCGAACCTTCATACACCGTCGTGCTCGCACCCAGATTGAACATCGTGTAGGCACTGCCCACGTCACGGTCATCGCCCTTCTTGAAAGCGTGCGCCACCGTCGCCGACAGCACGACGGGCCCAAGCGTCGTTTCCGCATCCATGCCAATCTGCGCACGGCTTTTGATGTCGCCCATGCCGCGCAGCTTGTCCGAACCCTGGAAGCCCTTCTTGTGGTCCTTGCGCGACGCGCTAGGCGCCACATAGAAGCGGAAAGTGCTGTCCAGCGCCTGCGTCTCCCAGCCCAGGCCGTGGTCGGTTCCCAGGAAAAAACCGTGGGGGCTGCGCACGCCCAGCGCCACGATGGGAACGGCAGAACTCTCGTCGCTGCCACTGTAGCGCGGCGCATAACCCACGCCTGCCGTGCCGTAGAACGTCCATTGCCCTTCCGGCCGATCGCTGCCCGTCACCACCGTCAAGCCCCGGGAACTTGCGCCCCGATGCCCGTAAACCGAACCGCCGTCCGCCACCGAAAGATCGGCGGCGACCGCGGCAAGGTTCGGCGCGGCGGCCAGCAGACTGGCGACAGCCACGCGGCGCGGAACGAAAGACAAAGGGAAAAATCGCTTCATAACAGCATCCAGGAAACGAGGTTGATGAACGGAGGGGCAGACGCGGCGCGCCTGCCGGACAAAACTCAGTCGGCGTTGGCGCCTTGCTTGGCTTGCCGCATCAAGCGCATGGCCAGCGTCGACACCGAGGCCACCAAGGGCTCGCCCGTGTCGGAATTGCTCATCACCAGAACGGCAAGCTTGTCTTGCGGCGCAAGCAGGTAGCGCGAGTGGAAGGCTTCGGTCGCGCCACTGTGCTCATACAGGGAGACCCTTCCAACGAGATCGTCGCCGCAGGGCGCGGCCAGCCAGGACAGCGCCAGCCGGCAACTCAGGTCCAGGCTGGCGCCAGAGACCGTTTCCAGGTTCAGGACGGCCAGGGCCGATTCGTCCTTCAGGACGCGTTCGCCGCGGAATACGCCGCCCGCGAACAACATGCTGGAAAAGCGCGCCATTTCCGAGGTGCTCATCCACAAGCCGTCGGCAGCCTCGTTGGGCTGTGCCGTTTCGACCCACGGCACGCCACGCCGGTATCCCGCCGCACGCAACTCCAGCATGCGGGCGTTCGCCTGGTAGCCTGCGCGTGGCATGTTCAAAGGTTGCAGGAGCGTGCGCCGCACATAGGCATCTAGCGGTTCTTGAGTGGCATGCGCCACCATGTCTCCCAGCAGGGCGTAAGCCATGTCGGCGCGGGCCCGGCCCATCGTGTCTTCCAGGGTGGCCGGGTGCAAGGTCAACAGGTTGCGCGCGGTGTAAGGGGCCGCCCCCATCCATTGCATCGCGTTGCGGCGCGGCTCGACGTGCCAATCCGGCAGCGTCTGACCCGCCGGCGCGTCAAGCGGCAAGCTGCCGTCGTCCGCCGCGCGGAACACGCCGGCCGCCGTGACGATCTTGCTGATGGCGCCTACGCGATAGAGCGTATCGCTGGTCGCCGTCCGGTGCCGCGCGGGGTCCGCATAGCCGAAGCCGGTGCTCCAGACAACGCGCTGGTCGTCCACGATCGTGATCGACAGGCCAGGCACCCTGTGCTTGCCCATGTCATAGGGAATGCGCTGCGCCAGATAGCCAAGAACCGCCTCGTAATCGCCTTTGGCAATGGCGGGTGGCGCGGCGGGCGGCAGATGCTGGCACCCGCCGGCGGCGGCCAGCAACGTCCCGATGGCAACCAGGCGGCTAAGGGAAAACATGGCTTGCGGCAAACCCTCTTCAACAAGAATGCCGTCATGCTATCCACCGGCCACCTCCGGATCTTTCCCGCTTTGTATGGAGTTTGTGAAGATTCGGCGGGCGCTTTGTGAAGTTTCTTTACGCCTGCATCCGCCTGGCGTCAGACGGCCCTCCAGCTGATGACGAAACGCGCGCCGCCCAGCGGGCTGTCCGTGGCCAGCGCCGTGCCGTTATGCCACCTTGCCACCCGGCTGACGATGGCCAGCCCCAGGCCCGTGCCGCCCGTGCCGCGGTCGCGGCTTTCATCCAGGCGGATAAAGGGCTCGAAGATGCGTTCGCGGTCGGCGGGCGGCACGCCCGGACCGTCGTCGTCCACCATCAGCACATATTCCTGCGGGGCCGGACTGGTCAGGCTCACCTGCACTCGGTCGCCCGCATGACGGATCGCGTTCTGCAGCAGGTTCAACAGCGCCCGCGTCATGTAGCGCTGGTGCAGCCGCACCTGCGGCACGCCGCATTCAGACACGACGCAATGCACGCCGGACACTCCGGCCTCGTAAGCGGCGTGTTGCACGACGGAATCCAGCCACCCGCGCGCATCCTGCGCCCGCAGGGCGACGTCATCGCTCTTGTGCTCAAGGCGGGCATACATCAGCAACTCGGACGCCATGCCGTCCAATTCCGCCACATCGCTTTTCATTTCTTCGACCAGGCGCTTGCGAGCATCCGGATCCGCCTCACGGTCAATCATGTCCAGCTCGAAAGACAGGCGGGCAATCGGCGTGCGCAGTTCGTGCGACACGGCGTTGGTCAGGTCGCGCTGATTGCTGATCAGCGCACCGATGCGGTCAGACATCTGGTTGAAGGTATCGCCCAGATTGCGAATGCTGGAATGCCGCGACAACCGCGCCCGCGCCTGGAGATCCCCCTGCCCCATACGCTGCGCCGCAGTCTTCAGCGCCTCCAGGTCGCGCCAGATGGGTAGCGCCCACACCAGCATGAACGCGCACAGCAGCAGCCCCAGCGCGGAATAGATCCCGGCGATCACCCACGGGCCGATGGACGGCTCGGGCGGCAGCTTGACTTCGATCCACTGCGCGCCGGGCCCCGGAATGGCGGCCACGAACGTCATCAGCTTGTCACGCTGAAAGAACCCGCCCTCCGCGATGGTCTTGCGCTCTTCGTCCGTCAGTTGATAGCCGTCTGCTTCATAGTCCGCGGGAGCCAGCACCTTCAACCCAAGGCCGTAATGCGGCGCCAACGCATCGCGCACGTAGGCAGCCCGCTCCTCGGGCGCGACCCGGCCGATTTCCTGCGTCAGGCTGTGAAGCTGCCCTCGCACTGCTTCGCGCACATAGGAATCATTGACCGGCTCGAAGAAGTAATTGGCGGTTCGGTCGACCACTTCGTTGGAAATGACGAAACCGATGGCCAGCACCACGAAAAGCCGCAGGACAAACTTAAGCATCACCACCCTCGTGTGCCTTGGGCGAGAACAGATAGCCCTTGCCCCACACGGTCTTGATGCGCGCGGGATCGCGCGGGTCGTCATCGAGCTTGCGGCGCAGCTTGCTGACGCAGACGTCGACGCTGCGGTCCAACCCGTTGAACTCGATGCCGCGCACGGCGTTCAGCAAGTCGTCGCGCGTAAGCACCTGGCCGGCCTGGCTAGCCAGCGCCCACAGCATTTCGAATTCCATCGTCGTCAGGTCGACTTCGACGCCGGCGTGGACGACGGCCCGCGTGCGCCGATCGATGGCGAGCGGCCCGAACTCCAGGTGCTCCGGCGGCTCGTCCAATTGGTTGTGGCGCCGCATCAGCGCCCGGATCCGCGCGAGCAGCACGCGGGGCTCGACGGGTTTGATGACGTAATCGTCAGCGCCGGACTCCAGCCCCAGAATCTGGTCCAGGTCGTCCTCGCGCGCGGTCAACATCAGAATGGGCGCGGACGAAAACGCGCGCAGGTCGCGGCACACCTGCAGCCCGTCGCGGCCGGGCAGCATCAGGTCCAGGATGGTGATCGCCGGTTCGTGGCGGCGAAACGCCTCTACGGCATGATCGCCACGGTAGGCCTGGGCGACGTTGAACCCGTGTTGTTCCAAAAACTGCGCGATCAGACGCGACAGCTTGGGATCGTCTTCGACTAGCAAGGCCTTGGTCATAGTTCGGACAAGAGTGGGTCTAGGGGCCGCAACGCCTTCGCGTGCGGGAAGCCGGGCGTTCGACACCGCGGTGGCGGTCCGGTTCCCGGCAAGCGTCGCGCACATGCAAAAACCGGGCCGGAAGTCTATGGCTTCCGGCCCGGTGGTCATGCGGACGCTTTCGCGTCTGCATCCGATGCCGCGGGCCGTGGGGCTATTG
>NZ_JBHFII010000044.1:51262-56368 GCF_057334215.1 Achromobacter maghribensis | reverse complement strand
CTCCCGGCCCGCCGGGGCATCACTTATAGACGGTCTTGGAACCATCCTTGTGCCAAGTGAACACGTCGAACGAGAAGTTCGTCAGGTCGCCCTGCTTGTTCCAGGACACCTTGCCAATCGGCGTGTCGAAGGAATTGGCGTGCAGGTACTTGGCGACCTTGGTCGGGTCGTCCGAGCCCGCGCCCTTGATGCCGTCCGCGATGACTTGAGTGGCCGCGTAAGCCGTCATCTGGAAGGCACCGCCGGCGTTGCGCTTCTTGGCTTCGAAAGACTTGACGATGTCGGCGTTGGCGGCATTCTGGGTAAAGTCGGCCGGCAGCGTCAGCAACATGCCCTCGACGGCGTCGCCGGCAATGGCGTTGATGTCCGGATTGCCCGCGCCTTCCGGACCCATCCATTTGGCCTTCACGCCTTGCTCGGATGCCTGACGCAGCAGCAGGCCCATTTCCGGGTGGTAGCCGCCGTAGTAGACAAAGTCGACGCCTTGGCTCTTCAGCTTGGTGATCACGGCCGAATAGTCGCTGTCACCGGCGTTGATGCCTTCAAACACGGCAACCGGCACGCCGCCCTTCTCGAGGTCGTTCTTGACGGCCGTGGCGATGCCCTGGCCATACGACTGCTTGTCGTGCAGCACGGCGGCTTTCTTCGGCTTGATCTTTTCCAGCACGAACTTGGCGGCGGCGGGACCTTGCTGGTCGTCGCGGCCGATCGTGCGGAAGATGAACTCGTAGTTCTTGCCGTCCGTGAGGGCCGGCGCCGTGGCCGAAGGCGTCACCATGACGACGCCTTCATTGTTATAGATGTCGGCGGCGGCGATGGTGGCGCCCGAGCACACGTGGCCCACCACGAATCCGATCTTGCTGTTGACGACGCGGTTGGCGGCGACGGGGCCCTGCTTGGGTTCGCAGCCATCGTCGATCACAACGGTTTCCAGCTTCTTGCCATTCACGCCACCCGCGGCGTTGATGCGTTCGACAGCCGTGTCGACGCCTTCACGGACCATATCGCCATACTGAGTCACCGCGCCGGTGGTGGGGCCCACCACGCCGATCTTGATGGTTTGCGCTTGCGCTCCCGCCGCAAACGTCAGGCCAGCGGCGACGCCCAGCGCCGCAATGACCGGGGTCAGACGAAATACTGGCTTCATGAGTGGACTCCTCTAATCGCTTGTAATCGTTGGTTTTTGAACCGGGCGGACGCCGGAAAACGATGTGGTCACGCCCCGTTACTGTGCATGTGCACGGCAAGCATACACTGAAAAAACCCTGTATTTGGAGCCCATCCGGCCCGACTTCCGGCGTCCTCCGGGCACGTGGGTGCCGCATCGCGCACAGGCCCCGCTTTATACCCGGCGCCATATATGCAAAAGACGATTTATTCGTTTGAGTTACTAGGGCCGCGCGGCATGATGGCCGCCATGAGACTCCAACCGATCATCGTCCCCGGATGGAAAAACTCCGGACCGGACCACTGGCAATCACGCTGGGCGACCCTGCTGCCCCATGCGGTGCGCATCCAGCAGCGCGACTGGGAAAACCCGGCGGCGCCCGAATGGATCGCGACCCTGGCGGCGGAAGTCGACCAGGCCCGCAGCCCGGTGCTGCTGATCGCCCATAGCCTGGGCTGCCTGATCAGCGCCGCGCTGCCCGTCCCCTTGCGGGCAAAGGTGGCTGGCGCCCTGCTGGTGGCGCCGGCGGACGTGGAATCCGCTGACGCGCCAGCCTGCTTACGCGGGTTCCTACCCATTCCGCGCCAGCCCCTGCCATTCCAAAGCGTGGTGGTCGCCAGCGACAACGACCCCTACTGCCGCCTGGAGCGCGCTCGCGCCTTCGCGCAGGACTGGGGCAGCCGGGTCATCGTGCTGCCAGGGGCCGGGCACATCAATGCCGAAAGCGGCCTGGCTGATTGGCCCCAGGGCCTGAAGATATTCGGCGCGCTGCGCCGCCGCGCTTCCTGGCGTATCCCGACCCCGGCCAAGCGGATTCCTCCGGTGCCGGTTTGCAGCGTGCCCTGATCGGGCCTCGACCGCCGGTGGCCCCTACCCGGCCTGCGACAGCACGCCGCCCGGCGTGCTTTTTTGCCACAAATTCGCGGGTATCCCCGAGCGTCGCAACCAAACTTGCCATCTTTGTCATGTGATTCTTGCAAACCTTGCAAGTCATGACAAAAAAAGTCCCGCCTTTCATCGCGTCTGAATCGTTTTGATTAATCTTGCCCAATACAAGTTACAAATGATTGATATCCTACGGCCCCGAAAGCTCAAAGACAGCGAAACGTAAGGATCACTTCACGGGTTGCCTATGACTCCGTGGTTACCTGCGGGGCCTCAAACAGCTGAATCCTCGGTATACAGTAAAATCAATCTGTTTAAATCAATTTGTTTCTGCGCGTGCACCGCACAAATGCCCCGCCCTTGCCCAAGCGAGCGGAAGAGAAGGCATTGGTCAGACTGGAAAACAGAACATTCAAGTAATGAGCATAACGAGCATTCTCAAGGCGCTCCGGCAGCAGCGTCCATGCAGTGTCCAGGACAAGGGGGCCATCCGCGCGATGGCAGCAACAGGGAGAACCGCCATATCGGGCCGCATCGGCCGCGCTTGATCGTCAGACACAGACTCAGTCTTGGTCTGATTGACAAGGCGTCCGGCCATTCCGGCACCCAGGCCGTTACCGGCTCCCATTCCCCCTGCGGCTTGACCGCACTCTCATATTCCGCGTCGCAATACGACGCGGTTGGAAGGACACTGCATGGCTAAGCGCGTCGCCGTCATCGGATTATCATTCCGATTCCCCAGCACCACTGTAGACAACTACTGGCCAGCGCTGCTGGAAGGCCGTGACCTAGTCTCCCGCGTTGCCGACGACCGCTGGTCCGCCGACGCTTACCTGCACCCCGCCAAGGACCACCCCGGCACGGCTTACACCTTTGCCGCCGGCTCCATTGGCGACATCGCCGGGTTCGATGCCGGTTTTTTCGGCATTTCCCCGCGCGAAGCCGCCCTCATGGACCCGCAGCAACGCCTGCTGCTGGAAATGAGCTGGGAAGCCATGGAACAGGCGGGTGTACGTCCGTCCGCCCTGCGCGGCACGAATTGCGGTGTCTATATTGGCATCGCCAGCTCTGATTACGCCTATCGTCTGGCTGAAGACCTGAACGCCGTCGACGCATCGATGGCCACGGGCAATACCGCCAGCATCGCCGCCAACCGCCTGTCGTATTTCTTCGACCTGCGCGGCCCCAGCATCGCCATGGACACGGCGTGTTCGTCATCCCTGGTGGCTTTCCACCAGGCATGCCGCGCCATTGTTTCGGGCGAATGCAGCCAGGCTCTCGCCGGAGGCGTGAGTCTGCACCTTCACCCTTACGGTTTCATTACATTTTCCAAGGCATCGATGTTGTCGCCCCGTGGGCGCTGCAACGTTTTCGATGCGGCAGGCGATGGCTACGTCCGATCAGAAGGCGGCGGCATCTTCCTGCTGAAGGACTACGACCAGGCCGTGGCGGATGGCGACAACATCCTGGCCGTCGTGGCCGGGTCGGCCGTCAACACCGATGGCCGCAAGTCAGGGCTGACGGTGCCCAGCGCCGACGCCCAGGCCACGCTGATGCGCCAAGCTTACGAGCAGGCGGGTATTTCGCCCGCGGACATCGACTATCTTGAAGCACACGGGACGGGCACCGCAGTCGGCGACCCGATCGAAACGCGCGCCATCGGGGCCGCCCTGGCCCAGCGGCGCGGCAAAGACGCGCCGCTGCCCATCGGTTCGGTCAAGAGCAACCTGGGCCACCTGGAAGCCGCCTCCGGCGTTGCCGGCCTGGTCAAGGCAATGTATGTGTTACAGCATCGCGTGGTGCCGGCCACCATCGGCATCAAGACGCTCAACCCCAAGATCGAGTTCCAGAACTGGAACCTGGACGTCGTCATCCAGAACCGCAAGCTGCGCCAAACAGGCAAGCTGGTCGTTGGCGTGAACTCGTTCGGTTTTGGCGGCGCCAATGCGCACGTAATCCTGGAAAGCGCGCCCCAGCGCAGCCCGGCGGCCGAAGGCAAGATGGCCAAGACCGCTCCGATTCCGGTGCTGGTGTCCGGCAAGACGCCCCAGGCGCTGAAAGCCGCGGCGCGGCAGATGGCGGAGGTCTTGCGCGGCAAGCCTGCCAAATTCCTGTACAACGCGGCCTATCACGCCGCAATGCGGCGCGACTGGCACGCCGAGCGTGCCGTCGTCTTCGGCACCCACTGCAACACCGTCGCCGACCGGCTCCAGCAGTTCGCCGACGACGCAGAGTCCCATCCGGACGTGACGGTTGGCACGGCCTTGAAATTGGCACGCGGCCCCGTCATGGTCTATTCGGGCAATGGTTCGCAATGGGCCAAAATGGGCCGCCGCTTGTTGGCGGACCCGGTTTTCGCCACCGCCATCGACGAGGTCGACGCTCTGTTCTCGCAGTACGCCAATTTCTCGCTGCACAAGGAATTGGCCGGCGAAAACGGCGACGACCGCTACGAACGCACCGAAATCGCCCAGCCTGCGCTCTTTGCGCTGCAAGTCGGCATTACGCGCATGCTGGCGCAACGTGGCGTCGTGCCCTCGGCCGTTATCGGCCACAGCGTCGGGGAAGTCGCCGCCGCCTGGGCCTGCGGCGCCCTGAGCCTGCCCGACGCCGTTTGCGTCATCTTCCAACGCAGCCGCCTGCAAGGCGAAACCAAGGGCCAAGGCCGCATGACGGCCGTTGGCATCAGCGGGGAAGAAACACTGGCGCTGATCGCCCAGCACAACCTGGGCGACGGAGTCTGCGTGGCCGGCTTCAACAGCAGCCGAGGCGCGACCATCGCCGGTTCGCCCGAGGCGTTGACCGTGCTGGAAGCGGCGCTGGCCGAGCAAGCGCTATTCTTCCGGCGCCTGGATCTTGACTACGCGTTCCATAGCCCTGCCATGGACGGCATCGAAGCAGGCATCCGCGAATCGCTCGCGGGTATCCAGCCGCGCACGAACGATATTCCGTTCTACTCCACCGTCACCGGCGCCCTGCTGGACGGCGCCTTGCTGACTGCCGACTACTGGTGGCATAACGTACGCCAACCCGTCCGCTTCGAGCAGGCGGCC
>NZ_JBHFII010000044.1:9293-51139 GCF_057334215.1 Achromobacter maghribensis | reverse complement strand
CCCCCGAAGGCAACAACATTTTTGTCGAGGTCGGCCCGCATCCGCTATTGCGCTCGTACCTGAACGACACGCTGAAAACGGCCGACATGCAGGGCCGCGTGCTCAGCACCGCCACACGCGGTGGCGACGATCCCGAGAAAATCTGGACCGCTGCCGGACAAGTCATTGCCAGCGGCGGCCAACTGGATCTGCAATCGCTCTTCCCGTGGGTCGGGTCGGCCGTCGAGCTACCGGCCTACCCGTGGCAGCGCGAGCGCCATTGGCATCCCACCACCGCCGAATCGCTTGGCCTGCTGTCTCGCCGTCATGTGCATCCGCTGTTGGGGTACCCCTTGCAGCAGCATGAGCACACCTGGCAGAACCAGCTTGATACGCAGTCCCATCCCGCGCTGGCCGACCACGTCGTCGGCGATGCCGTGGTCTTTCCGGGCACCGGTTTCGCCGAAATCGCGCTGGCAGCCGCGCTGCAGTGGCAGGAGGGCGACTACGCCGAACTGGAAGAACTGGAAATCCACGCCCCGTTACTGCTGAACGCGTCGCCCAGCAAATTGACGCGCTTCTTGCTGGATGACGCCGATGGCCGCTTCCGCATCAACGCCAAGGACAGCAACAGCACGGAACCGTGGGTCAAACACGCCAGCGGCCGCCTGCTGCGAGAAGCCGGTTCGGCCCGCCTCACGCAAGCCAAACTGGTCTTGCCGAATCGCACGCCCGACTTTACCGGCGACACCCATGAAGTCCTGACACGCGCCGTCGGCCTGGATTACGGGACCGCCTTCCGCGCCGTGTCGCACGGCTGGATGGAATCGGACAGCAGTGTCGTGGCCGTCCTTCAAGCTGATCCCGTCATCCAAAGCGAGCTGGCCGCCACGCACCTGCACCCCGCGCTGCTGGATTGCGCTTTCCAATTGATCATCCAATTGCTGCGCAATGATCGGGCCATGGGACAAGGCATTGCTTTCGTGCCCGCCAAGATCGGGCGCCTGACCCTGCGCGCGAAGGCGGGCCAGCCTGCCGCCGCGCGTGTGCGACTGGAACGCCGGGCGCCGCACTCGCTGACCGCCAGTTTCGAACTCTACAACGCCGCCGGCGAACAGATTGCCGTCGTCGAACAGGCGCGATTCCGCAGCATCCGGCTGCGCAAGCCGGCCGCGGACCATCTCAACTTCCTGGACATCGTCGCCACACCGCGCCCCTACGCGCCGTTTGGCCGCACTGCGTTGGACCACGAAGCGCTGCGCGCCGCAGTGGCCAGCGCGGTAGCCGAGTGCGTTGAAGACGGCGCGCACGCGCGCTACGCCGAAGAAGTCGACCCCCTCCTGGAAAGCCTGTGCTATGGCTTTTCGGTGGACGCGCTGCGCCAGCTTGCGCCCGACGGCCAGCTCGTGCCCTACGCATTGATCACCGAGCTGAGCCGCTATGCGCCGGACTCCGCGCTATTGCTGCAACACACCATTGCCCGCGTGACCGCCGCGGGCTACGCGGAAGCCACCCCTGCGGGCGTCCGCCTGCCCGCCTCCGACGACAACGACAGCGGCACCGCGGACATCTGGAACACACTGCTGCGCGAGTACCCGGACTATGC
Organism: Achromobacter maghribensis; assembly: GCF_057334215.1. Taxonomy (NCBI): domain Bacteria; kingdom Pseudomonadati; phylum Pseudomonadota; class Betaproteobacteria; order Burkholderiales; family Alcaligenaceae; genus Achromobacter; species Achromobacter maghribensis. The sequence goes on along the minus strand of NZ_JBHFII010000044.1, from coordinate 49,554 downwards.
GCAGATCGTCCACGCAGTCGGCCGCGTCGGGCTGCATCTGGCCGCCCTGCTGCGAGGCGAAGCCACGCTGGACGCCGTCTGCCCGCGCGCGAGCACACCCGCCTCCATCGGCCGTAGCGCCCTGGGCGCCGCCAGCGGCCAGCGCCTGGGCACCGCATTGCGCGCCGTCCTGGCGCAGGCACAGTCCAATCGCCTTCCGGGCCAGCGCCTGGCCGTGATCGAAGTCGGCCAGGCCGCTCCCCTCTTTGCCTTCAGCTGCTGCGATGCGCTCGATTTCAACGTGGCGGACTACTGCTACGCGTCGAATAGTCCGGATGTGCTGGACCACGTCATCCACCAGCAAGCCGAGCGCTACCCCAACGCCCGAACCGAGCTTATCGGCGAAGGCGGCGTCGCCCCGACGGCCCAGTGCGACCTGGCGATCTTTCACTGCGAATTCGACACGCTGGAAGCCGCGCGCGCCGCATTGCGACATGCGCGCGCCAGCCTGCGGGCGGATGGCGTGCTGCTGGTTTGCGGCGCCCACCCCGCCGCCTGGGGGGACTTCGTTTTCGGCGGACGCCGTAACTGGTGGCAGACAAGCGAGGAAGGCGCGCAGTTGTCCACGCAACAACCCGCCGATTTCTGGCTGGACGAACTCCGTACGCTCGGCTTCCTGTGCGACAGTCCGCTTGAATTCTCCGCGTCGTTCACCAGCGGCGCCTATCTGCTGACGGCCCGGCTTGAAGGCGTTCAAGCGCCGACGGCCCTGGTCGACGCCGAAGCCGCGAACACGCCCGCAAACTGGCTGATCCTGGGGGATCGCAACCCCGAGCATGGCGCCGGCTTGGCGCAGTCGCTGGAAACCAGGCTCAAGGCCGCCGGCCACCACGTTCGCGTGGCCATTCAAGCCGCGCCTGAAGAACTGGACGACCTGTTGCGCAACGGCGCGACCGGCCCGGTCAACCACGTCATCCATCTGGACGGACTGGCCTGGACGGACGTCCATCAGTCGCCAGAAGAGCTGCTCGCCCTGCAGACTCGCCGCTGCGCGACCGCAGCCGCCGTCATTCAAGCTTGCGAACGCACGCAAACGGCCGCCACCGTGTGGCTGGTCACCGCGGATGCCGTGCAGTATCTGCGCCATGCGCCGCAAGCGCCCGCAGCCATGCACGCGTTGAATGACGCGGCGCTGTGGGGCTACGGCCGCACGCTGGCCAACGAAGCTTCCAATTACCGCATCCGCATGGTGGACCTGCCGTTGGCGCATGCCGGCGACCTGACCGACGCCCTGATTCGCGAATTGACCTGCGTGGACAGCGAAGACGAAGTCATCTTCGACGAAAGCGGCGCGCGCTACGCCCCGCGCCTGCGCCATACGCCACGTCCCGCGCAAGCCGCCGCCGACGATGCCGCATCGCACGCCGTGCGCCTGGACTTTGAATTTCCCGGCCAACTGCGCAACCTGCGATGGGAATCCTGCCCGGCGCCGGCACCGGCCGATGACGAACTTGAAGTTCGCATCGAAGCTACCGGCCTGAACTTCCGCGACGTCATGTACGCCTTGGGCCTGCTGTCCGACGAAGCCATCGAAAACGGCTTTGCCGGTCCGACGCTCGGCCTGGAGTTCTCGGGCACGGTCACTCGCGTCGGTTCGGACGTGGACGGCTACGCCGTGGGCGACGCCGTCGTCGGTTTCGGCCCGGCCAGCTTCGGCGACCGCGTGTTGACCAAGCCCAGCGCCATCTCTCACATTCCCGAAGGCTTCTCGTTCGAAGCCGCGGCAACCATCCCCAGCACGTTCTTCACGGTCTACTACGCCCTGCATCACCTGGCGCGCCTGGAAGAAGGCGAGAAGATCCTGATCCACGGCGCAGCCGGCGGCGTCGGCATCGCCGCCATTCAGTTCGCCCAATGGCTTGGCGCAGACATCTACGCGACTGCGGGCTCCGACGAAAAACGCGATCTGCTGCGCCTGCTGGGCGTGCGCCATATCTATGATTCGCGCTCGCTGTCGTACGCCGACGAAATCCTGGCCGACACCGGCGGGCGCGGCGTGGACGTCGTGCTGAACTCGCTGGCTGGCGAAGCCATCAACCGCAACCTGCGAGTGCTGAAGCCGTTTGGCCGGTTCCTGGAACTGGGCAAGCGCGACTTCTACGAGAACACCCGCATCGGCCTGCGCCCGTTCCGCAACAACATCAGCTACTTCGGCATCGACGCCGATCAGCTGATGAACGAGCGCCCGGACCTTACCCAACGTCTGTTCGGTCAGATGATGGCGCTGTTCCGCGAAGGCGCGCTGCACCCCTTGCCGTATTCCGTCTTTGACGCGAACGATATCGTCGACGCCTTCCGTTATATGCAGCAGGCGCGCCAGATCGGCAAAATCGTGGTCACGTACCGCAATGGCATCAGCGGCATCCATACCGCTACGCGGGACGCCACAGCCGGCCTGACGCTGCCGGCCGACGCCACCTATCTGGTCACCGGCGGACTGGGCGGATTCGGCCTGCGCACCGCGCAATGGCTGGCCGACAAGGGCGCCCGCAATCTGATTTTGATCAGCCGCAGCGGCCCCGTCAGCGAAGCCGCAAAAACCGCCCTGGCGGCGTTCGAAGCGCAAGGCGTGCGCGTCCACGCAGCCGCCTGCGACGTGACGGACCGCGACGCGCTGGCTCGCCTGCTCGACGAGACGGCCGGCACCATGCCTGCCCTCCGAGGCATCGTCCACGCGGCGGTCGTCATCGACGACGGCTTGGCGCGCAGCGCAACACCCGCGCAGATCGAGCGCACGCTCGCTGCCAAGGTACTGGGCGCCCAGCACCTGCATGAGCTGACCCGCGCCCTGCCCCTGGACCTGTTCATCTTCTATTCGTCGGCCACGACCCTGTTCGGCAACCCCGGACAGAGCAATTACGTCGCCGCCAACGGCTGGCTGGAACGCCTGGCCGCGCAACGCCGCGCGGAAGGCCTGCCGGCCACCTGCGTACGCTGGGGCGCCATCGACGACGTCGGTTTCCTGGCACGCAACCAGAAGATCAAGGACGCGCTGCAAGGCCGCATGGGCGGAGGCGCCCTGGCTTCGCAAGTTGCCCTGGATGCTCTGGAAGACATGCTGGTGGCCGGTGTGTCGGGCCTGGGCGTGCTGGAACTGGATTGGCGCGCGTTAAGCCGCTTCCTGCCCACCGCCAACCTGCCGAAGTTCTCGGAAATCGCCCGCCAGGCCGGTGACAACGGCGATGACGACAGCGGTGCGGACGACATCGCCCACCTGATCGCCACGCTGGACGATGCCGCGCTGCACGAGCGCTTCACCGACATGCTCAAAGCCGAGATCGGCGAAATCCTGCGCGTCTCTCCCGACAAGATCGAAGCCACGCGTTCGGTCTACGACATGGGCCTGGACTCGTTAATGGGCGTGGAACTGGTGGTGGCGCTGGAAAACCGTTTCGGCATCCGCTTGCCGGTGATGGCGCTGAATGAAAGCCCCACCCCTGCCAAGCTTGCCGAAAGACTGGTGCTGCTATTGCGCGACGAACACGACGATCAAGGCGACGCAGTGACCGCCAGCGTCCAGCACGTTGTCGCAAGCCACGCCGCCGAGGTCGGTTCCAGCTCCGTCTCGGATTTCGTCGACGAGATCAAGATGAACGGCAGCCTCCCCATGCAACGCATGATCCAGTAGGTCGGAATTAATTGAGCACCATGAAGAAACTGCCTGGCCTTACTGCAGGCATTAAAGACAAGTTGATCCAGCAGGCCCTGGAGCGCAAGCTGCGCCAAGCCGCCGCACCAGGCGGCCAGGCACCCGCGCGCCCGGCCGAGAAGAAGGCCGAAATCCCCGAGGAACACTACCGGTTCCACCTGCATCCCGGCTATCAGCAATTGCGCATCATCAACGATGGCGCAAAGCGTCTGGGCGTGAAGAACCCCTTCTTCAAGCTGCACGAAAGCACCGCCGGCGCCGACACGCGGATCGGCGGGCGCGAGTTCATCAACTACGCCAGCTACAACTACCTGAGCATGTCGGGCGATCCCGTGGTGATCGCGGCGGCAAAAGCCGCGATCGACCGATACGGGACCTCGGTGTCGGCCAGCCGAGTGGTTTCGGGCGAACGCCCGGTGCATCGCCAGCTAGAACAGGAAATCGCGGCGCTGTACGGCGTGGACGACGCGGTCACCTTCGTCAGCGGTCACGCGACGAACGTCTCGACCATCGGCTATCTGTTCGGCCCCCGCGACCTGGTCCTGCACGACGAACTGATCCACAACAGCGTCCTGCAAGGCATCCAACTGTCAGGCGCCCGCCGCTTGCCCTTTCCTCACAACGACTGGGAAGCGCTGGATACCATCCTGAACGAGCAACGCCACCAGTTCGAGCGCGTGCTGATCGTGCTGGAAGGCATCTACAGCATGGACGGCGACTATCCGGACCTGCCCCGGTTCATCGAGATCAAGCAACGCCATCGCGCTTTCCTGATGGTCGACGAAGCCCATTCCCTGGGCGTCATGGGCGCGCGCGGGTTTGGCATCCGCGAGCATTTCGGGGTGGCGGGCAGCGACGTCGACATCTGGATGGGAACCTTGAGCAAGACCCTGGCGGGCTGCGGCGGATACATCGCAGGTGAAACCGCCCTGATCGAACACCTCAAATTCCTGGCGCCAGGCTTTCTCTACAGCGTCGGCATGCCACCAGGCGTTGCCGCGGCCTCGTTGGCGGCGTTGCAGCGCATGAAGGAATTGCCGGAACGCGTTGCCGCGCTGCAAGCGCGAGGGCGGTATTTTCTGGAACAGGCAAAGATGGCCGGTATCGATACCGGGATGAGCGCGGGCTTGGCCGTGGTGCCCGCCATCGTCGGCAGCTCCCTGAAGGCCACGCGCCTTTCGGCCCGGCTGTTCGAGCTCGGCATCAGCGTCCAGCCCATTCTGTATCCGGCCGTCCCCGAGAAGTCGGCGCGCTTGCGCTTCTTTATTTCCTGTGAGCATACCGAGGAGCAGCTTCGGCATACGGCAACACTCTTGCGCGCCGAAATGTGATTCAACGCCTCTGGCGGCTAATAGGAGAGCCTTAAAAATTAACATGGAACACATATACTTTCATTTTCCACCGAATGGCGCTCCGTCGTCATATCAACTGCGCAATTGTCTAGATAGACTGGCCGGAATTCTGAAAGGTCGATGTATTCAGACGTTAGTTTTATTCGGAACTTTACGCATTAAGAAATAAATGTAGCGATTTGAAATATGTTGCCGTGCAGCAGCCCCGGCAATTGATTCATACTGCAGAGCTTTCTAGGGACTGAATAGCTTCGCCGTATCAGGATCGAAATATATACCCGCACGCCAGCTGTCCAGTCTTCAAGACGCTTAAAAGAAGCGTCTTCTATTTTTTCGGAGCCTCCGTCGTTCATGAAAGTTCTAACGGTATTCGGGACGCGGCCGGAAGCCATCAAGATGGCCCCCGTCGTCGCAGCGCTTAACGCCCATGCCACTATCGATTCGCGCGTATGCGTAACGGGCCAGCACCGGCACATGCTTGATCAGGTGCTGCAGCTGTTCAGCATCAAGCCCGACTACGACCTCGACATCATGCGTCCTGGCCAGGATCTGTATTCGATCACTGCCCGAGTCCTCGAGGGTATGCGCGACGTACTCCAGGATTTCCGTCCCGATTACGTGCTGGTACATGGCGACACCACCACCACCCTGTCGGCTTCGATGGCGGCGTTCTACGCCCGCATCCCGGTCGGCCACGTCGAGGCGGGGCTTCGTACGCACAATATCTATTCCCCCTGGCCCGAAGAGGCCAATCGCCAGATCACCGGCGTGCTCGCATCGCTGCACTTCGCGCCCACCGAGCAGTCTCGCCAAAATCTGCTGGACGAAAGCAAGCCCGAGGACGCCATCCTGGTGACGGGCAATACCGTCATCGATGCGCTCCTCACCGTGCAGTCCAAAGTCAAAGAGAACGAACAGCTGCGCAACGCGTTGCACGAGCAATACCCGTTCCTTATTGGCGACAAGCGTATGGTGCTGATTACCGGCCATCGCCGCGAGAACTTCGGCGGCGGCTTCGAAGCAATCTGCCAAGCCATCCAGCAGTTGTCGCTGCGCTACCCGGCAATGCAGTTCGTCTATCCGGTGCACCTGAATCCTAATGTCCGCGAACCGGTCAACCGCCTGCTGCGCGACTTGGACAATGTGCACTTGATCGAACCCCTGGAGTACGAGCCCTTCGTCTACTTCATGGGAAAGAGCTTCATCATCCTGACCGATTCCGGCGGCATCCAGGAAGAAGCGCCCTCCTTGGGCAAACCCGTGCTGGTCATGCGCGACAACACGGAACGGCCGGAAGCCGTAGCCGCCGGCACCGTCCGGATGGTGGGCACGGATCCGGCACGCATCGTCCAGGCCGTGAGTGAACTCGCCGACAACGATGCGGAATACCAAAAGATGGCCTACGCCCATAACCCCTATGGGGACGGGCAAGCCTCGCCTCGGATCGTCCAGGCGCTCCTGAACCACTTTCAAACCCAGCAAACCTCGAAATGACGCAGAACACCACTACCTCAACCGTTTCGGTCATCGGCCTCGGCTACATCGGATTGCCCACCGCGGCAATGCTCGCCTCCCGCCAGGTCAAGGTCGTCGGTGTCGACATCAACCAGCACGCGGTCGACACGATCAACCGCGGCGCCATCCACATTGTCGAACCCGGCCTCGAGAACATCGTGCAATCGGTGGTCAAGGAAGGTTGGCTGCGCGCGACCACCAAGCCGGAACCCGCTGATGCGTTCCTGATCGCCGTGCCCACCCCGTTCAAAGGCGACTACGAACCCGATCTGTCCTACATCCAGGCCGCCGTCGAAGCGATCGCACCAGTGCTGCGTCCGGGCAACGTGGTCATCCTGGAATCCACCTCGCCGGTGGGCACCACCGAGCAAATGGTGCAATGGCTGTCCGAACTGCGTCATGACCTGAAGCTGCCCTTGCAGGGCAGCGTCGACAGCGACATCTACGTGGCCTACTGCCCAGAGCGCGTGCTGCCCGGCCAGGTCGTGCGAGAGCTCGTGGAAAACGATCGAATCGTCGGCGGTATCAACCCAATCTCCGCGGAAAAAGCCAAGAGCGTCTACAAGCTGTTCGTCGAAGGTCAGTTGCTTGAAACCAATGCCCGCACCGCGGAGATGTCCAAGCTTACGGAAAACGCGTTCCGCGACGTGAATATCGCATTCGCGAACGAACTCTCGCTGATCTGCGACAAGCTCCAGATCAATGTGTGGGAACTGATTGGCCTGGCCAACCACCACCCGCGAGTCAATATCCTGCAGCCCGGCGCCGGCGTAGGCGGCCACTGCATCGCGGTGGACCCCTGGTTCATCGTGAACAAGACGCCCGAGCAGGCGCGCCTGACTCGTACTGCCCGCGAAGTCAACGACTCCAAGCCGCACTGGGTTTTCGGACAAATTGAAGCGGCCATCCACAAGGTCGAAGCTCACGGTACGCCGCAGGGCAAGGTCAAGGTCGCGCTGTTGGGCTTGGCATTCAAGCCCAATATCGATGACCTGCGTGAAAGCCCTGCCCTGCACATCGCCCAGGAAATCAGCGAGAAAATCGATTGCGAACTCTATTATGTAGAGCCGTATATCGAGGAGCTGCCCAAATCGTTCAAGCGCGGCACGCTTTCCTCGCTGGATCAAGTGCTGCGCGAAGCCGACGTGGTTGCGGTGCTGGTCAAGCACAGCCAGTTCACGGAAGCGCCTCTGACCGTCAAGCAAGGCGCGTTGATCGTGGACGCCGTGGGCCTACCTCGCACCCGTTAACACTGATAGCAATGCCTTAAAGGGGCGGCCAACATCGGTCTGGCCTGCCCCAAAAATAAGCATATAGGCGCTTGTTCTGGCGTTCGGGCCGGACCAAGTGTCCTTTTTTTTAAGAGAAGACGACAAGAGCTATGTCAGCCATGCTTACGATGCAGCAACGAGGATGGGAAGCTTACGCCGGGCAGTTGGGCGTTGACTTAATGCAGAAGACGCAAAAATGCTTGGACTGGGTGTCAAGCAAGATCGAAGGCGAGCAGGTGCTGGACGTCGACTGCGGTCAGGGCGCGATACTCATCCTGCTCGCTCGGGCTGGCAAGACAGTCATCGGTTTGACATCGGATTCGGTAACTATCGGCCAGGCCAGATCCTTCATTTCCCAAGAACCTGCGCAAGTCCAACGCGCCATCACGCTCAAGGAAGGCACGCTACTCGACATCGCGTCTCTGGTCGATCGTAGCTTCGACACCATCCTGCTGCCGCAAAGCGTGGCGCTATCGGAAAGGCCGGAAGATTTCATTGAGGTGGTGTACCGCAAACTCAAAGCAGGCGGAAGACTGATTTCCCTCTGGCCGTTCGGCCTACAAACGAATACCGACCCGAGCTATTTCTTGCGTGAACCCGCAAGGATCCAGGCTTGCCATTTCGAAACAGAAGAGATGCGTTTGTTCGGTGAGACCCTGGCGCTCGTAGGCAAGGCTCGTCCCAAAGTTCTGGAACGGCCGCCCGCCGCCAACCCATGGCCGGACGCGCTTGTCAAAGAAGCCGAAATCGCACTGAAACAGATGGAGCGATCGGTCAAGGGGGAACTCCGCGCGGCACACAATCAGTTGCAAGCGCTACGCAAGGAACTCGACACCGCGTCCGAACAACTTGCGGGGTTGGGCGTATTACGGGCAGAACACGAATCGCACGCCGCGACGCTCAAAGCGCAGTTGGAAGCCGTGCAGGGTGCCGAGCGCGACGCCATTTCAGCGGCACAGAGTGAGGCTTCCCGCCTTGCCGAAGCGCTCAAGGCGAGCCAGACGGCCGAAGCAAACGCAGCGCAAACCGTCGCGCACGTCCAAGCCCAGTCGCGTATTCTTGAACTGGAACAAGCGCAACAGATCGCAGTTCTGCGCCATGAAAAACTGCAGCGCGACATCGCTATGCAGGATCTCGAGCGCAGTGCTGCTGACGCCCAACGGGACGCCGAACTTCGAGTCGCTCAAGCGCGTGCCGATGTACTGGCAATCGAAAAAAGCCTAGAGGCTATGCAGGCAGCGAGAGACGCCGCCGTTCAACAACTGCAAGCCGACGGAGCTGCAGCACAAGCACATCGTGATCTGCTTGACCAACGTCTTGAAGAGACCCAAGCCGCATTGCACGAAAAGCAAGCAGAGGTGATCGCTGCCAAGCAGAAGCTTGAACAAATCGAGGTAGAAGCTGCTGGGAAAATCCAGCAACTGCAACAGGCGCAGCAGCAAACGTCCATGGAGCTGGAGAGCACAAGGGCGCAACTTGAACAAGCGCGGCGCGATGCCGCCCAGGAATTGGAATCGCTCCGCAGGCAAGAAGCGCAAACGGAACAGTTGATTGCCGGGCGTGAAGAGCATGTCCTTGCGTTGCAAGCTCAGATCGCTGAAAACCTGGCGGTCCAGGAAACACTGCGCAATGCAGCCTCCGCGCAAGGCGGGCAATTGAAAGCCCTCCGTGCCGAGATCGCGCAACATGAAACGCGCGTTCGGCAATTGAGTGGCGCCCAGAGCATCGCGGTGATGCAAGCCCGGGAGAGCCAGGCGCGCTTATCCAAAATGGAAACCGAGCTTGCCTCCACAACTGCCGAACTGAAAGAAGCGCGAATGAAAGGCCGCGAATTCCTGGCTCAATTTAGAGGCTCTCAAGCTCAGGAAAAGGAAGCCATCGAGAAAATCCGACATCTTGAGCGCCGTATCAGGAATCTGGAGCAAGCAAAGACGCAGGCGTTGCTACAAGTGGAGCAAACGCGCAAGACCCTGTCCTTCCAGCTAGGCTACGCGTTGCTGCACGCCTTCAAGTCCTGGTCATCATTCATCGGTCTGCCGGGTGAATTGATCCGTATACATAGAGACGGCAAAGAACGACGCAAGCGTAAGCTCATGAAGCAACAGTCGACCTCACGAACGTCGACTACAGCCAACTTCAGAACACGCGAGGAACCGAATGTCGCACCACGGGTCTCCTTTGTCCCTTCGACCTCTGCAATCCATTCCCAGAACCCGCAGCAGAAGCTGAAGATCGCCGGGATCATGGACGAATTCACCTTCCATTCCTATGCCCCGGAATGCGAAATGTTGCAATTGCGTCCCGAAGACTGGCGCACACAGGTCGATGAGTTTCAACCTGACTTGATATTCGTCGAATCCGCCTGGAAAGGTGTGGACGACAAATGGAAGGGAATCATCAGTAACTGCGCGGACGAGATCACCGCACTGCTTGCCCATTGCAGGGCCAAGGGAATTCCGTCGATCTTCTGGAACAAGGAAGACCCGGTTCACTTCAGTACGTTTATCGCTGTAGCGGCGCTCGTCGACCACGTATTCACGACCGACGTCGACTGCCTTCCAAAGTACAAAGCTGCTCTCGGCCATGATCGGGTCGCGCTACTGCCGTTCGCAGCGCAACCAAAAACGCACAATCCCATCGAGAAGTTCGACCGTAAGGACGCCTTTAACTTCGCTGGTTCCTACTATCTCCGTTACCCCGAACGGCAACGCGATTTTGCAGCTTTGATCGATACGGTTTCTTCATTGAAGCCTGTGGAGATCTACGACCGGAACCACGAAAAACCCCATCCTCACTACGAGTTTCCGGAAAAATACTCGTCCATGATTCTCGGGAGCCTGCCCTTTTCCGAAATTGACCGCGCCTACAAGGGATACCGCTATGGCGTGAACATGAATACCATCAAGCAATCTCAGACCATGTATGCGCGACGAGTTTTCGAGCTGCTGGCTTCCAACACGGTGGTGGTTAGCAATTTCTCGCGCGGCGTCCGGGTTATGTTCGGGGATCTGGTGGTCTGCTCCGACGATGCCAGCCAAATCAAAAAGAAACTGGAGCCGATATGCTCCAACGAGCTGGCCTATCGCAAGTTCCGACTTCAGGGTTTGCGCAAGGTGATGTCCCAACATACATATCGCCAGCGGCTACAGTACATCAGGGCCAAGCTGGCCAATGAACCGGTTCAGGAACAATTGCGCTCCGTGCTCGTGGTCGCACATGCCAAAGATGACCAGCAGCGTGCTCGAACGGTTGAATCATTTTTGCGGCAGGCTCATGCCGCCAAGACTCTATATCTGGTCGTGCCCTCCAACACGGCAGCCGACCTCGCTCAAACTGGCGTACGGGTATTTCGCAGCATGGACGAGATGATCGCTGCGGTCGAGATGACCAAAACGAGTTTCGACCTGATCGGAGGCATGACGTCCCAGGCTTATTATGGCGCGCACTACCTGACCGACCTCGCACTCGCCTACGAGTATTCAGATGCAATGGCCTATACAAAAATGGCGTATTACTCGCTGGAATCTTCAGGCGCGCTGCTTCTGAATGACGACGGAAAGCAATATAAAGTCAGCACCGGCGCCGCAATCGGCCGGTCATTATTCAAGACGGCAGATCTAGATTCCACGCAGCTTGCAAGCATTTGCGACTTGGGCTCCCCCCCCTTGCCGGTCGAGGCATTGGCTATCGACGAGTTCAATTATTGCGACATGCAGCTGCATACCGTCCTGCCAGCCGATGCACAGCAACAATGTTCGGATTCCGTCATTCAAGATAGCGGTGCGTCGTTCCACGCAGATCTAATCCCCATTGCCGAGAAGATCAAGAAGACGCTTAGCGCCGACCGTCCCACTGCGGACACCTTGCCCAAACTCTCGGGGAAGGAATTGCACGCGGTCCTTCCGGCTCCAGCGTCCAAGCAGATCCAGATAGGCTTAAAGGACAACAAGCTGACCATCCGCAGCACCATGCCTCCGGACAAATTCGCTTATATCTATGCGACGAAGATCTTCAGCCGCGAAGAGCTTAACCTAGTGTTAAACAGTCATTTCGAAGTAATGGCATCCAATCCCCAGGAGATTAAGTCGGTATTCGAATTCCAAGACGAATCTGGCAAGAAAATCGCACATCAGATGAATCCGATAGGCGGTGGCCATACGCTTGCCATTCCTACGAATTGCGCCAAGATCAGATTTGGACTTCGCATCCAAGGTAGCGGTAGTGCCACTATCGAAGCGATTGTGTTTGGCTCACACGGTGAACCACCAGCCACGCTAGTAAGCCGCTCACCCTATCTTGTGCTAACCAAGCAGTATCCTGCATATGACGATTTGTATCGCTATGGCTTTCTGCACAGTCGAGTTCGCTCGTATCGCGATGCCGGCCTTGACGTCGACGTATTCCGCTTAACCAACGTACAAGAGACACCTTATCGTGAATTCGAAGGCATCGACGTAGCAAGCGGGGATTTGCAACTGCTTGACCAGACGCTGGCAAGCGGGCAATACAAAAAGGTACTGGTGCATCTGCTTGACGAAAAAATGTGGTCAGTGCTCGAGAAGCATCTGGATAAGGTGAAAGTCGACATCTGGATTCACGGAGCAGAGATTCAAGTCTGGCAACGGCGCGAGTTCGAATTCGAAAGAATGTCGAAGGAGGAGATCGTCCGTCAAAAGAGGCTGAGCGACAAGCGAGTCAAATTCTGGAAAAAGGTGTTGCAGCCCAGACCGCATCCGAATGTACATCTAGTTTTTGTTTCCAAGTACTTTGCCGACGAAGTGGTGCACGACCTTGGAGCTACTCTCCATACCGGAACCTATTCCATCGTCCATAACTATATCGATTCGAATATTTTCCAGTACGAAGAAAAGGACAATAACCAGCGATTGAAGCTGTTGTCGATCCGGCCATATGCAAGCAGGAAATATGCCAATGATTTGACGATCGGCTGCATCCTGAAATTGTCAAACCGACCGTTTTTCAAGGATCTGGAGTTCAACCTATACGGGGATGGCGATCTGTTTGACAGCACTACTGCGCCTGTACGGGAATTCTTGAACGTTTCTTGCCATAAACGGTTCTTGAGCCAGCATGAAATCGCTGCCATCCATCGCGATCACGGCATATTCCTCACGCCAACGCGGATGGACGCCCAAGGAGTATCTCGCGACGAAGCCATGTCTTCAGGGCTTGTTCCCATTACCAATGCCGTCGCCGCCATTCCGGAATTCGTGGATGACGATTGCGGGTATGCCGTTCCAGCAGAGGACATTGATGCCATGGCGGCTGCTGTGGAGGCGATGTATATGAACCCCTCCGAATTTCAACGAAAATCCCGCAATGCTGCCAGCCGTGTGCGGGGTCAATGTGGATTTAATGAAACGATCGAAAAGGAACTGGTCCGCATAAAAGAGATAAATTAGGACAGGTATAGGTCGCTCTAACGTGTGCAATCGAACTCGTTTCGAGTTGCACCGTTATAGGGTGCAAGCTATTGCAGCAACTGGCGGTATCCCGTCACGTGCCTCTGTGGCAATTACTTAGGAGCACCTTCCTTGCATAGCAAGAGAGTTCGTGCCAGCGCTGGCATGATTCCGAAAAGCTGGCAGCCTAGGGCGTATCGACTACGTACACTGATTGCTGCGGGTTCGGAGTGCGTGAACATTCGTGCGCCTACCGCCTCTTTCAAAGCTGTGCTGGCCATCGTCATGATGCTCCTGATGGGGGCAGGCGCGATCGCCGCCGGAACAGACAAGCCGCGACACGGGATTTCTCCGACCGTCAATAGCGGCCGCACTCCGATTGCGCCAATGTTTCTTGACTACACCAATTGGCATTACCCACGCTATCAATACAAAATTGTTCCCAAAGATCCTCAGGTGTTGACGCGTGATGGTCTGCATACCATCCCGCTCGCCGCGGGCGCCCTCCCCCTCGATATGCTGACGCTCGGGTTCGAATCGCGGCATCAGCAAACGCGAGTCTTCCTCGTTTCCTTTGGTGGAGCAGTAAGCAATCGTGCCATCAGCGGTTCCATGCCCCCATATTTTTCCGGTACGGCTTTAGCGAAGTCTCTCAACCTCCCTATTCTCTCCTTTTCGGACCCTACACTGGCGTTGGACAGTGCACTGGCATTAGGGTGGTATGCCGGGAATCATCTGGCGCCAGATCTTTATTCGACGATTGCCGAACTTATCGACCAAATTTCAAGGAAAGAGAATTTAGAGCCAATTCTCGTCGGAGGCAGTGGAGGCGGATTTGCCGCGATGCAAGTTCTGACGCGACTTGACGCAAAAGCGGTAGCGGTCGTGTGGAACCCTCAGACTTCCATCGGATCCTATTATATAGGTCCAGCACTTAAATATATGCGAATCGCCTTTCCCGATATCGTCATAAGCGATGATGTCACGCGCGACACAATCGCATTTCAACGGTTCGTCGACGCGAATTTCGATATAAACACCTTCCGCATCCCAGATGCCGACCGCATAAGAAAAGATCATCAGCTTGTATATCTACAGAATAACAGCGACGTTCATCATTTAACGCGACACGCTGATCCGTGGGTGACGCGAAGCAGGCTCATGCAAGCGGTCAAGAATATATACGAAAACAAGACTCAGAACATACTGTACTACAGAGGGAACTGGGGGCAAGGCCACGTCGCGCCTGCCATCGCCATGCAAAAGGGTCTCATTGAAAGCTGGATTAAAGCCGGAATTCCAGCCGTCCAGGCGTATCTCCGGGACCAGCAATAGGAAAGATAGGCGCATCATCCCGCGCAGTTGCCACCCCTCCCAATGCTCGCCTCCCTACACCGCGCCAGCCGCTAGACTTCGCGCCAAGACAAAATGCCGACGTTTTAGTATGATGCCGGTATTGACGCGGACTCCGATCGAATCGTCGAGTATGCAACTGCCGAACGATTACTGATAGTGCCATATCACACCATATAAATACCAATAGACAATGACATTAGATTTGGACTATGACCGCTGGAATATGGAGCGTTTTGAATACTCCGACAAGTGTTTCAGTGTGAACTCTTCAGCGCCGGCGGACGGCGTTCATTCGTTCCGTATTTCTGCAGAAGGGCCGACGCTAGATTTCCTGGCAAAAGGATTCCGAGATGAGGACCGAAAATCCCGGGCCTTTCTCGTAGTATTCAGCGGTGCGGTGTCCGAGCAGGCTCGGGACACGGCAAGCGCACCTTTCTTTTCAGGAATTGGCTTGGCCGGCACAACCCGCCTCCCCCTCCTATCGGTATCCGATCCCACGCTTGCCCTCAATCGGGATCTGACGTTGGCTTGGTACGCCGGGAATTCCAGCACGCCAGACTTACTCGATATTGTCGCTAGGAACATAGATCAGGTGGCGACGGCCACAGGCTTGCTGCCAGTACTCGTCGGCGGGAGCGGCGGGGGATTCGCCGCACTGAATATTATCGCTCGCCTGCAAAGTCAGGCGACGGCGGTAGTATGGAATCCGCAAACGTCCATCGGCGCATACTACGCAGCTGCCGGCCATAAATACCTTGAAACAGCATATCCGGAACTTTCTATCCCCGCTGATGCCGCCAATTCCCAAGCGCAGCTACAGGATTTTCTCGATCAAAACATCGAGACAGGCCTGCATCGCCTCCCTCAGATCAACACCATTGATCCTCGGCATAGTATTATTTTTCTGCAAAACAGAAGCGATGTGTTTCACATGTCGAAACATGCGGGTCCGTGGCTGAATAATATCAAGTTTCGGGCGATCGGCCCCAATACATTCCAAAGCCCACAGGGTAATATTCAACTTTTCATCGGCGATTGGGGAAAAGGCCACGCGGTTCCTCCTTCGGTATTTTTGCGAAAATTGGTTTCCCGCATTAACGCCGATACGCCCCTTACCTACATTGGTCGCCGCTATTTATCGCAATCAGAGTATTCGTCTGCAGCGGCATTCCGATGGCTTGCGATCCGCCCACCGACGCAAAATGATATTGCCATAGACTCTCGAATAGAAGGCGATAATATTCACCTCGCGCTGAATATCTCTGCGGAATTAGGCGCGGTTTCTGACTTTGAGTATGCGTGCTATCTTTATAGCGGCGCTCAGCGTGTTGCTCAGCAATGGTATCGACCGAATCCGCATGCCACATTCAAGGCGGTGCAGACAAAAGAAGCCTTAACTGCAAAACTGTATTTGAGGGACCAACTGGGAACGGTCAAGGCCATTACGAAAGCTCTATGAAACGATGGCGGGACCGCAAAACAAAACGAAATCGAATCCTTATGAAAGTCTCTGATGAATAATAGAACGGACGCGTATGTGCTCGAATTGGCGTGGAAGGAGCCGGAACTGGCTAGCGACAACGTCATTTTTTTCGACGGAATCGGTTTCGGGAGTTCAACGACTCTGCGTGATAAAAGGGAAAGCTCGATACCAGTCCATGATTTCGACATGGACATGCAAGGGGAATGGTTAGCGGTAAGCCGGGATAGAAAATCTATTGCGGTCCGCACCGACCATTTCGGATTCTTTCACCTGTTCTATACGACCCCTGAACTAAACGGTGCAGGAATCGCCGCGGCTAGCCCATCGTTCGAAGCACTGTTGACTTATTTGCGCGACCGCAACTGCAAGCCATGTCCCGATATTTCCTATGCCCTTCCGTTGATGGCATCAACCAGCGCGTTCTTCAATCAAGGATATAGCACTCGCACATCGTGCATCCAAGTGAAGCGTTTGTTACCAGGCGAGGTTATTCGCATCACCGCACAGGGCATCTCGGTAACCTCAAGTGAAATATGGGACCAAACGCCCGCTGCCGATTATCATGACCTAATTGACATTGGCATTTCAAAACTGAGAACGCAGCTCGAGAGCCTCAACACCAATGGAATCGAGAAAAAAGAGCTTTACTTGTCTGGTGGCAAAGACTCCCGAGCATGCCTCGCGCTTCTTCTCGCGAGACGGAATCGAGACTTCACATGCACGACCCACGGGCCGGAGGGAAAATTAGGTCTCGTCTCGGATGTGCTCAGGCGCGACTTCGCAATAGCCACCGAGCTTGTCTCGCACTACAACCTCCGTTGGACTGAACCCATGGAAAGGCATGTGGAACCGAAGACGTTCTCTGAATGCCTTTTTGATTATCGTCGATATCGGTCCAATAAGTATTATTCATTCAAACCGCAAAATTTCGAAACTCGCAACAATAGTGGCATGTATATGGAGATACATGGTGGCGGCGGCGAGGCACTTCGAGGTTATTGGGCCAAGCACTTCCGCAGCCTTCCTGTAAGCGGTAAATTCAAGGTCACCCGAGGAAATGTATGGCACGATGCATCGCACATCTTTCGATCGCTGGTGCAACGGCAATCGATACCGGAAGAACTCTATTCACAGTCCCTTCAAGATTTTGTGAATGATATTCGTGCGATACCCGGAAAAAACATTTACGAAGTTCTGGATAATCACTATATCCTACATCGCAATAGGTACCATTTTGGCAATTTACGGCACGCGTATTCCGTTGGCAAATTGCTATATTATCCCCTTGCGCAAAAGGAATTTTTGCTCGCAGCTCAGCAATTGCCTCATGCCGTGCGCTCGCAGGGCAAGCTGCTTCATGACATCATTCAACAGAGCACGCCCAGCGCCCATTTATTTGCATATGAATCGGGTTTCTTCGACTGCGCCCCTCCCCCATTGACCCATATGCCAGTTACGGCATTGGCACAACAGGATGTCATCAAAGAGTTTCGGGAGATCCAAGAGGCCAACGCACTAAGGGCAGGCAAACTGTATGCCTCCGGCAGGAATTACGACATTCAAGCCGCGATGCGAAATCTGGCAAGCAAGAACATCGAGAAAATCATGGATGGCTCTAAGGAGTTGCGCGGCATTTACGAAGGCCAACAGGTCGGCCGCGAGTCGAAGACTTTGGCAAATACCGCGAGAAATCACTATGCTGCTCGGCTTGACGGCATCGCGCAAGTCTTCGAGCCTCAGCAATCCTATACGTTAGTATCCATTTGATCTAGAGGGACATCCGAGTTCAACCTAACTTTCCAGCACCAGCCGTTTCGTGAAATGCTGGAAATCAGAAAAGGCTGGCCTGTTCGATTTGTTGAAGTCGGCAACTCCATGTGTGGTTTTTGGCAACTACCTGCGCACCTGCGTGAGCTCGGTCGACAGCCGATCGATATCGCTCACCCGACCAATGGATTATCTCCTCAACTTCTTCCAGATTACCGACAATCTCGCAGAAATCCGAAAAAAGTGCCGACGCGGCCTGCGATGGGGAAGAAACGGCTACGCCTCCCACCGCGAGAATCTCTATCAACCGTCTAGAGTACATCGTAGGTGACTGCTCTATAGTATTCACATTCAAATTGAACTGATATCGACGGTAAAGGTCAGCGGTCTGCTCATACGGAACACGATTGCGCACACGTACCCCGGGAACCTCAGGATAACGATAATGCTTCGCTTTACGTCCAGAATTGCGATCGTATATATCCAGCCCCCCGGGTGCGAAAGCCTGGAAGAGCATATCTTGCCACTGTCGGCGACGCGGATGAACATGCTTGCCGTAGCTCCCAACAAAACAGCTGCTGCCCTTTTTTGATACTTCCTGAGTTTTCAAATAGTGAAACCTTGGCTGAACGGGGAACATAAGACATTCGATAATCGAAGCGCGGGGTACATCTTCTCGATATTTCTCGATGCAGTTCGAATCTACCGTATATATATTATCGAATAGCGCTGCTGTGTCAATAAACCGAGAGTAATGAACATTATCCTCTTTATTCCAAAATACCGCAGGCACCCCACATTCCTTCGCTGCAGCAAGAACGCGGACCAGAGCCGCATTGGTTCGCTCGGGATGCTCCGGATAGGCAGCCAGCTTGTATCTCCATGAGTCGCGATACCCTTGCCAAGCCGACTCGACGAACAGCAAATCGGGCTTCCAGTCTCGTAACACGGAAACGTAATTCTGTGGTGTGACGTTTCGAACTAGGCACTCTGCTTGCAGCGAAGCCTGAGTCAACGCATCGGAAATCAAGGCGATTTTCAACGAAACGTACGGGCCCTGCCTTGAGCGGAAGGGGAAAAATCTGGAAAAATATTCCTTCAAGACTAGCATTTAAAAATATCCGCAATCAAGTTTTTCGATGTCGGCAGAATCTGCCCACGAGTTCGACGCGCACCTCGGCGCCAGAGAACCCAAATAATCTGTGCAAATAGTTGCAACTTTGGATGGAAATCCCGCAGCTTGAAAGAAACTGAATCTTTCAAACAACTTAGCAACATCTTTGTCCGGGTGATCGGACCCCGATCGAGCCGAGTATTGTACAATCTGGCGCGCCTCACAGCAATCTAACAACCATGCACACGCGTTCACCCCTTCAAATCAGTCGGTCCGTAGTTTTTGCCTTGATACTGCGCGAAATGCGGAGCCGTTTCGGGAGAATTCGGCTTGGCGCTGTGTGGACCATTCTTGAGCCGTTGAGCCACATGATAGCGCTCGGCATCATCATGAAATTGCGCGCCACCCCGACTGGAAGCTATGAGTTTCTGGTTTTCCTATTGATGGGCTTAGCTCCATTTCTGCTATTCAAGAACATAGTGCTAAAGCTGATGGGCAGCGTTGATGCCAATAAAGCACTCTTCTCTTACAAGCAAATACAGCCAGCCGACGCTTTTTTTGCGAGAACAATTGTTGAATTTTGCATTTCCGCGATCACTTTTCTTCTTATATATGCCGGGTTGACTTGGTATGGTTACTCAACCGCCATTGCGGATCCAATATTATGGGTAGCGGTGCTTTTTTTGGGAATCGCGTTTTCATTTGCCCTAGGAATACTCTTCGCTATTATCGCGGAAGCCGTACCTGAATTGAAAGTAATACTTGGCCTGCTATTCCTCCCGCTATACCTTCTATCGGGCGTGATCTTTCCCATATCAAGAATGCCTCATTCCATTGTGGAGTATCTACTATGGAATCCCTACCTGCATGTTCTTGACCTGATTCGCGGAGCGACCTTCGCCCATTATCGGATATATCCTGGAGTGTCGCTGGAATATGTTGCGAAATGCGCGATCGTTATTTCGTTCATCGCATATGCGGCCTATCGCGTGCGGAAATTTCGCTTGATGTCCCTCTGAGAAATTTATGTTCGAAGTATATAACGTTACAAAATCATACATTACGCCACGAGGCCGACGTTACGTTTTTCGCGACATTAGCTTCTCGGTTCCTCCAGGCAAGAACATTGGACTGATCGGAAGGAACGGCTCTGGGAAGTCTACCTTGATGCGTCTTCTAGGCGGCGCCGATAAACCCGATCGCGGCAGAATTGTCACCGATCGCAGCGTTTCGTGGCCAGTAGGTCTAAGCGGCGGATTCCAGGGCAGCATGAGCGGCCGCGACAATGTGAAATTCGTTTGCCGCGTCTATGGCGCTGTCGGCGAACGGATGAAGAGCATCATTAATTACGTCGCTTCCTTTGCAGATCTGGGGAAGTGGTTTGACGAGCCAGTACGATCATACTCTTCAGGCATGCGTTCACGCCTTGCATTCGGCTTAAGCATGGCGTTTGACTTCGACTATTACCTGATCGACGAAATCATGTCAGTGGGTGACGCGCATTTCAAAAGAAAGTCCAATCAAGAATTCGGTAGAAAGCTGAAAACGTCCAACATAATTCTGGTAAGCCACTCAATGGAAGATATTCGCCGCTTGTGCAATTTCGTCCTATACGTAGAAAATGGCGAAATCCGTCCTTTCGAAGACGTCGAAGCCGGAATTTCCGCCTATCAAGCATAATAAATCGCCGCAGGAAAATTCCGTGATAAATTTCGACAAGCTGAAGAAAGTTCCCCTTTTTATTTATATGGTTGTGTTACCCATGGTTCTCATGGGCTTGTACTACGCCTTTTTTTCCATTGACCGATATGTCAGCACAGCAAAAATGGTTGTGCGACAGCCGCATGAGTCAGCCAGCTCGGCCGTTCCCAGCCTCGCATTGCTGATGGGCAGCACGAACCCCACGTCCCGTGAAGAGACCCTATTCGTCCAGGACTTCATCCAGTCCATTGATATGATGAACAACTTGCGTGGCAAGTTGAAATGGGTCGATGTCTACGCGGATCAACTTAGAGACCCAATGTTCTATCTGAACAAAAAGGCCCCTTCGGAAGATCTCCTCAAGTTCTATCGACGAATCGTAGAAACACATTTCGACGACTTTACCGGCTTATTGGAAGTGGAGGTCCAGACCCCGGATGCAGCGCTGTCGCAAGCCATGCTCGAGGAGATATTGGTTGAAAGCGAACGGTTCGTGAATGAAATCTCGCACAAGATTGCGAGGGATCATCTTAGTTTTGCCGAACGAGAGTTAGCGAACGCTCGTCGCAACTACATAGAGAAGCGCGATTTATTGATCGCTTTTCAAAGTAGTAATAATCTTCTCGACGCCAAATCTTCCGCGGAATCGAGGGGCGCGACAATCGCGGGCCTTGAAGACCTGCTTACCAAAGAGCGCGCAAATTTGAAAGCGTTGCGTTCGGCATTGGACGGCGATAGTCCGCAGGTGCGGCAACAGCAGACCAGAATTCGCGCAATCGAACAACAATTGGCTGCCGACAAGAAAGAGTTGATCTCCGCCGTGGGTGGTGAGCAGCTTAACGTTATTGCCGCAAAATTTCAGAACTTGACTGTCGATGCAGGCATTGCGGAAGAGAGCTATAAGTTGGCCGTCGCAGCCTTGGAGAATGCGCGGATCGAAGCTTCCAAGAAGATCCGGAGCCTGGTCACCATCGTGCGACCGGCCGTGGCAGAGAAGGCAATCTACCCCGAACGTTTTTACAATCTTGCCACCCTTTTCATTCTTCTTGTCCTGCTATACGGCGTCGCGCGTTTCGTGATTGCCACGATCGAAGATCACCGCGACTAAATGGCCAAACTCATGATTGCTGCCTCCGACTTTAAGGTTTCTTGCCCCGCCCAGGTCTTTAGCTTTTCGGTATGCCACCATCGGCTGATGCGCGTGGCCATCGCGACCGCTTTGGCCGCCGCGCTGAGCGGCTGCGGCATTCTCTCCGGTGCCGGCCCGTACCGCACCTCGATCGCCATGGACGAGAACGCTACTGACCCGCGCTATGACGTTATCGATATCGAAGCCAAGACGATCGGACCCTATATGCGCCCGCCAGCGCCTGAACTGGTATCCGACGTCTCAATGCTCCCGGTCAGCAACGTGATTCTTATCCCTGGCGACGTCATATCGCTAATGATTTCAGACAGTGGCCAAGAGGGAAGCACCCTTTTTTCACCGCTTAGCGCGGGAGGGACGACGTTCCCCAAGCTGCGGCTAGATTCCGCCGGCAAGATATCCCTGCCCTATGCGGGCGAGATGAAAGTATCCGGCATGACCCTGCCCCAAGTGGAGCGTGCTGTTCACCAACGACTCAAAGGAAAGGCCGTCGATCCGCAAGTACACGCAGAGTTGGTCGGCGACTTGTCCGGCTCCGTCCTGGTCGCGGGCGGGGTAAAAGCTCCTGGCCGCTTTTCCGCCCTGCAAGGTCCGCTGACTTTGCTGGACGCGATAAATCAGGCAGGCGGACCGGTTCTTGAACCCCATCTGGTAAACGTAGTGGTTCGGACTGGAAGTAAGGTGTACACGTATCGATACGACGACTTGCTGCAAGGCAAGAATCAACCCGTACCGCCCCGCTCCGAAATTGTCCTCGAACGGGCGCGACAACGCTTCGTCGCCATGGGGTCCGTGAAAACGCCGGGCCTGCACGACTTGCCTGCCGCCAATCCCAGCCTCTTGGAGACATTGGGAGCGGTAGGCGGCCTCGACGAAGCCAAAGCTGACCCGACGGGCGTATTTGTATTCCGTCTCGTCGATACGGATCCGTCGAATCCTCATGCCCTCGTCTTCCGACTGAATATGCGTAACCCGGAAGCTATCTTTCTGGCGAAGCAGTTCCTTGTGCATCCTGAAGACGCGATATACGTCACGAACGCAGCGGTGTATGAATGGCAGAAGATCGTGGCACCAATTGTGCAGACGATCTTGCTTGGACAACGTTTCTAACCCGACCATGGCCGGCAAATTCGCCGCTGTTCACTGGCTGGACTGGGGTGTATGGAGTCAACGGCATTTGTCGCATAGGCTTGGCATGCGCCTGTCGATCGCGACCCGTTGGACAAAATGCAGTTCTGTCATTGCATACGTAGGCTGGGGCCTTAAGCGTAGCGGCCAGCGCGCCCGCCTTCTTGCCGCCCGCCGCGGGCGCGCTTGCTGGTTGCTCGAAGATGGTTTCCTGCGGTCGTTGGAGGGAAGCGAGGGTGCGTCTTGCTCACTGGTCGTCGATGACCTCGGCATCTATTACGACGCGTCTAGCCCATCACGCCTCGAGGTGTTGATCTCGACGCCGATAGATGCCGAACAACGTGAGCGGGCTCGGCGGCTGGTAGCCACCTGGAGGGACGAGCGCCTATCCAAATACAATGCCGGCCGTGACCCGCTCCCCGAGATGCTGCCGAGACCATACGTATTGATCGTGGACCAGACTGCTGGGGACGCGGCCATTGCTGCGGGCAATGCCACACCAGCAAGCTTTCAGAGCATGCTCGCCGATGCAGCGTCCGCATATCCAGATTGCACGCTCGTGGTCAGGATTCACCCTGAAGTCGTTTCCGGGCACAAGAAGGGCCATTTTGACGTCGCAGCTCTCCAAGTAAACCCGCGCGTGCGCATCATTGCGGACGGCTCGCACCCAGCACTGTGGATCAAGCATGCCCGCGCCGTCTATACCGTTACGTCACAGCTTGGCTTCGAGGCCTTGTTATGGTCAATACCGGTATACGTGTACGGTATGCCGTTTTATGCCGGATGGGGCCTCACTCACGATATCTTGCCGGCCCCCAATCGCCGGCGAGCGTCCTCGCTGGAACAGTTGGTACATGCGAGCCTTGTCTCCTATCCGCGCTATTTCGACCCGGAAACAGGCCGGCCCTGTCAAGTAGAGGAACTGATGGCATGGATGGCCCTTCAGCGTCGGCAACGCCAGCGATTTCCCTCTCACGTGTCTGCCTACGGCTTCTCAAAATGGAAGCAGCCGTTCGTGCGAGATTTTCTTTCCGGTAGTATTCCGCAGTTCCTGCCGAATCTCCCAAGCCCGCCCCCTCGCGACCAAATTCTCGTGACCTGGGGCCATAAGTATGCCGAGGAACTCGAAAAGAACGGCTACAAAAGGAACGTATTGCGCATCGAAGATGGCTTCCTCAGATCCGTTGGACTGGGCGCCGACCTTATCCGCCCAATATCCTGGGTCGTGGACCCCGATGGAATCCACTATGACGCGCGCTTCCCGTCTGGGCTAGAGAACATGCTAAACAGTGCATCGTTCCCCGCCGCCCTTCGCGAACGCGCCGAAGCGCTACGCTCCCGCATCGTGAGCGCTGGGGTCACTAAGTACAACCTGCAATTGCCTCGACGCTGGCAGCGTCCTGTTGAAACGCGCTCGGTGACGCTCGTTATAGGCCAAGTCGAAACTGATGCCGCCATCCGCTACGGCACCGCGAACATACAGCGCAACATCGATCTCCTCAAGGCTGTACGTCACGCGCGGCCCAATACCTACATTCTCTATAAACCCCATCCCGACGTGATGGCCGGATTACGCCGAAAAGGCGAAGGCGAGTCAGATGCGTTGCAATGGTGTGACGAAGTCGTCGGAGATGTACCCTTCGAATTCCTGCTCGATCACGTTGATGAGGTCCACGTATTGACCTCCCTAGCTGGTTTCGAGGCATTGCTCCGACAAGTGCCAGTAGTGACATGGGGCATGCCGTTCTACGCCGGTTGGGGGCTCACGCAGGACTGCGGCATGACACCAGCGGTAAAGGCTCGGAGGACACGCCGCCTGCAACTGGACGAACTCGTCGCGGGTACGCTGATTCTTTACCCCACCTATGTCAGTCGGCGCACCCGACATTTCTGTACACCGGAAACGGCGGTACAAGAACTACTGGATTGGCGCAACGAACCCGCCTCCTCATCCCCAATACGTCGTGTCATCGCCCGCCTGACACGCAAGCCATGAGAAAACGCTTCCTATTTTTGCAAGGACCCTGCTCGCCATTTTTCGGCAAGCTTGGTCATGCTTTGCGCGACGCCGGCCACGACGTTCAACGAGTAAATTTCAACGCAGGCGACTCCTGGTACTGGAATTGCGGCAAGGCCTTTTACTATCGATCATCTGCTGACAAGCTGGAGTCGTGGTATGCGAACCTCATGGACAGTGAAGGGCATACCGATATCGTTCTGTTCGGTGACCAGCGACCAGTGCATCAACCGGCCATCCGCCTAGCCAAACAGCGGGGAATCCGGGTACATGTATTTGAGGAAGGCTACTTTCGCCCCTATTGGGTAACCCTTGAGCGAGGGGGGGTAAATGCACACTCCCAATTGCCACGGGATCCCGCTTGGTACCGGCGAATTGGGCCACGCATACCAGATTATGGCAATGGCTTGGCTTTCCCACCATCGTTCGCATCGCGTGCTTGGCATGACGTTGTATATCACGTAGCCGGCATTCGAAATCCGTTAACCTATCCCGGCTACCGAACGCATGCTCCCCTGCGGGCGCATGTCGAATACGCGTCCTACCTGAAGCGCGCGGCCACACTCGGGGGTGTGAAACGCGGCAACCTGGCCGCTATCCAGTCGCTCATTTATAGCCGGACGCCCTTCTGGCTCATACCTTTGCAGCTGGGGAGCGATGCCCAGATCCGACATCACTCCACTTTTGAGAGCATGCGGCACGTGCTAGAGGTAACGCTGGATTCGTTTGCACGAATGTGCCGACCGGACGCGGTACTGGTGATCAAGAATCATCCACTGGACACGGGACAGGACGACCATGCCGGCACTATCGCTGAGATCTGCGAGCGAGTGAGCCTTAAACCCGGACGAGTGCAATATCTGGAAACGGGCCCGCTGCCTGCATTGCTCAACCACGCGCGGGGAGTCGTTACGGTAAACAGCACAGTCGGTGGTTCTGCTCTAGTGCACGGGCGTCCCCTCAAAGCACTAGGCAACGCCATCTACGACATGCCCGGACTCACGTTTCAGGGAGAGCTAGATGCCTTCTGGCGCTACTCCAAGCAACCCAACCAGCGCCTCTTCAGATGGTTCCGCAACACCGTCATACACTGCACACAGGTAAACGGCGGCCTGTATAGCAACGAGAGCATCAACCTAACCATTGCCAATGCGCTGCCGCGCTTAACTGCGGATCATAGCCCCTTGGACACATTGCTTGCATGAGGCCGAACGGCTTCCCTCTGGTTACTTGGCACATGTGGCCTTGCCTTCCGCTCTGTCAGCATAGTCGGCGACATTCTTTCCTTCTATGCGATTGTTCTTGAGCTCTAGCTCTGCCGACTCGCACTCGTTGCGGCTCACACGACGCTGGACACAAGCCCGAACATTCTGGTTGCAATACCATTGCGAGATCGCATGTATCTCCCCAGGTTTCGTATTATCGGAGGGAGAGCCGAAAATATTTCCACTCACTTCAGTTCGATCGGACTTATCCCGAATTCGAATGGGATCTCCCGAGAAATTATCAAAACGATTGCCGATTATTTTGTTATCTTGAGACATATTAGCAATATAAATGGCATGCAATTGACCGCGCCCGAATTTTTTCGACCCGGTTTGATTTCCAAATAGATTGACGATATTCTGAAATTTGTTCCCTTCAATTTTCCCATGCCCTACGCCTTGCAATCGTACGGCGGCTGTACAGTTTCCTCTTGGACGCTTGTTGACTTTGACGGGATCGAATTTGCTACCAATATTCTCAAAGCGACTCTCTGTTACGACGACGTCCCGCCCACCAGGCCGTCGGACATCGTCCGCCCAGGCTTTCAGGCTTATTCCTTCGCAATAGTTGCGAATAGTCAAACCACTGAACGATAGTTTCATCGATACAGGAGGGGCATCATTCGTGGGTATTGGTGCCAGCCCCTGGAAGAAGACCGACTGCTGCCCCCCTTGTCCGTCAAATATCACGGCTCCCTTGCGCGAGCTTGGCTGAAATCGCGTCCACACTCCGGGGAAAGTACGCCATTCAACTCCTTGTCCGCGGTATATCCCTGGAGCGAATAAAACACGCACTTCGTCGTAGCCCTGAGCATTTTCAGCCACGATATCCTGCACACGTGCCAAGGAAGCCACGGGAGCCTCCGCTCTCATGCCGTTGGCTGTATCCACCCCGGAAGGAGAGACATACACGTCGAGAGTCTTGGCGTACGCGTTCGCGGCACAACCACAGAATCCGAATAAAAATACTGCGATCCCAAGTGCCAAGGGCCTGAAGGGACGTACAGGTTGTGTCTGAACTGCGGATTCCACTTGATTTCCCCCTAGAATGCGCTGCGCGCCTAAGCACCTCGACAACACTCAATGGCTCAGGCCATCAGCTTTTCAAGTGTACTAGGCGACATCTACGTTCTTATGAACGATGCTACGAAACCTGCATTACTAAACACGTATCCTCTATGAAGGACCGCAGTAAATCATAAGAATAGCAACAACTATTTCACGGTTTCTGACAGAAAAAAAGGCAGTCAGCACAAGGAGTCGAACCAAAACTCACCTTCCAAGTCCTACCGAAAAGCTCGATAGAGAGATAGCATCGTCGCTTGACCACAGTCATCGATGATCAAAGCCGCGCACGATATATTCGGACGGACCTATATGTATCAACGTATTGCCACGATGTTTGCCTGCGGGCGATAAACAGATCTTTTCCACCTTGTCAAGTATCGGCAGCACGGATCGATGCAGAACGATTGGCAGGGAACCGGACGCCAAGGTAAGGCCTATGCCGGGCGATTGATATACGTTGCCATTCCCCTGCACTATTACGTCCGCCCTTGTTCCTTCCTGCCTTAAGGAGAGTCAACACGCGGTGGCTGTCGGGCATTCGAATAATCTAAGCTCTGGTACGCCAGACACGGTCCTGTGTTGACGTCGCCGCGCATCTATCCTCTCAGGCGGTTTTAGGGCATGATGCAGCCAAAAATTCTCCGAATTTATCTGCGGCGCATACTGGCAAATTATTGCTATTTGCATACAAAATAGTCATATTGTTACGCATGTAGATCGAAATACTGCTTTGCAGTATCAGAGCCTTCGATATCCGATACAAAGAGAGAGCGCGTGTCAGACGGAATTCTTAAGCTCGACGCTAATGAAGCAAAGGTCATTACCGCCGAGTCGCAATGGGGCGATGATCCGGTCCTGACGATTCAAGTAAAAGAGAATAGCCATCTGACAGTTGACGGCTGTCGTCATACCATGGACGTTACCTATACCGGCGCTGCAGGTGGCCGCGTGACGATCACCGCCACCAACGGTGCCGATTTAAGCCTGAAAAATTGGCATACAGGTCTACCAGCGGCCTGTGCAGTCCGGATCGAACTGAATGCTGGCGCATGCGTCAATGTCGATCAGCGTGTATTGCACGTGCTTACTCCGTCCAACATCGCGGTCGTATTCCAAGGCGGCGACGCAAATTGTCTTTCTGCCACTTGGGGCGCCATGGCGTCAAACTCGGCCCCCCTCCGCATCGAGAACATAGCAACGGGCGATGTTCTAGCATTGGCTTGGACCACATGCAGCGGCGTAGTAGTTGAGGCCGACGAGATACGACCGACCGCCATAGCCGGCACGTTCCGACTGATCTCAGGCCAAGCGTGCGGCGCGAGTGGTCCGACGATAGAACTTCCGAATGCCGGTTCAGCATCATACGAGTGGATTCAGCAAGTCGACTGCACGCCCCTACCTGTTGGAGTGCTGGTCGCCGCAAGTGGGAATGAGACTACTGAAGTTGGCGAGCAATGCACACGAACACTATTTGTGCGCGGCCGAATCTCACATCGCATGCGAGCACGCTTGTCGCCCGTAATAGTGCAACCGGACGCGTTGGGACCGGGCGTGCCCCACCGTAGAGTCGCACTGGCTCCTGGGCAAGCTGTGGATTGGATGGGCACGCCAATGTTCGCCCATCAATTAGTCAACGGCCGCCTTATCACACAGGACGACGACTGGCTGCATCTGTGCTATACCGTCCCGTCTCCGAGGCATAACGAACATATCCTCGACATTGCTGGCATGCTATTGCTACCAACTCGACACCCCCCATTTTCGGTAGCGACAGGAAGCGAAATAGAGACTTGCAGGCAAAGGCTATTGACCTATACAGCCCACGCTTCGGGCGCATTCATTAGCACGGACCCGTCCCTGAGGCTTGAGCTGGGTGGCCAGAGCATTTCGGGAAGCGAAGACTCCGTCCGTTCCGGATACTGGAATTTCACATTACCGGAGACGTTGCAGACTGGTAGCTTGCGCATCATGTCCCGCAGCGGGATCGCCAGGGAAACTTCGACGCTCGCGTTGGACGACTGCCGCATGCTTGGCATAGCAATCGCGTCAATCACCGTAAGGATGCCAGACGGCCGGATCCGGGGCACGATAAGCTTAGACGATCCCGCATGGTCTGGCCTGCATGAACCGACCGTAAGGCGCGGACAACACATGTACTGGACCAATGGCATGGCCGAACTGCCGGCGAGCAGCCATGGCCTTTGCGGCGGTGAAATACTGGAAGTGCATGTGGCCGCGACGGGACGCTATTGGGTGGAAGATATGGGGCCCACGGCCGAAGAAAAGGCTAGCCGATGAGAATAGATGACCTTGCAAGCGGTGCCCAGAACTGGCCGAACGCTTTTATTTCTACGATATTGTCCGGCGCGCCCGGCCCCCAGGGCGTGCCCTACTTGCTTATGTATTACCCGGTGGCCCAGGTAAATCCGTTCCAACAACTGCTATACGCCTCGGCGGAGAAGTCAGGATTATCCGTGCTCCCCGTCCTACGGCTGGAGAGTCTAGACGACGTGGCCTGGAGCGGCCACGGGATCATTCACCTGCATTGGCTGGCAGGCATTCTGCAGAAGGCCACAAGCGCAGAGGAAGCCGATCAACTGGTGGCCGCCTATGCCCGCAGGCTGGCTCAATGCCGTGAACGCGGCCTGCGGATAGTCTGGACGGTTCACAACATCTTGCCGCACCGCATGGCCTGGCCGAAAGCCGAACGCGAAATGCGACAGATCACCGCGGACGCGGCTGACCTGATTCACGTCATGAACCAGGATACCGAAAGACTAACAGCGCCCCATTTCAAGATGGACCCGCGCAAAGTAGTGCATGTCCCGCATCCCAGCTACGGAGACTGGTACGCGAATATCGTATCGCCGATGCTAGCTAGGCAGGATCTCGGCTTGACTTCGGATGCTTTTATTTTCTTGAGCTTCGGCTCGATTCAACCATACAAAGGGCTGCATGAACTTGTCGATGCTTTCGATGAAGTGCGTACCCAAGAGCCCGGCAAGCTATGCATCCTGATGATCGTCGGCCAGGTGGATGATGAGCCTTACTATGCCTCACTGCGCAGCAAAGTCGGCGACCGCCCGGACATACGTCTTATCCCAGGCAACGTACGCGACCAGCGCGTACAGTATTACTTCAATGCGGCCAATGTCATTGTCGCCCCCTACCTTGCCACCCTGAACTCGGGCGTGGCACTACTGGCCGCTACATTCAACCGCATGGTAGTGGCGCCTGCTGAAGGTGGGATGGCCGAAGTATTCGCAGCCGACCCCACATTGCTGTACTCGCGCCATCCCGAAGACAACCTGACTAGGGCGCTGCGCAGGGCGTTGCATCATCGGCCTGCCGACGACCTGTTCGACGACATGCGGTCAAAGCATGATCCGATGCTGTTGTCGCAGCGGTTTTGCGAAGCGTTACGCCAGCTCATGGACAACCATAAGAACGAGTGGCGCACATGCTGATCTCGTCTTCCACTCCGGTTGGTGCGCCTCGTTCCCCCCATGCTTCCCGCAGGAAGGCGCTGAAAACGTTGACCATACCTATCGAAACCGACGCACAGGGATGGATATTGCGCGCACATGCTCGGGGCTCGCTGCAACAGAGCATCTTGCGCGGCACGGTCCTCGCGTTTCAATTCTATGGGGTGGACAACAAAGTGCTTGATGCGCCCGATTGCGGGCACACTTATTCCGCTGCACTCGAATCCCGCTTCCATTACATACCGGTAGGCGGGCCCAACGAAAAGGCGCTGGCTCTACGCCCGCTGTTGCCTCCGCGCGGGGCAATCAGGCTAGAAGCGCAGTTGCTGCGCTGGCAAGGTACAGACAATATCGAGCTGGACTGCACCCTATCTGCGGACCCACACGAATACACGCTGAATGACCTACCCAAGCTTGAAGCACACCAGGCTGAAGGCCTTGAGCGGATTGCGTGGCGCTGGCTGGACATCCATCGCACCGAGCGTCAGTACCTGCTGGAAGTTCAGGCACTGGCCTGGCGCACCGGCGCTACTGCCCTGCTCGCCAAGGCATGCCGGTTGCTCGAGACCGCACCGGAAGTCCGCGGCTATATGCGCCTGCAATCCAAGTATGCGCTGGCTGCGATCGAAGAAATTTCGGATTGGCTACCCTTGCCCCCAAACCTGCCGCGGTCGTCCGTCACGGGCTTGGCCCACAACATCGTGCATTTATCGCCAGCGCCGGATAGCCGCTTATTAGCGTTGGCACGTTTGCAATTTGAACAAGGGTTGAAACCACTAGTGCTGGTCCCGGTGGAATACACGCAGCAAGCGCAGCCTGCCGCCCTGCATTCGCACAGCATTGTTGATGGAGTCGACATCGTCGAATTGAATGCACTGGCGCCAGCAGCATGGCAAACGGTCAATCGTCCCGACCTTCTGCGTTTCGACGTGCTGCTGTCATCGCCGTGGCTGCACAACAAACGAAGCGGCCTTATTCATGCCCATGTAGGCCGATCGGGGTACGATTTGGCATTGCGGGCGTTAGCGCTCAGTCACCATCATCGTCTGCCGGTGGTGATGCAGTGGCATAACCGGCACGCCCCCTTTCCACACCCGGACCCACTGTCCCCACCGCCGACCAGTGCCTGGGCTGATCTGGCCTACAAGCAGCAAATGCGATGCGCTCGCCGTGCAGATGCCCTTCTGGTTGCCGACAATTGGCAGGCAGCATTGTTAGAACAGGCGGGCATCCCAAGAGACAGAATTTTTGTCTTGCCACCTTGCTCCGCCAAAGCCCCCCCCGCAGACAAGCGGAACAAGGGGCAATGGACGGTGTTGCTGGATGTGCATGACGTGGCGCCCGAACGCATCACCATGCTGACGGAAGCACTGCCGCAGGCAATCAAACTTGATGGCCTGCGGCTCCGCATAAAGGGTGACAACGCCGCGGTCGCGCAAATCTCGGCCAAGCTGATGGAGGCCGAACTCGGCGAGCATCTGCATACCACCAGGCAGACCGGGGATGCCGACAAACACGCTATCGACGTGACGATACTTCTTCGCTTACAGCCCTGTGCAGGCCGCCATCATTGGCTTTCGGGGCTTGGCCGCATTGCAGGGCAAGGCACGCTGATGCTTGCGGAGCATACGCAGCAAAGCGAATGTCTGGTGTCCCAGGCGGGCTTGGGCCTGACATTCGATATCGCCTCGCCGGCGTCGATGGCCAGTGCCTTAGCGTCTTTGGCGCCTTCGTCCGCGCTGGGCGTCCGGTTACGCGAGCAATTGCGAATCAGCCTGAACAACTACGACAGTTCGGCGGAAACTGCCCTGACCGTTGAAGCGGCATACCGTTATGCCCTGTGTGCGCCAGGTTGAGGAACCGTCCCGCCGCCCAGCAACCGGGAACGCGGAACCGAGATTTACCAGGAACTATTTCCAGCCATGCTAATTCCAGTCATTCTGTCCGGCGGCGCGGGCAAGCGGCTCTGGCCAATTTCCCGGATATACCATCCGAAGCCCTTTATCGACTTGGATGGAGAGAGCCTTTTGCAGAAGGCGCTGGCGCGCGCCCAGGCGCTGCCCGGCGTGCAGGAGATCCTCACGGTCACGACGCGCGATCTCTACTTCAAGACCGTAGACGCCTATCGGACGGTACATCACCCCGCCGTGTCGCTGGGCTTTGTCCTGGAACCCGAAGGCCGCAATACCGCGCCAGCGGTGGCCGCAGCCACGCTCGCGTGTGCTGAACGGCATCCCGATGCCACCCTGCTATTCCTGACCGCGGACCATCTTATCAACGATATGGACGCTTTTGCAGAGGCGGTGCGCGAGGCTTGCGAGCTTGCGGCGCGGCAACGTATCGTCACCTTCGGGCTGAAGCCGGACCGGCCCGAGACCGGCTATGGCTATATCGAGGCCGAACCCGACAATCGCGTACGCCGCTTTGTCGAGAAGCCAGATCTGGAGACCGCACAGCGGTACTTGGCGGACCGGCGGTTCCTCTGGAATTCGGGAATGATCTGCGCAACCGCCGGTGTCTTGCTGCAAGAGTTGCGCCAATATCTTCCTGCGGTGCTGCAAACGGTGAACCAAGGGCTGGCCAGCGCCGTTCGCCTGTCTGGCGCCGGCCATTACCAGGTGGAGCTGCCGTCGGATGCCTACAAGGACATCACGCCGATTTCCATCGATTACGCCCTGCTGGAAAAAACTGACAAGGCTGCGGTGGTTCCGTGCGCCTTGGACTGGACCGACGTAGGCAGCTGGGATGCGCTTGCCAAACAGCAAGCGCCGGACAGCAACGGCAACCGCGTGCAGGGAGAAGTGATTTTGCACGAAGTGCGCGACTGCTATATCCACGCCGAAAACCGGCTTGTGGCTGCGGCCGGCATCCAGGGTCTGATCGTTGTGGACACCCCCGACGCGCTACTTATCCTGGACGCCGCACATCCCGAGTTCATGGAACAGATCGTGGCCAGCCTGACTGCCCAAGGCCATGAGACCCGCCTCTATCACCGGACAGTCCATCGTCCTTGGGGCACCTATACAGTGTTGGAAACCGGAGCCAACTTCAAGATCAAGCGGCTGCGGGTCAAGCCCGGCGGCTCATTATCCTTGCAGATGCATCATCACCGCAGCGAGCATTGGATCGTGGTGGACGGCACGGCCCATGTCGTCAATGGCGACCAAAAGTTGGTATTCCACCGCAATCAGTCTACCTATATACCGGCTGGTTGCCTGCATCGGCTCAGCAATCAGGAAAAACACGATCTGATCCTCATAGAGGTCCAAAGCGGCGACTATTTGGAAGAGGATGACATTGTGCGCTTCGACGACGCCGTACCCGGCGACGACGCGCCCAACCGCTCGCAGTAGGCCAACCATGCATCCACCAGCTCATGCAGGAAAGCGACACGCGGTATACCCTCTGCGACGTCGCGGTTGCCCCAGATCAGATACGGTGTAGTACCGGCCGGTTCGCCCAGCGCAGCGTAGACGTCGGCCATGATTGGCACATGGTCGCCAAACACGCATAGACTGGCGGGCCTGGGATGGGCCCGCAGACCTTCAGCCAGCATGCCGAACATGGCGTCCGCATTGCGCAGATGGCGCACGTAGGCGACCAAGTCATCGCAACGTGCTGGCAAGGGCGACACGCTTGTCGCGGCGTGGTCTTGCGGGCCCACCTCTTCCCAATGCAAGGGACCGTGGTTCTCCATCGTGATCAGGTGTAGATAGATGGGCCGAGCATCCTGTCCGCGCAGGATTTCCAGCGCGCGGTTGGCCAGCGCGACGTCGCCAACGTAGGGGCCTTGCCTGTCTTCCTCACGGAACCGCTCCAAGTCCAGGAATTCGTCGAATCCCAAGGCAGGAATGACCTTCTTACGCCGGTAGAAGTCCGCGTGGTAGGGATGAATGCAAACGGTGCGGTAACCCTGTGTTTTCAGGTGCAGAGCCAAGGACTGTACGCCCGAGGCAGCCAGCCTGCGATAAGGGTTGAATCGGTGCACGCCCAATGCCTCGCCGCGGTGCCCAGACAGGAACTCGAACTCGCTGCGTACGGTATTCGCGCCCCACGCTGGCACGCGTAGCTGTCCATGCAGGCCTGATTCGCCGCACAGGCGATCAAAATTCGTCAACAAGCCGGGACGCAGCGTCGGGTAATAAGGGCGGGGGTCAAAAAAAGATTCGCTCTGGACGGAGATCAAGTCGGGCTTGGATGCGACGTTATCAAACACTGGCCATGACTGCCGCGCCAGCACGGGTATGCGGCTTTCCGCAAGGCCATACCTCCAGAGGCATGCAAAGAGGCCGAATCGCCTTAGGTCCGCATTTGCGTTGAACGACATAACGGCGGCGCGGCCTACCCAGCACATGGCAACGCCGCACAGGACCATCGTCAACAACAGGGCCGCATAGGCGAAAACAGACATCGCGGCGTACAGACTAGGCTCATACCGAAATGCCGCGACGCATATCAATATATAGCCGACCAACGGCAACACCACTGCCCAGACGCCGATGAACGGCAGATACAGCCGCGGGTGCTTGATCGCGTCCAGGAAGTACTCGAAATCGGGGTACACGAAAGGCTCGCGCAGTGCGCCGTGCTTCGCGTTGCTTACGACCACGACCACCATTTCGAGCGCAAGCACGTTGCCGGCCGCGAAGTACGGGCGCCTCATCAGCAGCAGCTCGGCCGCGAATGCCAGCGTCCACACGCCGGCATGGACGGCGAAAGCCGCGCACGGCCTGCCGACGATGAGCGGCCGCGGCCGGAGCATCTGTTCGATGCAGAACGACAGGAACAATCCGCCCAGAAATGCGGGCAGCAACGAAGATAGCAATGCGTCAACCACGGTATCCCAGGCGCGTCAGGATCCAGCCGGACACCGATGGGTGTATGACAGACAACAGGAAACACCCCATATTCAAGGGAAAGGGGAAGGAAATCCGCGGCCGATCCTGCGCCAATCCCTTCCGGATCACGCGCGCGGCCTTGTCGGCCTGCCAGAGAAAGGGCTTGGGGCCTGGCATATCCCTGCACATCTGGGATTCCACATACCCGGGCATGACCACGTTCACGCGTATGCCTTTGGGCCGGAGAAAGTCGCGCATGGCCTCGCCGTACGCCTTGACCGCGGCCTTGCTAGCGCTGTAGCTCGGCGTATCCGGCAAGCCGCGCCAGGCTGCCAGGGAACTGATCAGGGCTATTTGTCCGAAGCCGCGAGTTTGCATCGACGACGCGCTGGCGTGCGCGGTCGCCATGGCCGCGACCACATTGACGTCGAGCAGCCGCTGCATGTCGGGCCAGGCCTCGCCGGCGGCGTCGGGGCCCGTGCTGATGTTGACGCCGGCGTTGGCGATCACGAGGTCCGGCATTTCAGATGCCCCGACCTCTTCGAGCCACTGCCGCAAAGCGGCGGTATCGCGAACGTCCAGTTCCTTGGTCACGACGCGCGCGCCGGCGGCGCGGCAGCGGTCGGCCAGGTCCGCCAGCAACTCGCCGTTGCGTCCATGCAGCAACAGCGTCTGCGAACCGGCCCGGGCGTACTCCAGCGCCAGGGCCGCGCCGATTCCTCCGGTGGACCCGGTAATGAGCACGCAATGCGGCACATCTGATGCTCGAACACGGTTCAAGACTGGCATGACTGATAAGAGTTGTAGAAAAATACGTAAGAACGCAAACAAGCCGAGTGCCCTACGCGCTTGCGGCGGGCACTCGGCCAGGGAAAAACACGTCTGTGGCGGCGTTGTTATTGCAGCAGGCTGCGCAACATCCAGGCGTTCTTTTCATGCACGTCCAGGCGTTGCGTCAACAGGTCGGCCGTGGGCTGATCGTTCGCGGCATCGGCCTTTTCGAAGGCGGAGCGGGCCGTCTTGGCAACGGACTCGTTGCCGCTGACCAGCAGGCGGACCATTTCCAGCGCTTCCGGCACCGACTCGGGTTCAGCGATGGACGACAGCTTGGAATATTCGCGGTAGGTGCCCGGCGCATAGTGGCCCAGGGCGCGGATGCGTTCGGCGATGCTGTCCAGCGCGGTCCACTCTTCCGTGTACTGGGTCATGAACATCTGGTGCAGCGTGTTGAACATGGGCCCCGTGACGTTCCAATGGAAGTTGTGCGTCATCAGGTACAGCGTGTACGAGTCGGCCAGCAGCTTGGACAGCTCACCGGCGACGGCGGCGCGGTCCTTGTCCGAAATGCCGATGTTGATGCGCGGAACGCTCGGGGTCTTCTTGGTGGACTTGGCCATTGCTAGCTCCTGTTGGATAAGTACGAAGGAAGAATACCACTGCAAACGCTACGGATTGACGCGGCGCAGGGAGGAAAAAAAGCGGTTGCGCCACGAAAGTTTGACGCGGCTCAAACCGTCTTCGCGTGGCGCCGTGCATGGCGCCAAAATATCAATCCTGGACGGCTGCCGCCTCGTCGACCAGCATTTTCACGCCGGGCAGTTCGCATTCATAGACGGCTTGCGCTAACGCTTCGATCGCCGCCAGGCGGGGAAAGCTGCGGCGCCAGGCCAGGACCACGCGGCGCTCGGGCACGTGGCCATCGAACGGCAGGTAGGTCAGCAGGCTGTTGCTGGGTGGGTGTTCGGGCACGGCCGTGACGGGCAGCACGGTGACGCCGATGCCCGCCGCCACCATGTGGCGGATCGTTTCCAGCGAAGATCCTTCGAAGGTGCGCTGGATGCCGTCGCTGGCCGCCGAGAACCGGGACAACTCGGGGCAGACTTCCAACACCTGGTCGCGGAAACAGTGGCCGCTGCCCAGGAGCAGCATGGTTTGCTGTTTCAGGTCCTGGGCATCGATGGACTTGCGCTGGGCAAGTTCATGGTCGTTGGGCACCGCGACGATGAACGGTTCGTCGTAGAGGGG
This sequence comes from Achromobacter maghribensis, assembly GCF_057334215.1. Lineage (NCBI taxonomy): Bacteria > Pseudomonadati > Pseudomonadota > Betaproteobacteria > Burkholderiales > Alcaligenaceae > Achromobacter > Achromobacter maghribensis. Next base: position 11,911 of record NZ_JBHFII010000044.1, on the reverse strand, counting down.
CTGCATGACCAGGCCCGCCTCGGGCAGCGGCAAGGCCATGATGGCGCAATCGATTTCGCCTTGGCGCAGCAGTTCCACCAGTCGAACAGTGAAGTTTTCCTGCAGCAGCAGCGGCATCTGCGGCGTGCGGCCGATCTGCACTGGCACGAGCTTGGGCAGCAGGTAGGGGCCGATCGTGTGGATGACGCCGACGCGCAAGGGCCCGGCCAACGGGTCGTGGCCTTGACGCGCGATTTCCTTGATGCTGGCGCTTTCTTCAAGCACTTTCTGCGCTTGCGCGACGATGCGCTGGCCGATCGGCGTCACGCCGACCTCGGCGCCGCCGCGTTCGAACAGCGTCACGCCCAGCTCGTCTTCCAGCTTGCGTATCGCCACGGACAGCGTCGGCTGGCTGACGAAACAGGCCTCGGCCGCCCGGCCGAAATGCCGTTCGCGCGCGACAGCGACGATGTACTTGAGTTCGGTGAGAGTCATGGTGGACTACGCCCCCGGGGGTTGCGCGCAAGCCTCGCGGCTGGCGCTTGAGTGATTCAGGTTAAGGATGGGCGGCACGGCATCACGTCCGCAGGAAGTCTTCGCGGCCGCGCATCCAGCGCGCCAGGTGCGCCTCGACAGCGGCGGGATGTTCGGCGCGCAGCCAACTCGCGGCATCGCGGGCGTCTTCGGCAATCGCGGCATCGGTTTCCAGGTCGGCAAAGCGCAGCAGCGCCATGCCGGACTGACGCGTGCCCAGGAACTCGCCCGGACCGCGTTGTTCGAGGTCGCGTCGGGCGATTTCGAACCCGTCGGACGTTTCGAACATGGCGCGCAGGCGTTCACGCGCGATTTGGGACAGCGGCGTCTGATACAGCAGCACGCAAACGGATTCGGCGGTGCCCCGCCCTACCCGGCCGCGCAACTGATGCAGTTGGGCAAGGCCAAAGCGTTCGGCGTGTTCGATGACCATCAGGGACGCATTCGGCACATCGACACCAACTTCAATAACCGTCGTGGCCACCAGCAAATCGACCTCACCGTCACGGAACGCCTGCATGACGGCGGCTTTTTCTGCCTGGGGCAAACGGCCGTGCACCAGACCGATGCGCAGGTCGGGAAGGTCGACGCGCATGCCTTCATAGGTATCGACCGCGGTCTGCAACTCCAGCGCTTCGCTTTCCTCGACCAGCGGACAGACCCAATATGCCTGCTGCCCCCCACGCGCGGCTTGCGCGACGTGCGCGATGACTTCTTCTCGCCGCGCGTCGGAAACCAGCTTGGTCAGCACCGGCGTGCGCCCGGGCGGCAGTTCGTCGATGACGGACACGTCCAGGTCGGCGAAGAACGTCATGGCCAGCGTGCGGGGAATAGGCGTGGCGCTCATGTTCAGCTGATGCGGCACGAAGCGCCCGCGTGCGGTTTCGCCCTTCTTGGTCAGCGCCAGGCGCTGCCCCACCCCGAAACGATGCTGCTCGTCGACGATCGACAGTCCCAATCTATGGAATTCGACATGATCCTGGATCAGGGCCTGCGTGCCGACCACCAGTTGCACGCTGCCGTCCGCCGCGGCGGCAGCGGCTTCACGGCGCGCCTTGGCCGTCAGGCTGCCGCTAAGCCATGCCACGTTGACACCCAACGGCTGCAGCCATGACACCAGTTTGTGAAAATGCTGTTCGGCCAGGATTTCGGTAGGCGCCATCAACGCGACCTGGGTACCGCCTGCGATGGCCTGCGCCGCTGCAATCGCCGCGACGACGGTCTTGCCGCTGCCAACGTCGCCCTGCAGCAGGCGATGCATTGGGTACGGTTTGGCGAGATCGGCCGAGATTTCCCGCACCACCCGTTCTTGCGCGCCAGTCAGTTTGAACGGCAGGTTGGCGTACAGCTTGGCAACCAGCCCGCCGGGCTCGGTACGGACCGGCAGCGCCTCTGATTCCTTGACGCGGCGCGCGGCGCGGGCGGCGGCCAGCGACAACTGCTGAGCCAACAGTTCGTCGAACTTGATGCGGCGCCAGGCGGGATGGACGCGGTCCAGCAAGGCCTGTTCAGATTCGCCTTGGGCCGGCGTATGCAATGCGCGGATGGCGGGCTCGAAAGGTGGCAGGTCGTAACGCTGGCGAGCTTCGTCGGGCAACGTGTCGGAAAGGTCGGCGCGGTCCAGCGCCTGCGCGATGGCGCGGCGCAGGGTCAGTTGCGGCAACCCTTCCGTGGTGGGGTACACCGGTGTCAAGGCGGTAGGCAGCGGTGCGTCCGCATTGGTCATGCGGGGATGCACCATCTGACGGCCGAAGAGCCCGCCCCGGACTTCGCCCCGGGCGCGCAGGCGTTTGCCCACGGTGACCTGCTTCTGCTGGCTGGGATAGAAGTTCAGCCAGCGCAATTGGAGTTCGCCGGTTTCGTCCGCCAGCGTGGCGGTGAGTTGGCGCCGGGGCCGGTACAGCACCTCGGATTTAGTGATTTCACCTTCGACCTGGCCCGAAAAACCGGGGCGCAGGGAACTGATTGGAATGACGCGGGTTTCGTCTTCGTAGCGCAGCGGCAGGTGCAGCACGAAGTCCTCGGGCAGCACCAGACCCAGGTTACGGAGCTTGCGCTCTGTATCCGTCAGCGGTTTCCCCGCGCCTTTGTTATCGGCGCCGGGT
>NZ_JBHFII010000044.1:2699-9234 GCF_057334215.1 Achromobacter maghribensis | reverse complement strand
GGCGCGGGGTCGCTTGGAAGCCACGGCCGCGGCAGGCATGAAGGAACGAACCCCTGGGATCGAAAGTCCGGGCGTGCCTTACAGGACGAGGATGGCTTCGACTTCGAACTGCGCGCCCTTGGGCAGGCTGGCCACGCCGATGGTCGAACGCGCCGGGAACGGCTGCGGGATGATTTCGGCCATGATGGAGTTGGCGGCGGTGAACTTGCCAAGGTCGGTCAGGAACAGCGTCAGCTTGACGACATTGTCGAGCGTGCCGCCGGCAGCGGTGATCACGGCCTGCATGTTGGCGAAAGCCTGGCGCACTTGCGCGTCGAAGTTTTCGGAAACCAGATCGCCAGTGCCCGGCTCCAGGCCGATCTGGCCAGAGAGGTAGACAGTCTTGGTGCCGCTAACGGCAACCGCTTGCGAGTAAGGGCCGACGGCGGCGGGCGCGGCGTCGGTATGGATGATTTGCTTGCTCATGGGCGGAATCCTTCAGGTGACGGATAGAAGCTACAACTATCGGAGTTTAAACAGCAATAGACTTTCGCGAAAGTGGCCGGATGACGCAGGGATGCCCTCTTTCCGCGTTTCACGAGTCTGCCTGATGCCCAGCGCCGCCGATATCGCCCCGATGCGCGATCAGCAACGCATACAGCGCCTGCGCGGCCACCGACAGGGTGCGGCCCTTGCGTTGAACCAGATACAGCGGGCGGGTCAGCGCGCGGCCGGCCAGCGGCACCACGCGCAGGTCGTCACTGCGGAAATGAAACAGCGTCATGGCCGGCACGACCGAGACGCCCAAGCCCGCCCGCACCAGTCCGGTCACGGTGGCCAGGTGTTCGACTTCGAACACGGGCGGCGGCGCATCGGCGCCCAACGCCTCGTCCAGATGTTTGCGCACACTGCTGCCACGCGCAAGTTGAATAACGGGATGGCGCACGACGTCGCGCAGCCTTACGTGGCTTTGCGCGGCCAGCGGATGGTCGGCCCGGCAGACCAGGAAATAGCGGTCGGCGTGCAGAAACTCGCTGTCCAGGTCCGTCATGTCCGCGCGGCGGGACGCCACGGCGAAATCGACCTGACCGCTTTGCACCATGTCCAGGCAGGGGTCCAGCAACCCGTCGCGCAAGTCCAGCACGATGCCGGGATGTTCCTGGCTGAAGCGGGCCAGCAGGCCGGGCAGCCAGCCGGCCGCAAGCGACGGCAGCGCGGCCAGCGCCACCCGGCCGCGGCGACGGGCGGCGTGGTCGCGCAGGTCTTCCATGACCAGGTCCATATCCGCCAACAGGCGACGCGCGGAGGCGTCCAGCACCCGGCCTTCGGCCGTGAGTTCGACATGCCGCGTGTTGCGGTCGAAGAGCCTTAGGCCGGCGCTGTCTTCCAGCGAACGGATCAACGCGCTGAACGCGGGTTGCGTCAGGTGGCAACGCTGGGCCGCCCGCGTGAAATGCCGTTCGTCCGCCAGCGCGACGAACGCACGCAATTGCCGGGCAGATAAATTCATGGCTTTTTTCTATTAATTGATCTGATCTTTCTATTTTACTGATTAAGGTCGTGTGCCTATAGTGAGCCCGACGCTCACCTTGGTTCGACTGGACCCCATATGCCTCAATCTCCCTTGCTCATCGGCTGCGCCTCCGGATTTTCCGGTGATCGTAGCGACGGCGCCGCCGCCGTGGTGCGCACGCTGGCCGCCCGGGGCGGCGGCACGTTGATTTTCGAAACGCTGGCCGAACGCACGCTTGCGCTGGCCCAACTGGCACGCAACGAAGACCCCAGCCGCGGCTACGAGCCGCTGCTGGACGAACTGGTTTCGCCAATACTGGCGGACTGCCTGCGCCACGGCATTCGCATCGTCAGCAATTTTGGCGCTGCCAACCCGCAAGCCGCGGCCCGGCGCATTGCCGCGATTGCCCGTGAGCAAGGCCTTCCCGTCCCACGCATCGCGGTAGTGCATGGTGACGCCCTGGACACGGCGGCGCAGCGTGCCTTGTTGCGGGAACGTCTGGGTGCGGCGCTGGCGGGCCACGAGATCGTCAGCGCCACCGTCTATCTGGGTGCGACGGAAATCGCGCAGGCCCTGTCCGCGGGCGCGCAGATTGTCGTCGCGGGCCGTGTGGCGGACCCTTCGCTGACGCTGGGCCCCGCCATGGCGCACTTCGGCTGGGATGCGGCGGACTGGCCCCGCCTGGGCCGCGCCACGATGGCCGGCCACATGCTGGAATGCGGCCTGCAGGTCACGGGCGGCTACTTCTGCGTGCCCGGCCTGAAAGAAGTGCCGGATGTGCATGCGGCGGGTTTCCCCATTGCCGAAATCCATGCCGACGGCGAATTCGTCATCGGCAAGGCCGCCGAGACCGGCGGCGCGGTGGACGCCCGCACCGTGAAGGAACAGTTGCTGTATGAAGTCCATGATCCCGCGCGCTACCTTACGCCCGATGTCGTCGCCGACCTGAGCCAGGCGCGCGTGGTCGAACTGGGCGACAACCGCGTGGCCGTGCACGGCGTCACCGGTCATGCGCGCCCATCCGAATTGAAAGTTAACGTCTGCTATCGCGGCGGCTGGCTGGCCGAAGCCGAGATCTCGTACGCCGGCGTGCAAGCCGAAGCGCGCGCGCGGCTTGCGGCGGATATCGTCCAGAAGCGCTTGGGCGCCGCCTTCAAGCTGCGCGCCGACCTGATCGGCGCCATCAGCATCCTGGGGGACGACGCAGGTGAGATGCGCCGCGCGCAGCCCGACACACTGGCGCGCGATGTACGGCTGCGACTGGCCGGTGAACACGCCGACCGCGCCCAGGCCGAACGCATTCTGCGCGAAGTGACCGCGCTATACACCTGCGGCCCGGCCGGTGGCGGCGGCGTCCGCACCGCGCTGCGGCCGCGCCTGAACATGGTGTCCTGCACCATTGCCCGCGATGCCGTCGAAAGCGGCTGGAACTTCCTGGAGGACATCACCCCATGACCCGCAACACCGACACGCAGTCCGTGCCGCTGTACCGGCTGGGCCACAGCCGCTCGGGCGACAAAGGCGACATCTCGAACCTGAGCCTGATCGCCTGGGACCCCGAATGCTACGCGGTGCTGGCCGCGCAGGTCACCGAAGCCCGCGTGGCGGCGTGGTTCGCGTACCGGCACCCTACCCGCGTCACCCGCTACCTTCTACCCACGCTGCACGCCATGAATTTCGTGCTGGAAGGCGTGCTGGACGGCGGCGTGAACGACGCGCTGAACCTGGACACGCACGGCAAAAGCCTGTCCTTCCGATTGCTGGACCTGACGGTGGAGGTGGGCGCAGACCTGGCCCGCCGGCTGCCAGACATACCCGGCGACCGTCCCGCGGCCGCCTGCCCTTGCCATCCCCCCTATAAAAAAACACCACAGGAGACACACGACATGCGCATTTCATCCAAAGGCCGACTGGCCCTGCTGCTGGCGGCTGCCCTGCCGCTGACCGCACTGGCCCAGAGCTTTCCGGCCAAACCCATCACGTTCATCGTGCCGTTCGCCGCCGGCAGTGCAACCGACCAGATCGGCCGCGCCATCGGCCAAGGCGTCACGGAACAGACCGGGCAAGCCGTCGTGATCGAAAACAAGCCCGGCGCCAGCGCCATGATCGGCGCCGCCGCCGGGGCCCGCGCCGCGCCGGACGGCTATACGGTGCTGATCACCACCAACACCACCCACGCCGCCAACGAGCACTTGTACAAGTCGTTGACCTACCAGCCCGTGAAGGACTTCGCACCGATCTCGCTGTTAGGCAAGGGCGGCCAGATCATGGTGGTGAACCCGAACTCGCCGGCCAAGACCGTGGGCGAGTTCCTGGCGCAAGCCAAGCAATCGCCGGGCAAGCTGAGTTTCGGCAGCGGCAGCTCCAGCAGCCGTATCGCGGGCGAATTGCTCCAGCAGATGGCCGGCGTGCAGCTGCTGCATGTGCCATACAAGAGCAATCCGCTGGCCGTGACCGACCTGCTGGGCGGGCAGATCGACATGATGATCACCGACGCCGCAACCGGCCTGCCCCAGGTCAAGTCCGGCAAGCTGCGTGCGCTGGGCGTGACGGGCCTGGCGCGTTCGCCGCTGGCGCCCGACGTGCCCACGATCGCCGAAGCCGGCGTGCCAAACTACGAGATGGGCTACTGGTTCGCGGCCTATGCGCCCGCCGGCACGCCGCCCGACGTGATCAAGCGCCTGAACGAACTGCTGGTCAACGCAAGCAAGACCAAGCCTGCCCAACAGTTCTATGCGCAGACCGGCACGGAGCCCGTCACCTCCACGCCAAGCGAACTGGCCGCATTTCAGCAGGCGGAATCGAAGAAATGGGGCGACATCATCAAGAAGGCCGGGATCCAGCCCGAGTAAGCCGAAATCAAGCAGGACGCCCTTCCCCGAATGCAAAAAACCCATCGCTTGCGATGGGTTTTTTGTTGCTGACGTGCCTTTGTGGCTTATTTGTCGACGAAAGCGCGTTCCACCACGTAGTCGCCTGGCTGGCCCACGCCCGGCGACACGACGAAGCCGCGTTTGTCGAGCATGGCGCTGATATCGGCCAACATATGCGGGCTACCGCAAATCATGGCGCGATCGGTTTCCGGGTTGATTTGCGGAATGCCGATGTCTTCGCACAGCTTGCCGTTTTCCATCAGTTCAGTGATACGGCCCTGATTGCGGAACGGTTCGCGCGTGACGGTCGGGTAGTACACGAGCTTGTCACGAACGACATCGCCGAAGAATTCGTTGTTCGGCAGTTCTTTTTCGATGAAGTCCGCGTAGGCCAGTTCGCTGACCCAACGCACGCCATGGACAAGGATGACCTTGTCGAAACGTTCGTAGATGTCGGGGTCTTTGATGATGCTCATGAAAGGCGCCAGGCCCGTGCCGGTGCCAAACAGGAACAGGTGCTTGCCCGGCTTCAGGTCGTCGACCACCAGCGTGCCCACCGGCTTGCGGCTGACCAGGATGGTGTCGCCCTCTTTCAAGTGCTGCAGCCGCGACGTGAGCGGGCCGTTCTGCACCTTGATGCTGAGGAATTCGAGGTTTTCTTCGTAGTTTGCGCTGGCGATGCTGTAGGCCCGCAGCAGCGGCTTGCCTTCAACTTCCAGACCGATCATGACGAAGTGGCCGTTGTGGAACCGCAAGGCCGCGTCACGCGTCGTGGTAAAGGAAAACAGGGTGTCGTTCCAGTGGTGCACGCTAAGTACGCGCTCAGTATTGAAAGCAGCCATGTCGTAGTCGGAAATATTAGGGTTAGCCCTATTCTACAGGGTCTCGATAGGAATTGCTCTCATTATTCCGTAATACGCTTATGCCGTATTGATAGGGATCAAGCGTTGGATCCTATGCCTTACGAGCAGTTGAACGGTCTTTCGCTTCCTGTTATCGTCGCGTTCTCAGTTGATAATCGTTTTCGTTAGCAGACTGTTTTAAGCATCGGGAAGCCTTGCATTTCGCGGCTATTCCCCGTTGCAGCCCTAGCCGGAGTTCCCGACATGACCAAGCGTCCCCAATTGAATTCGCTGCTTCGCGCCCTGGCGCTGGCCGGCGCCGCCGCCTTCACTGTTTCGGCCAACGCCGCTGAAGAAGTCAGCCTGTACACCACCCGGGAACCCAAACTGATCCAGCCGTTGCTGGATGCTTTCACGAAGGAAAGCGGCATTAAGGTCAATACCGTCTTCGTCAAGGATGGGCTGCTGGAACGCGTCAAGGCGGAAGGCGCCAAGTCGCCTGCCGACGTGCTGATGACCGTGGACATCGGCAACCTGCTGGACCTGGTGGACGGCGGCGTCACGCAAGCAATCAAGTCCCAGACGCTGGAATCGGTGATTCCCGCCAACCTGCGCGGCGCCGACGGCAAGTGGTTTGCGCTGTCGCTGCGCGACCGCGTGCTGTACGTCGAAAAAGACCTGAAGCTGGAATCGTTCCGCTACGAAGACCTGGCCGACCCGAAGTGGAAGGGCAAGGTCTGCATCCGTTCGGGCCAACACCCCTACAACACCGCCATGGTCGCGTCGATGATCGCGCATGACGGCGCGGAAGCGACTGAAAAGTGGCTGCGCGGCGTCAAGGCCAATCTGGCGCGCAAGGCCGCCGGCGGCGACCGCGACGTGGCGCGCGACATCCTGGGCGGCATCTGCGACATCGGCCTGGCCAATGCGTACTACGTGGGTCACATGAAGAACGCCGAACCGGGCACCGACAGCCGCAAGTGGGGCGACGCCATCAAGGTCATCCGCCCGACGTTCGCCAACGAGAAAAGCGGCGGCACGCACGTGAACGTCAGCGGCGCAGCCGTTGCCGCGCATGCGCCGCACAAGGCCAACGCGATCAAGCTGCTGGACTTCCTGGTGTCCGAACCCGCCCAGGCGCTGTATGCCCAGGCGAACTACGAGTATCCCGTTCGCAAGGGCGTGAAGCTGGACCCCGTGATCGCCAGCTTCGGCGAATTGAAGGTGGATCCGCTGCCCTTGACCGAAATCGCCAAACACCGCAAGCAAGCCAGCGAACTGGTGGACAAGGTCGGTTTCGACAACTGATAAGCCCCCGGCCGCCACGC
>NZ_JBHFII010000044.1:0-2670 GCF_057334215.1 Achromobacter maghribensis | reverse complement strand
CGGGGGGGCGTCGCCCTGCGGCAGTATTGGGCCTGTTCCTCTCTTTTTCGGGGGGAGCAGGCCTTGCCTTTGATGCAATCGACTTTGAAGCATGCACACAGAATCCTTGCCCCGGCCGCTGCGTTTGCGCTGGACTGAACGCGGCGCCGGCTGGCTCGCAGGTGCCGGCCTGATCGCGCTGGCGGTGCTGGCGCCCGTGCTGACGCTGCTCTGGTGGGCGTTGGGCGGTGAACTTTCGCACTGGCAGCATCTGGCAAGCTACGTGCTGCCACAGGCCTTGGCCAACACGGCCCTGTTGCTGGCGGGCGTAGGCGTGATGGTGACGCTGTTGGGCACGGGCGCCGCCTGGCTCGTGACGGCTTACGACTTCCCCACGCGCCGCATCCTGACCTGGGCGCTGCTGCTGCCGCTGGCGGTGCCGACTTACATCATCGCGTTCTCTTACCTGGACTTGCTGCACCCTATCGGGCCTGTTCAGACGGCGATCCGCGCGCTACTGGGCTACGACAGCCCACGGCAGTTCCGCCTGCCCGACCTGCGCTCGATCTACGGCGCGATCTTCGTCCTGGGTTTCGTGCTGTATCCGTATGTCTACCTGAGCACGCGCGTCATGTTCATGACCCAGGCGGCCAGTTTGCTGGAAGCGGCGCGCACACTGGGCGCGGGCCGCATCGCCGTGTTCTTCCGCGTCGCCCTGCCCTTGGCCCGTCCGGCCATCGTCGTGGGCGTGAGCCTGGCGCTGCTGGAAACGTTGAACGATATCGGCGCGTCCGAATTCCTGGGCGTGCAGACGCTGACGGTGTCGGTCTATACCACCTGGGTCACGCGGTCGGACCTGGCCGGCGCGGCGCAGATCGCGCTGACGATGCTTGCCATCGTGATCGGGTTGATCATGCTGGAACGCCATGGCCGCAAGCGCCAGCGCTATGCCAATACCCAACGCATGCGCCCCATGCAACCGCGCCGGCTACGCGGGGCGTCCGCTGCCGTGGCTGCCGTGCTGGGCTGGATCCCCGTCGTGCTGGGTTTCATTGCGCCCGCCGCCTACCTGATCTTCGAAACGTACAAGCGCCTGCATCTGGTAGGTGGCGTATCGGACCAATTGATCAATGGCCTGGGCAACACGCTGATCGTTGCGTTCAGCGCCACCATCGTGACGCTGCTTTGCGGCCTGATCGTCGCCTGGGCTGGACGGACCCTGCGCGAAAGCGCCAGCTTCAACCCGGGCCGCGCCTGCGCACGCATCGCCAGCCTGGGCTATGCGGTGCCGGGCACTGTTCTGGCCATCGGCCTGCTGACGCCCTTCGTCTGGATCGACAGCGCGCTTGCCACGGTCTTCGGCGGCTCGGGATTGTTCCTGATGGGCTCCATGGGCGCGCTGGTGTGCGCCTATGTGATCCGGTTCCTGGCGATTTCCACCGGCGCGCTGGAAGCGGGCCTTGCGCGCATCCCCCCTTCGCTGGAACAGGCGTCGCGCCTGCTGGGCGAAAGCTCGGCGGGCACGTTGCGCCGCGTCCACCTGCCGCTGCTGCGCCCCGCGCTGGCCGCAAGCGCGTTGCTGGTCTTCGTGGACGCCATGAAAGAGCTGCCGGCCACCTTGCTGCTGCGCCCCATGAATTTCGACACGCTTGCCACCTGGCTCTACGCCGAAGCCGCCCGCGGCACGTACGAGGAAGGCGCCGTCGCGGCGCTGGCGATCGTGCTGGCCGGCCTTTTGCCCGTCATCCTGCTGGCGCGCACCAATCTGAAAATGGGACATTGATCATCGTGCCCGATCTGTTAGAAATCGACCGCCTTTCGCTCGCCTACGACACGCCCACTGGTTTGAAACCGGTGGTGCAAGACCTGACGCTTGGCTTGCCCGCCGGGCACATCGGGTGCCTGCTGGGCGAGTCGGGCTGCGGCAAGACCACGGTACTGCGCGCCATCGCCGGCTTCGAGCCCGTGCGCGCGGGCCGCATCCTGCTGGACGGCACCGTCATTTCGTCTCCGACCGAGCAAGTGGCGCCGGAATTACGCCGCGTGGGCATGATGTTCCAGGACTACGCCCTGTTTCCGCATCTGACCGTGGCGCTTAACGTGGCATTTGGCCTGCGCAAGCTTACGCGCGCGGACCGCGCCCGCCGCGTCGAAGAGATGCTGGAGCTGGTGGGCCTGGCGCATGCCGCCAACAGTTATCCGCACGAGATTTCGGGCGGCCAGCAGCAGCGCGTGGCGCTGGCCCGGGCGCTGGCGCCCTCACCCGACCTGCTGTTGCTGGATGAACCGTTTTCGAATCTGGATGTGGACACGCGGGAACGCCTGGCCTTCGAAGTGCGGGACATTCTCAAGACCACCGGCCACACGGCCATTCTGGTCACGCACAACCAGGCTGAAGCCTTCGCCATCGCGGACCGCATCGGCGTGATGACGAAGGGGGCAATCGCGCAGTGGGATACGCCCTACAACCTGCACCATCACCCCGGCAACGATTTCGTGCGGGACTTCATCCGCCGCGAAGCGTTGGAGGCACAGCGCGAACAGGCGTTCGCACGCGGGCGCTGACGCGGCCCGCGGTGCCCGCCGCGAGACGGGCGGCGAGGTGGCGGCCGCCGCGGTGTTGACCGCCGCGGTGTCGACGGCCCCGGCATGGGCCGCCCCGGCATGGGCCGCCCCGGCATGGGCCGCCCC
>NZ_JBHFII010000043.1:122794-155981 GCF_057334215.1 Achromobacter maghribensis | reverse complement strand
GCCCAGGTGGCGGAATTGGTAGACGCGCACGGTTCAGGTCCGTGTGCCGCAAGGTGTGGAGGTTCGAGTCCTCTCCTGGGCACCACGGAATTTAAATCGGATCCGCTTTCGAGCGGGCCTGATAAGCAAAGTAGCTGATAAGCAAAGCAGTAAAGACAGTGAAAGATGTGAAGTACGAAAGTGCTTCCCAGTGCCCAGGTGGCGGAATTGGTAGACGCGCACGGTTCAGGTCCGTGTGCCGCAAGGTGTGGAGGTTCGAGTCCTCTCCTGGGCACCACGGAATTTAAATCGGATCCGCTTTCGAGCGGGCCTGATAAGCAAAGTAGCTGATAAGCAAAGCAGTAAAGACAGTGAAAGATGTGAAGTACGAAAGTGCTTCCCAGTGCCCAGGTGGCGGAATTGGTAGACGCGCACGGTTCAGGTCCGTGTGCCGCAAGGTGTGGAGGTTCGAGTCCTCTCCTGGGCACCACGGAATTTAAATCGGATCCGCTTTCGAGCGGGCCTGATAAGCAAAGTAGCTGATAAGCAAAGCAGTAAAGACAGTGAAAGATGTGAAGTACGAAAGTGCTTCCCAGTGCCCAGGTGGCGGAATTGGTAGACGCGCACGGTTCAGGTCCGTGTGCCGCAAGGTGTGGAGGTTCGAGTCCTCTCCTGGGCACCACCCGCATATAAGTCGGATCAGCAGCAGGCTGGTTTGATAGCAAGGCTGAAAGCCCCGAAAATCGAAAGAGATTCGGGGCTTTTGCTTTGCGCGCCACGAGCGCGATGCACGCGCCCGCCATTACCCCCGACATTATTAATACCGGACCTTGCCCCGCCCTGCCGCCGGCCTCAACGCCACGGCACTTTGCGCTGCAAATGGTGACGCGCATAAAGGTCTTCGCCCATGCCTTCGATCTGCCCGTCGATCAAGGCCTCAAAAGGCCGGAGCAAGGCGTCGGCCCGCATCGGGGCCTCGATCGCGTTCAACGCGTGCGTGACGGCTTCGATCGTGGACAGCGCGCCCGGGATATCGGCGTGACGCACGCGGTAGCGCGTTTTCAGCCCCTCGGGCAGCATCACGCGCGGCAACGCCGCAAGCTCGGGATTGATATGCAGGAGTTTCCGCGCATGCCCCCATGTTCCGTCCGGCACGATCAAGAGAATCGGCTCGTCCAGATCCTGGCCATAGCCCGGGTTCAAGGTCTCGGCGGCGGGACCCGGGAATAACAGGCGCGGCGCGTAGCCGGGCTGGGCCCAATCCGCGGACGAAAAGCGTTCGCCCACCACGCGCCGCGCGCCGGCCAGCCCCAGCACGGCCAACCTGGCCGTGTTCAGCGCATGGCGCGATTCGCTGGGGTGCTGCAGGACCACGACGCGAGTGCGGCACGACAAGGAAGGGATGAGCGCGCACAGGCAGTGCGACTCGGGACGCAGGCAACGCGTACAAAGGGAACGGGACATGGGGCGACACTATATCGAAACCGGCCCGCTTAAAAAAACGCGGAAAGACCAAAAATATCCGCCATTACTTGCACGCCACAAAAAAAGTATGCATAATCTCGTTTCTCTGCTGCTGAACAAGAAACGAAGCGAAAGCGACGCAACAAGTGAAGCACCAGCGCCCAGGTGGCGGAATTGGTAGACGCGCACGGTTCAGGTCCGTGTGCCGCAAGGTGTGGAGGTTCGAGTCCTCTCCTGGGCACCAATTATTACATCACGAGGTACCTGTCGTGATGCGCCAAGAAGAACCCCGATCGTGCAAACGACCGGGGTTTTTTCTTTTCCGGCCCCGGCGATACCGGGGCGCTGCGCCGCCCTACTTCAGCACCCGCGTCATCACCACGTGCGGGATACCCGCTTCGACGAATTCCTCGCCCTCGACGGCAAAGCCGTGCGCCTCGTAGAATCCGGCGGCGTGGGTTTGGGCGTGCAGCACCAGCATGCGGTGGCCGTCGCCGTGACCTTGCCCGATCAAGGCGTCCAGCAACTGCCCGCCCACGCCCATGCCGCGCGCTTTCTTGTGCACCGCCATGCGGCCGATGTGGCCGTCTGGCAGCAGCCGGCCCGTGCCCATCGGCGTGCCGTCCGGACCATAAGCCACGGCATGCACCGACACGGCGTCGTCGTCGTCCAGCTCGATCTCGGGCGGCACTCGTTGTTCGACGACGAATACCTCGTAGCGGACCGAATACGCGTCTTCGCGCAGCCGGTCCCACGTACCCAAAGCGATACGCACCGTAGATTGCTTGTTGGTCGACATCTCCGTTCCCTCGCGTGCAGCAGATCAATAACAAATATCCTACGCCGCATTCTCTCAGGGATGGCGGCCACGCGAAAAGGGGTACGATCGCGGCTTACCCACGTTGCCCAGGCACGACATGACGCCCTCTGCCCCACCGGCTTGGCTGAAAGCCGCACCCGCGCTTTTCCTATTGTTGTGGTCCAGTGGATTCGTCGTGCTCAAGATCGGGCTGACCTACGCCGATCCCATGACCTTCCTGGCGGTCCGGTACGCCTGCGTCGTGCTCATCCTGCTGCCCTTCATGCTTGTCCTGCGCCCGCCCCTGCCGCGCGGCGCCAGCGCATGGGGCCACCTGGCGATGGTGGGGCTGCTGTTGCAGGCCGGCTACTTCTGCTTCACCTATCTGTCGTTGAAGCAAGGCATGTCGGCGGGCGGCATGGCGCTGATCGCCTCGCTGCAGCCGATTTTGATCGGACTGCTGGCGCCGCTGATCGCGCACGAACGCGTCGATGCCCGACGGTGGGCCGGCTTGGGCCTGGGGGTGGCGGGCGCGGGGCTCGTCATCGTCGCCAAGGCGTCCATCGATGTGCTGGCGCCGCTGGGATTGCTGTTCGCCGTGGCGGCGCTGCTGTGCATCACGGGCGGCACCCTTTATGAAAAACGCTATGGCGCGCAAACGCACCCGGTCACATCCAATCTGGTGCAGTACGCGGTCGGGCTGGCCGTGTCGGCGCCGCTGGCTTTCTGGCTGGAACCGATGCGCATCGAATGGACGGGCCCGCTGCTGGCAGCGTTGGCCTATCTGGTGGTGGGCAATTCGCTGGTCGCCATCACCCTGCTGCTGACCATGATCCGGCATGGCGAAGCGTCGCGGGTGTCGGCGCTGTTCTTCCTGGTGCCACCCTGCACGGCCATCTTCGCCTTGATCGCCCTGGGCGAGTCCATCCCGATGCTGGCCTGGCTCGGCATGGCGCTGGCCGCCATCGGCATTCTGCTTGTCACCCGCAGCGCGCGGGCGCCGCAAGTAGAATAGGCGCCTTCCCGCGCCCCTGGCCTGCCCGCACCGTCGCCCATGAATGCCGTCGTTACCGCCGCCCTGCCAGTCTTTGCGCTGATCCTGACCGGCTGGCTGGCCGCCCGCCGCAATCTGCTGGGCCCGGGCGCGACCGATGCGCTGAACCGCTATGTGGTGTACCTGTCCCTGCCCGCCTTGCTGTTTCGTGCCATGACGCAGGTGGACCTGGCGCATATGGCGCACTGGGGCTTCGTCGGCGCGTTCGCGGGCGGCATCGCGGTCACCTTCCTGGTGTCGTTCCTGCCGGGACGCGGCGGCCGGCGCACGCTGACCGACCGAAGCATCGAGGGCCTGGCCGCCTCCTATGCCAATGCCGGGTATATGGGCATCCCCCTCTGCCTGGCGCTGTTCGGCGCAGAAAGCCTGGCGCCTGCCGCTTTCACCACCCTGCTGACCGCCAGCGTCCTGTTCGGCGTCGCCATCGCGATGATCGAATTCGACCGCCAGCAAACGCCCAACGTGGCGGCCACCCTGCTCAAGGTCGGCCGCGCACTGTTGCGCAACCCCCTGCTGGCGGCGCCCATGCTGGGCCTGGCGTGGGCGTCGACCGGCGTGGCCCTGCCGGAAGGCGTGGACCGCTACGTCGCGCTGCTGGGCGCATCGGCCAGCCCCTGTGCGCTGGTCACGATCGGGCTGTTCCTGGCGCAGACGGAAACGTCCACCGCGGGCCCCGGCGTGCTGCGCCTGGTGACGGGCAAGCTGCTGCTGCAGCCGGCCGTCACGGCGGTGCTGGCCTTTACCGTTTTTTCCATGCCGCCGCTATGGGCCTGGACCGCCGTACTGATGAGCGCGCTGCCGATCGGCACGGGCCCTTTCATGCTGGCTAAGATGTATGGCCGCGACGCCCGCGTGACATCGCGCGCCATCCTTGTATCCACCGTGGCGTCGGTACTGACGGTCAGCCTGCTGGTCGCCTGGATCAACGCCCATCCCCTTTCCTGACCGCTTTCCATGCTGCTTGCCGCCTCTATTTTCATCCTGACCATCACGCTCGTGATCTGGCAGCCCAAGGGGCTGTCGATCGGCTGGAGCGCCGTGATCGGCGCGGGCCTGGCCCTTGCGACGGGCGTGGTCCACGTGGCCGACATCGCCGATGTGTGGCACATCGTCTGGAACGCCACCGCCACCTTCATCGCCATTATCGTCACCAGCCTGATCCTGGACGAGGCGGGCTTCTTTGAGTGGTCGGCGCTGCATGTCGCCCGCTGGGGAGGCGGGCGCGGACGCCTGTTGTTCGTGCTGATCGTGCTGCTGGGCGCCGCGGTGTCGGCGCTGTTCGCCAACGACGGCGCCGCGCTGATCCTGACGCCCATCGTCATGGAAATGCTATTGGCGCTGGGCTTCGGCCCGGGCGCCTCGCTGGCCTTCGTGATGGCCGCGGGGTTCATTGCCGATACGGGCAGCATCGCGCTGATCGTGTCGAATCTGGTGAACATCGTATCGGCGGATTTCTTCGGCATCGGCTTCGGTGAATACGCGTCCGTGATGCTGCCGGTCAACCTGATGGCCGTCGCGTCCACGCTGGCCGTCCTGCTGCTGTTCTTCCACAAGAGCATCCCGCCCCGCTACGACGTGAGCCAACTGCCGGCGCCTGCCTCGGCCATCCGCGATCCGATCACGTTCCGCGCGGGCTGGATCGTGCTGGCGCTGCTGTTGACCGGCTTCTTCGTGCTGGAACCCATGGGCATCCCAGTCAGCGCGATCGCCGCCGCCGGCGCCGTGGGCCTGCTGGTGATCGCCGGACGGCAGCATGTCGTGGGCACGCGGAAGATCATGCGCGAGGCCCCCTGGCACATCGTGATCTTCTCGCTGGGCATGTACCTGGTCGTGTATGGCTTGCGCAACGCCGGCCTGACGGCGCATCTGGCGCAGGTGCTGGACCGCTGCGCCGAATACGGCTTGTGGGGCGCCGCGATGGGCACTGGCCTGATCACGGCATTCCTGTCGTCCATCATGAACAACCTGCCGACCGTGCTGATCGGCGCGCTGTCGATCGCGGACACCAGCGCCACGGGCCCCCTCAAGGACGCGATGATCTACGCCAACATCATCGGCAGCGACCTGGGGCCCAAGATCACGCCGATCGGCAGCCTGGCCACGCTTCTCTGGCTGCATGTGCTGGCGCGCAAAGGCTTGCGGATCACGTGGGGATACTACTTCAAAGTAGGTATTGTTCTGACGCTGCCGGTACTGCTGCTGACGCTGGCCGCGCTCGTGTGGCGGCTGCAGTCGTAACGCAGCGTGGCGCAGCCGCTCGCTGCTTTTATATAACCAATAGTTATTAATGAAGCACTAATTGATGGTTTGAGGGCGTTAAGGCCCGGCCTTACACTTCCAACATTCCGACGGGCGCCCCATATGCGCCCGTTTGCATTGACGATTCAGATCCCACCGGGACACCCCCCATGAGCTCCAACGCCTCGACCCTGCCCCTGCCCTCGGCCCTGCCACCCATCCGCATCAACCGCGCGCCGCTCTGGATCGCGCTGCTGCTGTTGCTGGCCGGCGCGCTGTATTTGAACCAGACCGTCAGCTGGCGCCAGGGCGCCTTGTGGGTGGTCGGCGCGCTGCTGGGCGTAACGCTCTATCACTCCTCGTTCGGCTTCACGCAAGCCTGGCGCGTCTTCGTGTCCGACCGCCGCGGTGCGGGCCTGCGCGCGCAGATGCTCATGCTGGGCGTTGGCGTGCTGCTGTTCTTCCCGTTCCTGGCGTCCGGTTCGCTCTTCGGCCAACCCGTCGCGGGGCTGGTATCGCCGCCGGGCGTGTCGGTCGTGTTGGGCGCCTTCCTGTTCGGCATCGGCATGCAGCTGGGCGGCGGCTGCGCGTCGGGCACGTTGTTCGCGGTGGGCGGCGGCAACACCCGCATGCTGGTCACGCTGCTGTTCTTCATCATCGGGTCCGTGGTCGCCACCGCCAATTTCGGCTGGTGGTCCACCTTGCCGGCGCTGGCGCCGACGTCGCTGATCAAGACCTGGGGCCTGGCACCCGCGCTGATCGCCAACCTGGCGGTGTTCGCGCTGATTGCCTGGGGCGCCACCGCGCTTGAGAAGCGCCGCCACGGCCACGTGATCTCGTTTGCGTCGCGCACCGCGCGGCCCGTCTCGCTGCTGCAAGGTCCGTGGCCGCTGATCTGGGGCGGCGTGGCGCTGGTGGTATTGAACTTCGCGACGCTGGCGCTGGCCGGCCGCCCGTGGGGCATCACGTCGGCCTTCGCGCTGTGGGGCGCCAAGGCCTGGAACTCGGTCGCCGGCGACGTGGCCACCTGGACCTACTGGAGCAAGCAGCCCGCGCTGGCCGCGCCGCTGCGCCAGGACGTCACGACGGTCATGGACATCGGCCTGATGCTGGGCGCGCTTGCCGCCGCCAGCGTGGCCGGCAAGTTCGCGCCCATCTGGAAAGTGCCGGCGCGTTCGCTGGCCGGCGCGGTCATCGGCGGTCTGCTGCTGGGCTATGGCGCCCGCCTGGCCTTCGGCTGCAACATCGGCGCCTACTTCAGCGGCATCCTGTCGGGCAGCCTGCATGCGTGGATCTGGTTGCCGGCCGCCTTCGCAGGCAGCGCGCTGGGTGTCCGGCTGCGCCCGGCCTTCGGGCTGGCGGTCGAAAAGACGCCGCCCCCTTCCAGCTGCTGACATCGACTACCGGAAAACAGTGTTCCAGGAATGGCCCCCGATTTAGGGGGCTTTCTTTTTTTCTGGCGGTTCAGCTGGTGTATGGTTGCTGCATTCCGCGACACGGAGAGGACTATGAGCTGGATTGTCGGCCGCTATACGGCCTTTATTTTGACCCTGGCGGGCGCGGCGGTTACCGCTGTCCTGGCGGTTACCAGCTCGCTCTGGTGGCTATGGGCTGCCGTCCCGCTTGCGCTGCTCGGCGCCCTGGGCGTCTATGACCTGATCCAGACCCGCCACGCCATCCGGCGCAATTACCCCGTCCTGGGCAACCTGCGCTTCCTGTTCGAGTTCATTCGCCCCGAGATCCGCCAGTACTTCCTGGAAGACGACACGCAGGCCGCGCCGTTCTCGCGCGCGCAACGCTCCATCGTGTACCAGCGCGCCAAGCGCGAAATCGACAAGCGCCCCTTCGGCACGCAGGAAGACGTCTACGGCGACCGCTACGAATGGATCAACCATTCCATGTCGCCCTCGCACATCAACGACACGGACTTTCGCGTCACCGTTGGCGGCCCGGACTGCAAGCAACCGTATTCCATGTCGGCGTTCAACGTGTCGGCCATGAGCTTTGGCGCCTTGTCGGCCAACGCCATCCTGGCCCTGAACGAGGGCGCGCGCCAGGGCGACTTCGCGCACGACACGGGCGAAGGCGGCATCAGCCGCTATCACCGCCAGCCGGGCGGCAGCCTGGTGTGGAACATCGGTTCGGGCTACTTCGGCTGCCGCGATGAGCATGGCGCGTTCTCTGAAGAAGCCTTCGTCAAGAACGCCTGTACGCCGCAGGTGAAGATGATCGAAATCAAGCTGTCCCAAGGCGCCAAGCCGGGGCACGGCGGCATCCTGCCCGCAGGCAAGGTCACGCCCGAGATCGCGGAAGCGCGCGGCGTGGCCGCCTGGCAGGACTGCAATTCACCGGCCAGCCACTCTGCCTTCGACACGCCTATCGGACTGATGAAGTTCGTGGCCCGATTGCGCGAACTTTCCGGCGGCAAGCCGGTGGGCTTCAAGTTCTGCGTGGGCCACCCATGGGAGTGGTTCGCCATCGTGAAGGCCATGCTGGAAACCGGCATCACGCCGGACTTCATCGTAGTGGATGGCGCGGAAGGCGGCACCGGCGCGGCGCCGGTCGAATTCGTCGACCATGTCGGCACGCCGTTGCGCGAAGCCCTGCGCCTGGTGCACAACACGTTGATCGGCGTGAACCTGCGTGACCGCATCAAGCTGGGTGCGTCGGGCAAGATCATCACCGCGTTCGACATGGCGCGCGTCATGGCGATGGGCGCCGACTGGTGCAACGCCGCGCGCGGCTTCATGTTCGCCATCGGCTGCATCCAGGCACAGGCCTGCCATACGGGAAAATGCCCCACCGGCGTCACAACGCAAGACCCCATGCGCCAACGTGCGCTGGTCGTGCCGGACAAGGCGCAGCGCGTGACGTACTTCCACAGCAACACGCTGCACGCGTTGGCCGAACTGCTGGCCGCCGCGGGGCTCACGCATCCCAACCAGCTGCGCCCCCACCATATCGCGCGCCGCATCTCTTCCAGCGAAATCCGGCTGCTCTCGGCGCTGTTCCCCGAATTGGCGCCCGGTGAACTGCTGCGCGGCGAATTCCGCCACCAGGTATTCCGGGTGGGCTGGGCCATGGCGCAGGCGCAATCATTCCAACCCACGCGCGACATCACGACGGCGCTGGCCGAGCAACACGTCTAGTCCCGCCGCACGCAAATACCGGCGCGGAAGCTCGGACGCTACAACCAGCGTTCGAACATCCGCGAGAAGGACTCCATGAAGCGGTCGTCGACGCCTCGGTTGCTCCAATCTTCCGGCGTGATCTGAACCGAATCGGCCACATCACGCTGGAACAGGGCTTCCATTTCCGCGGCGAATTCCGGTCCCAGCACCACGGCGTTGATTTCATAGTTCAGCGCGAAACTACGCCAGTCCATATTGCTGGAACCCACGGTGGACCATACGCCGTCGACAACCGCCGTCTTGGCATGCAGCAATGCGTCGCGCCGTTCGTAGAGCTTCACGCCGGCGCGCAGCAAGTCCGTGTAGTGGGATCGCCCCGCATTGAACACCAGGGACGAATCGCTAAAACCCGGCAGCACCAGCACCACGTCCACGCCGCGCCGTGCGGCATCGCAAAGCACGTCGATGAATGCCGGATCGGGCACGAAATACGCCATCGTGATGTGGATGGATTTCTGCGCGCTTTCAAACGCGGACATCAGCGTCAGGTAAACCGTATAGCCGTCGCTGCGGTCGGGCTGGTTGGCCAGGATGCGCACGCGGGTCTCGCCAGCCGGCGGCGCGACATGCTCGCCGCCGCCGGCCAGCGGCTCGTCGGCCTGCGACGCCCAGGCCGCCTGGATGATCTGTTCCAACTGTGCCACCGCCGGGCCTTCGATGCGCAGGTGCGTATCGCGCCATGGGGCCGCCTTCGCGTCGCCCGCCGTGTCGCCGTCGGCGTTCCCGGTATTTTTTTCCTTCGCAGGGCCCGAACCTGACATAGAGCCTGACCCAGACCCGGACCCAGACCCCGGCGATGACTCGTACACGCTGCTGACGTTGATGCCGCCCAGATAGCCCACCTTGCCGTCCACCACCAAGACCTTGCGGTGATTGCGCTGGTTCGGCGACCATCCGGCGCGAGCATTGGCCGGATTGACGGGATTGAACACCGCCACCTGCACACCCGCATCGCGCAGCCGCTGGAACAGCGCATCGGGGGTCTTGATCGTGCCCACGGCGTCCACCATCAACGCCACGTCGGCCCCTCGGTTGCGCGCCGCGATCAGGGCGTCGGCGAACCGCGCGCCTTCGGCATCATCGTCGAAAATATAGGTTTCCATGTGCACGTAGCGGCGAGCCTTCCCGATAGTCTGCAACATGGCCTGGTAGGTGCTGGGGCCGTCGGCCAACAAGCGGACACGATTGCCCGCCACCAGCGGCGCGCCGCTGACGGCCTGTTCGACGGCCAGATGGCGCGCCAGGAAATCGTCCTTGGGAGTTTGAGGATCTGCCGCGATGCCTTGACCGCGGCGATAACTGTCACGGGCCGCGTCGGCGGAAAGGCCTGCTTGCGCTTCGCGCGCCTTGCGTTCTTGCGCATCGGGCACGCTGGCGCATGCCGCGACCATCGCCGTGGCGCAAGCCAGCAGCAGCGCCTGCGCCCAGCGGCGGACGCAGGGCAACCATGAAGCCCGCCCTGGCCCCGATCCGCTAGCGCCCGGGGCGGGCGCCGGAAGCGGTTCTGGCGGCTTCATGGCAAAACGGCTTAGCGCCTGCCGCCCGCCACCAGGCAGCCCAGCAGCGCACCGACCAATGCGGCCACGCCAACGGACTTCCAGGCGTTTTCGTGCACGTATTCGTCGGCATAGGCCGTGGCGCGACGGGCTCGTTCACGCGCAGCGCCCTCCCAGTCACCCGCATGATCGCGGGCATCCGCCAATTGCTGCTTCAGGCGGGCGCGGGCGGATTCGATTTCGGAGCCGGTATAGGAAGCCGTCGAACGCAGGAGGTCTTCCGTGCCGGCAAGCAGCTCATGGAAGCTGTCGTTGACCCGATCGCGGTGCAAAGCCATCTCGGCGCGTTGGTGCTTTCGATTCATAGTCGCTCCTTTTGAAGGTATTGGGCCTTCCGGCGTGCCGGTGTCCTGACGCGGTTGCGCCATGCAGCGCCACGCGGTCGACCATATGTTCATTGTGCCGATCATTCGCGGATGCTGCCCGAGCTTTCGCAACCAGCCGTAATTCGATATTTCAGCGGACCGAAACTTGCTGAACGAACCCGGGGATTCGTCGCACCTCAATGGACGCGGCGCTCCCGATTTCGTAAAAGTCCATTGCATTCAGCGGCTTAGCGCTTGACAGCGGAACCCACCCCACCGCAACAATAGCTCTTTGCAATGCGCTTCAATCGCCTCAAAAAAGGAAGAGAACGCATGGTTTCCCCTTCAGCAGTGCTTGCTCACACCGCGCAGGAATATCAGGCGCGCCCCTCCCCGGCCCTCAGCGCCGAACAGGCCGAGTTGCGCGACGGCCTGCTGGACCATCCCGCCCATATCGACCCCAAGTTCCTGTACGACGCGCTGGGTTCGTCGCTTTTCACCGCCATTACCCAACTGCCCGAGTACTACCCCACGCGTTGCGAAGCCGAGATCTTCCAACGCCATGGCGAAGACATTGCGCGGCATATCGGCCCGGTGCAATCCATGATCGATCTGGGCGCGGGCGATTGCGTCAAGGCCGAGCGTCTCTTCGCCAGCCTGCGTCCAAGGCACTATGTTCCGATCGATATCTCCGCCGACTACCTGCAGACGGCCGTGCGCCGCTTGCAGTTGTCCTATCCAGACCTGCGCGTGACCGCGATCGGCCAGGACTTTTCTCAAGCGCTGGCGGTGCCCCCGGAAGTCCCCGCCGAAGAGCGGCTGTTCTTCTACCCGGGCTCCAGCATCGGTAACCTCAATCCCGACGATGCCCATGCGATGCTGCAGCGCATCCGCGCCCAATGCCATGGCGGCGGCCTGCTGGTGGGCGTGGACCGCGTCAAACCCAGGCAGGTCCTGGAACCGGCTTATGACGATGCGCTGCATCTGACCGCGGCCTTCAACCTGAACCTGCTGCGCCATGTCAACGATGTACTGGACGCCGACTTCGATGTGAACGACTGGCAGCACGTCGCGCTGTTCAACGCCACCTGTTCCCGCGTCGAAATGCACCTGGAAGCGCAACGCGCGCTGCGCGTGACGTGGCCTGGCGGCGAACGCGACTTCAGTCCCGGCGAACGCATCCACACCGAGAATTCCTACAAGTTCACGCCCCAGGCCTTTTCCGACCTGCTGCAAAGCGCGGGGTATCGCGACGTTGCGCACTGGTCGGATTCACGCGGCTGGTTTTCGGTATTCAGCGCCCGCGCCTGACGCGGACGGCCCATCAACGCCACTGGAGGATCGCCATGGAACCTGCCTGCCTGCTGACTCACCCCGCCACCGGACCGTATGCCAGCGGACAGGCCGGCCAGCACGACCGCTATGACGCCGTGCGAACCACCAGCACGGCGCTGGCGGCGCCGCTGAGCCCCGAAGATTGCCAGGTGCAATCGATGCCCGATTGCAGTCCGGTCAAATGGCATCTTGCGCACACCACCTGGTTCTTCGAGACCTTCCTGCTGACGCAATTCCATCCGCCCTATACGATGTTCCACCCGCAGTACCGGGTGCTGTTCAACTCCTATTACAACGCGATCGGCGCCAAGCATCCGCGCCCGCAGCGCGGCCTGCTATCGCGCCCTTCGCTTGCCGACGTGCTGCACTATCGCCAGCACGTGGACAGCGCCATGCACGATCTGATCTCGCGCCTGGGCGGCAACGACCCGGACTTCGACGCCTTGCTGGAACTGGGACTGAACCACGAGCAGCAGCATCAGGAACTGATCCTGACCGACGTCAAGCACATGCTCTCGGCCAACCCGCTGAAGCCTGCGTACGTCGTCGGCGGCTCTCCCGCCCTGCCCCCCGGGACACCGGCCGGCTGGACGCGCTATGGCGGCGGTATCACCCGCATCGGCCACGATGGCCGCGGGTTCGGCTTCGACAACGAAGGGCCCGCCCACGAGGTGCTGCTGGCGCCGTTCCACCTGGCCGACCGCCTGGTCACGCAGCACGAATTCCTGGCCTTCATCCGGGACGGCGGATACAAGCGGCCCGAGCTCTGGCTGTCGGCCGGGTGGGATCGCGTCTGCGCCGAAGGCTGGCGCGCGCCCCTGTACTGGGAAGGCCAGCGCGACGACTGGCGCGTGTTCACGCTGCGCGGCATGCAGGAACTGGAATTGCAGGCGCCCGTCACCCATGTCAGCTACTTCGAGGCCGATGCGTACGCGCGCTGGGCCCGGGTGCGCTTGCCGCGCGAAGCGGAATGGGAACATGCCGCCCGCCAGTTGGCCGACCCGGTCTTCCCCGGCCGCGCCAACATGCTGGAGAACGGTCACCTGGACCCGCGCCCCGCCCCCGCCCGCAACGGTTCGGGCGGCCCCGTGCAGCTCTTTGGCGACGCCTGGGAATGGACCGCAAGCGCCTACGACGCCTATCCCGGCTTCAAGCCCGACGCCGGCGCCGTCGGCGAATACAACGGCAAGTTCATGTGCAACCAGTACGTGCTGCGCGGCGGCTCTTGCGCCACGCCGCGCGACCATGTTCGCGCCAGCTACCGCAATTTCTTCCCGCCCGAAGCCCGCTGGCAATTCTCCGGCATCCGACTGGCGCGGGACGCCTGACCTACCGTTCAATTTTTTGCCCGCCCCCCCGCTTGCATGGCAAAAAAGTTTCGTGCTAGAATTTCGTTCTTCGTTGCTCAGCGCTACTAAACAAGCACTGAAAAACGGGAAAGCAAGACAAGCAGCAAGGCAAAAAGCAAGAAAAGGAATGGCGCATTAGCTCAGCCGGTTAGAGCGACGGAATCATAATCCGCAGGTCCCCTGTTCGAATCAGGGATGCGCCACCAAGAATTCAGAAAGGCCCTCACTTCGGTGAGGGCCTTTTGCATTGCGGGGATCGAGTGCAGCAAGAGCAGGCGTTCACCTGCACCCGACGGAACCGCACCAACCCAACTACACCCGGCGCAACGTGTCGCGGCGCTTGCCGCCCCAGGTCGCCGACAGGCTGGCGATAAAGGCGCCGATCAGCATCGACGCGAAGCCCCACAGCGCGAAGGCGGCCGCGGCCTTGCGAGCCTTGTCGGCGGCTTCCTTGGCCTTCTGCTTGGCGTCTTCCGCCGATTTCTTGGCATTGGCGATCGCTTGTTCGACGCGGCGCTGGGCGACGGCCGGCTCCGTGCCGGTTTGGGCGGCCACCACCTTCACGACATAGTCGCGGTCTTCGGGCGTCATGTCGCCACGGCCCAGGCTCATGGCCACGATGCGGCCCACTTCCGCTCGCGCGGCATTGCGGTCGCCGCTGGCCTCGGGGCGGTCCGAACGCAACAGCGTGTCGGTAAAGTACTCGGTCGCCTGGCCCATGCCGCCGCCGCTTGCGCCGGCCGCAGCCGTGGCCGTGGCCGCCGCGCCCGCTCCGGCCGCCACCGTCGCGCCCGTCTTGGCCGCGCCGGACACCACCGTGGCGATTGCCGAACCCAGCAGCGCGGCGCTGACCACCGCACTTAGCGCCCACACCAAAAAGCCGTGCGCCGTGTCTCTGAAATAGATCTCGTCCGAATGCACGTCCACCCATTTCGTGCGCAGGCGTCCGGCGACATAGCCGCCGATACCGTAGGACACGATCTGCGTGAACAGCATCCATCCGATGATGCCGATGCCCACCGCCGGCGCCGACATTCCCTCGTCGCCCCACGGCGATACCGACAGGAACCCCAAGCCGGTACCGCCGGCGAACAGCGCCAGCGAGAGCGCGGCGGCGATCACGGCGCCTGCGAACACGGCGGCCCAGGACACCGCCGAGACGGCGGACTCCTGGGCAAGCGCGGCCCCGCCGTAGGGTTGGCTCAATGAAGATGCGTTTTCCATGTTGATTCCTTGTTGATTGTCTTGTCTCGGCGGCCGCAGGTCATACCCGGACCGTTTCCGTTGCGGGAAACCGCAGCCCCGTCAATGCCAGAAAAGCGCTAGCAGGATGATGATGGGAATGGGCACGCCTAGCAGCCACAGCAGGATGGAACGCATATCGGACTCCTCATGGTTGTCATTGCAGAGCGGCAAGGCCGCTCAAGCCAGGTCGATGGCGCCGGGCAAACGCGGATCGGGCGCGGGCGGCGTCGGATCGTGGATCGGCGGGTCGTCGGGCGGCTGGTTCGGATCCGGCAACGGATCGTCGGGCGGAAGGTTGCCGGGTAGCGAGGGATCATCCGGCGGCAGGTCGTCAGGCAAGCCGGGCTCGCGATGCGGGAATTGGGTCATGGTTGGCTCCTCCGGCGCTAATCGCCGCCCGCCTGACAGCAATTGGCGTTCCCGTGCCGGGCGCGCCTGCCGCCCGACGAAAAAAAGCCCTCATACGAGGGCTTTCTTGCGGTGTTCAGCACGACGGCATCAAGGCCTGGCCTTGTCGTCCTTTGGCATATCGAGGCCATTACTGCCATCGCTGCCCAGAAATGCCATCACGGCCGCCTTGCCGGCGGCGGAAGCTTCGTCCTGGCTTCCATAGCGTCGTTCAGAATAATTGGTGCTATGCACATTGCCGGATTCGGGATCAAGCAAAGTGATGATCCACGCGAACTCGCCGGGCATCAGTTGCCTGACCTGTAGCGTGGCACGCGTGCCGGGACGCAATCTTTGCGACATCTGGCAGCCTTTTCAGTAACGGAATGCCCCCATCGTAGCGCAAAGCCGCCGGTTGCCGGCAGCGCGCCGAACGCTGTTCGAAATGCTGCGGACGCACATGATTCCATGCTGCACACTGCGCGGCAAAAACGCCACATTGCTCGGTTTCCGCCAGGAAAACCCTAGGGTCCATGCCGCCAATACAGGCGCACAATCAGTAAAAAAATATAGACCGCACAAGCGGTGCCGCATCCCTTTAATCAGGCGAGGACGGAGACAACATGACTTACGTAGCAGTGGTTATCAGCTGTTTGATGGTTATGGGTATCGTCGCGTTGGTGATTCAAACGATCCAAAGTGCAGGGCCCGAGCCCTGGCTGAAGATTTCGGCGGCGATTGTCAGTTCAACCTTTGCTTCGCTCTTGTTGATCCCGCTGGGCTACGCCGTAGCACAGACCATGCTGATCGACTGACGCTACCGCTTTCTTGGCCACCCGCCAGGGCTATCCGCCCCGGGCGGGTTTGCCTCGTGTTGCCGCCCAGCACAGCAACGAGCCGGCGGTGACCATCGCCACTCCCTGCCAGAACGGCGCGGTAAGGCGGGTCGACAGCCACACGGCTGCGAAGAAGGTGGAAAGCACCGGTGTGAAGTAGGACGCCGTGGCCAGCAAGGTCAGATTGCCTTTCAGTATTCCCACGTTCCACAATGCATAGCCGGCCGCCATCGCGCCGCCGGTCACGCATAGTTCGATCGTGGCGGATCCGGCAAATGCCAGCGCCGGCTCGGCGCTGAAGCCATACTTGATCCACAACACCACCGCCGTCAGCATGAAAAACAGCGCGACGCCATTCTTGCCGTCGGCGAACCGCTTTGTCACGTTGCAATAGACGGCCCAGATAATGGCGCCACTGAATGCCAAGCCATAACTCAGGGGGTTGCTCGACACATTATCCAAGGTGCGTTCCCACGACAGTCCGCCCGTTCCACCCACGACCCAGACGATGCCGCACACCGACAGCAGTATCCCCGGCACGACCCATGCGTTGGCGCGCTGGCCATTGATGACGATCGCCAACACCACCGTCAGGCAGGGCCAAAGATAGTTGACGATGCCAAGCTCGATGGCCTGCCCGCGGTCCAGCGCAAAACCCAAAGACAGCGACAGGCAGATCTCGTAGGCGACGAACAGCAGGCTGCCCACGACCAGATAACGCCGGGGGAACGTGCGCAGTTTTGGGAAACCCAGCAGGCACACCAGAAACGCCGAACCGACCGTATAAATGAGCGCGGCGCCGCCGATGGCGCCAAAGCTCTCGCTGACGCTGCGAATCAGGCCGACCACCGTGCCCCACAGCAGGATCGCCAGCAAACCGAGGATAGTGGCCGTATTCCGGCCAGGGGAAATTTGCATTACCGTTCCGCTTGCTCTTTGCTGCACGCCGCTTGCCTGCGGGCCAGGCGCGGCGTCAGGCGGGCAAGTGTAGCGAATACCAGGCGTTAACGTAGTGATAGGCCGGCACGGGGAGGTCCGTGCCAACAAGCGACATATACCCACTTAAACAATGAACAAGAGGGAGTAGCATCCGCATGGCCATTTCCATACGTAGATTGAGCGATGTGCTCGCCAGCACGGAGTCAGGCAGGCTCTATCGGATTGAAGTTTTCTTGCAAGCGGATGATCCGGGAACCATGAACCCGCCGCCCCAGACCACGCGCTACATTCTCAGGACATCGGAAGGGGAACGCGTCATCGCCCTGGGCGATAAGCGGTATCGCCTGAAATCAGGAGAAGTGCTGACGGCCCTGGCGCCGCAGCAGGCGCCTCCACCGGCTTGACGGGGCTTGCGGGCCCTTGCCCCGCACGCGGCTCACAGATCGGATACGACCCGCCGTTTTCCTTGCCCCTTGGCCTTGTACAGCGCAACATCGGCCCGCTCAAGCATTTGCAGCATCGTAATGCCCGACTGCGGATAGACCGCGATGCCCACGCTGGCCGACACCGAGACACGGATCCCCGGATAGGGCAAGGACAGGCTTTCGACCAGCGCCTCAGCCACGATCAGGGCATTGTCCTTGCCCACGCCCATCAGCAGCACCGCGAATTCGTCGCCGCCCAGGCGGGCCGCCACATCGGACACCCGGATCGCGCGCGCCATGCGGTCCGCGGCTTCCTTCAACACGGTGTCGCCGGCGGCGTGGCCATGCAGGTCGTTGACGGCTTTAAAACCGTCCAGGTCGATCGCCAGGATGGCGAAGGATTCTCCGCTGCGCTGGGCCACGGCCAACTCACGCAAGACCAGCTCGCCAAACAGCACTCGGTTGCATAGCCCCGTCAACGGGTCGTAGTGGGCAAGATGCTGCGCATGCGCCAGCATCCGCGAGGCCTGCAACAGCGCCGTGCCCACCTCTTGCGCCTCTTTCACGCGGGTGGTCGGCAACTCGACGGTGCGGCCCTCGCCCAATGCCAGCGCCGGCCCGACCAGCCCCTGCACCGCCGAGGTCAGGCGGCTGGCCAGACGCAAGGCCAGCCACAGCCCCAGGCCGAACGCGAACAACGTGCCCAGCACAAGCCAGGCGATGGAACGGTACAAGTCCGTCGTCAGCAACGCCATGGGCGCGCCGGCCGCAACGGTCCAGCCCGACAACGACGATCGGCTGAACGCCGTGTAGACGGGCGTGCCTTCCTTGGTCGTCGTTTCGAGCGCGCCTTCGCTTTCCTGCATTACCGCTTGCATCAGCGTGGGAACCGCCTTCTGCCCGACGAATTTCGCGGCATCGCGCGTGCGGGCGACGATGGTCCCCGAGCTGTCCAGCACCGCCGCCACCCAACCCTCCGGAAGCGCCCGACGGCCCAATGCGTTGCCGATGCGATTGGGCGACAGGCCCACGCTAAGGCTATAGACGACGGCATCGCCGCGCACCACCGGTACACCCAGCGCGATCGTGGGCTTTTGGCTGACGCCGCCGGTGAACAAACGGCTTAACACCGGCGAGCGCGTCTCGAACACCCGGCCCAAGTCCTGCGCCGCGCCGCTTAGCGGCAATGGGGTGCCATACGGCACCAGCGTGTTGATGATCTGCCTGCCGTCGCGGTCGGTCAGCACATAACTATCCACGATCTGGAATCGCACCGATTCCCGCGCACGCTGATGAAAACTCGGAAGGTCGCCGGTCAGCAGGTCGGGAGAAGACGCCAGCATCTGCACGCCCGCGGCAACGCCGGTCAACTCGCGGTCAAGGATGGCGGTCAGATTCCGGGCCAGAAAAATCGTATCGCGGAAGATGCGCTCTCTCTCGATGACGTAGCTTTCATACACCGCCACCGATGCCACGATCAGCGCGGGCGAAATACACGTGAAGACGAGAGCAAGCAAGCCGGTCCGCATGGAATACAGGCGCTGCGGGCGAGCCTTTGCGCCAGCCGGGCTTTCGGCTTCAGCCACCGCCTCCCCCCTTGGTCTCATGGGCCCCTCCCATAGGTCTTCCATGGCGCTGCGCGCCTTCAGGCGACTTGTTCCGCGTCCCCAATTTACTCCGAAAATTTTGGCCTAGCGATGATTTCCTGACAGATGGATACGCCTCGTCATTCCCATTCGCGACAGATTGCTACTATCGCCGCCATGCGTAAACCGTCCC
The DNA here is from genome assembly GCF_057334215.1 of Achromobacter maghribensis. NCBI lineage: Bacteria > Pseudomonadati > Pseudomonadota > Betaproteobacteria > Burkholderiales > Alcaligenaceae > Achromobacter > Achromobacter maghribensis. Next base: position 137,100 of record NZ_JBHFII010000043.1, on the reverse strand, counting down.
CCAAATTCCCCGCGTCCAGCCAGCTGGACGCGTCCGACAAGACCGTGCTGATTTACGGTGCCCTCGCCGCCGTATCCGGCCTGACCCTTCACGCGTTGATGACGGCCCGCGCCTGGCCCTGGGGGCATCCGTTCGCCCTGGCCTTCTGGCTGCAGTGGGTGGCGCTGGCGCCACTGGCCGGGGCCATGCTGGCCGGGATGCGCAGCGGCCGCCGCTGGCTGGCGGCGCTGGCGGCATACGGCCTGATCCTGCCCGCGCTGACGGCATACGGCCTGACGTCCGCGCACGGCGCCCTTCCCCATGAAGCGGGCGGATGGCCACAAGGCAATGATCTGGCGTTGGCGTTACTGTTGACAGGCGTCGCGGGCTTCATCCTGCTGCCGCTGATCCAGGCGCTGGATGCCGGCAAGCCCCAATGGGGCTACCCCGACGTATTCCGCGCCGCGTGGCGCAATGCCGTCCACCTGACGCTAGCCGTGTGCCTGGGTTCGGCGGTGTGCCTGCTGCTGACCGCGGCCGGCGCCATGTTCGCCATGATCGGCATCAAGGGGATTCGCGCGGCTGTCGACGCCACCCCCTTCCGGCTTGCCGTCTGGCCGATGGTCCTGGCCGCCTGCCTGGTGGGCGTGAGGCGCCGGCCGCAATTGACCGATACGCTGCAACGCTCCTGGTTGACGCTCAATGCGTGGCTGCTGCCGCTAATCACGCTGGTGGGCCTGGCCTTCACGTTGGCGCTGGCCGCCCGGATGGCATTGGGCCTGCAGGCCGTCCAGCTGTCGGCGGGCGCGCTGATCGCGTTCTGCCTGGTGTGGATCAAGTTCATCAATGCCGCCTGGCAAGACGGCCACGAGCCCGCCCCCTTCGGTCCGCGCCTGCGGACGCTGCTGCGCGCGACGATGGCGTGCCTGCTGCCGCTGGCCGCCGTAGCCTTATATGGCGCCGTTGTGCGCGTGGAGCAATATGGCTGGACGGTGCTGCGGGTCTGGGGAGTCATCGGCGGCACGGTGCTGGTGCTGTATGGCGCGGGCTACGCCTGGGCCGCACTGCGCCCTCAACGCGACCACCCCGCGCTGGGCGTCACCAACCTGATCGTGGCCGTTGCCACCCTGGGGTTGCTTTTGGCGGTCAATACGCCGATCGCCAACCCGCTGCGCCTGACCGCGGAAAGCCAATTGCGGCGCATCGTGGACGGACGTCTCGATCCGGAGACATTCAGCTTTTACGCCATGGGTCGCGAATATGGCCGCTGGGGTCGCAGCGCCTTGCAACAGCTGGCAGACGGCGCAGCCAATGCGCGGGATCCGCGCATCGCCCTTGCGGCCGCCGAGGCCCTGAAGGGAAGCTATTTCGGCTGGAGCGATGCCACACCGGCGGCAGGCCAGGCATCAGCGGCCGAGCCCCCGCCTGTCGCCGTGCCGGCTTTCGCCACCCTGCCGCCCGGACGCGCGGTCCCCGAAGCATGGTGGAACGCGATGCGCGAGACGTCACCGGCCCAGGCCCGGACGTGCGCGACACCGGCCGCCCCCGCCATGCCGGGCGAAGCGGCCAGCCTGCCATGCCGGTTGATCTTCGCCGATCTGACCGGTGACGGCCAGGACGAGATTGTCTTATATCTCGCGCCGCAAGGCGGAGGGTCCGGCGCGGGCGAACGGTTGATCGCCTACGCCGCGAAGGGCCAGGCATGGCAGCCGTTGGGCCGGCTGCAAGCGGAGAGTTTCGAGCAGCCGATGGCAGACGTGACGGGTGTCGTGGATATCCGGCAGGCGTTGGAGCAAGGCCTGGTGCGCACCCGCCCCCGGCCTGAACGCGACTTGATGATCGGCGACAACCTGCTGCGGCTGCGTTGAGCTACCGCGCTTCCAAGTCGGGGGTGCCCGAGAACTGGCTCTTCAGCAGCGTCAGCGCGCCCTTCTCCGCCAACGCCTCGTTGGGAAATACATGCTTGGTATCTTCCAGCACCGGAAATCCGAAGATGCGGACCCGGACGTGAAAGCCTTCGGGGGTTTCGGCGAACTCGATATCGAAATTACGTTCTTCGATCCAGCCCGATCGATGCAGTTTCCATTCCATATGCAACACGCTCCTGGTTGGCGGGGCAACACGAAAGGCCGGCCTGAAATTCCGGCGCTGCTACACCTTACACCCGGCGCGGCGCGTGCGGATGGCTGGCCGAGCCCCGCACGCGAACCTGCACGCCTTATTCCGCGGCGGGCGGCTCTTCCGGCCTCTTGCCCAACAGTTCTTCGGATGCGGGAGAAAAAAGGTCCCAGCAAGCCATGAACAGTGCGGCGATCAGCGGGCCGATCACAAAGCCATTCAGACCGAACAAAGCCATGCCGCCCAGGGTGGAGATCAGCACCACGTAGTCCGGCATCTTGGTGTCTTTGCCCACCAGGATGGGACGCAGCACGTTGTCGACCATGCCGATGACCAGCACCCCGAACCCGATCAGCACCGCGCCCTTGACCACGGCGCCCGTCAAGAGGAAGTAGATCGCGACCGGCGCCCAGATCAGCCCCGCGCCAATCGCGGGCAGCAGCGACAGGAAGCCCATGATCACGCCCCATAGCAGCGCGCCCTGGATCGAAAGGATCGAAAAAATGATCCCGCCCAGCGCGCCCTGGGCCGCCGCCACCGCGATGTTGCCCTTGACGGTGGCACGCACGACGGTGGTGAACTTGCGAAACAGGTGCTGCTTATGCGCGTTGCTGAGCGGCATGGCGCGCTTCAGGCGCGCCGTCAGTTGCGGCCCGTCTCGCAACAGGAAGAACAGCAGGTAGAGCATGATGCCGAAGCTGATCACGAACTGGAACGTGTCCTGCCCGATGTTCAGCGCCTGGGTCGCCAGGAACTGGCTGGCCTGCATTGCGCCCGCGCTAAGCTTCTGTTGCAGGCTGGGAATGTCGGCCAGGTCGAAGCGCGCAAGCAGGTCATGCACCGACGGCGGCAATGCGGCCATCGCCTGCTGGAAGTACGCGCCAAAGTTCAGCTCGCCCGATTTGATGCTCTGATACAGGTTCGCGCCTTCGTTCACCAGCGACCCGCTGATGGCGACGAGCGGAAGGATGACGAGCAGCAGGACCAGCAGCAACGTGATCAGCGCGCCAAGATTGCGCCGCCCGCCGATACGCGCAACCAGCCGGCGCTGCAAGGGCGCGAAGATGATGGCAAGAATGGCGCCCCAAAAGACCGCGCCGTAGAAAGGCCACAGTAGCCAGCCGAACGCGATGGTGACCACCACGAGCAGGAGCAGAAAGGTTCTGTGGTGCAAGCTGGATGATTCGCTCATATTCCGTTCCAGGCACGGCTAACGCCGCGAGACCCGCATTGTACAAAGCGCCCGCTTCCCGGCGGGTTCAGGCCCCGAGCCCCACGGCCAGCAGCACGGTCTGGCGCGCTTGCGCCAGGCCTTCCGACTGCGCATTCAGCCCCTGCAGGCGCAGGTTCAGCTGCTGTTGCAACGTAAGCGTCGCCACGCGCGCCTGGCCGTCCACCAATTGGATATCCGCGGCGTTGGCGGCCACGAAATCCGCCACGCCCACGGCATCGCGCGCCACGGAGTCCATGCGGGTTGCCGCCTGCATCAATTCCGCGGCGGGCGCCGTCACGGCTTCGTCATAGACGCCACCATAGACCGGCGCCAAGTCGGGCGGCAAAGCCATCTCGGCCCGCGCCCGATCCGCCTTGGCACGCGCATCGTGGAGCTTGCTGGCGCTTTCCGCCAGGGTCTTGCGGGCCGTCTCGAATGCGGCTTTGCGGTCAACGATTTCGCCCACCGAACGAATCGTTTCCACCGCCAGCACCTCGCGCAACGGCGCGGCGGCCTCGGCCATCTCTTTCTGGAAGCCGGTAATCACGTCGTACGCGTCGGCGTAATCGCCGATCGCTTCTTTCTCGGACTTGCCGAGTGCGCCGATCGGCAACAGCGTGTCGCTGCTTACCCGGGCTTGCAGCAGCTGGATGAACGCCGCGCGCTCCTGGGGCTCTTTATTCACGCAGGCCGTCGTGATCAGCATCGAAGCCATCGCCAGGCCCATCAGGCAGGCTCGCCATGGTGACATGCGTGTCCTCCTTGCTATCAGGGATTGATGTTTCGGGATTGAAGGCCCCGGATTCAAGCGCCCGGCGGGGCGGCCGCCGGCGCACGTGGGCAGATTATCCCGAAGCCTCGTCCGGCCACTACCCGTGGGCGGAATTTGTTGCGATCGAAGCGAGTTGACACAGGGCGCGCGGGGCGCGCTCGCGTTGCGGCCGTCATGCATGCGGCAGCCGATACGTCATCGCGCACCGCCGCGCGGCGTCAAAGCCCGCGTCCGACTCCGCCTGCAGCCGCGCTTGCAGGAGCGGGGGAAACGGCGGCGTAAGTTCAACGAAGCCCAGCCGCCGGTAGAACGGGGCATTCCAGGGCAGGTCGCGATCGGTCGTCAGCAGCACTGCCCCGTATCTGCCCGCGGCCCGTGCGTGCGCCAGCACCGCCCGCAACAGGGCGCGGCCAATGCCCTGCCCCTGCCAGGGCAGCGCCACCGACATCTCGGTTAGAAACAAATCGCCCCCCATCGGCTCTGCCAGTGCAAATCCACGCACCTCGGCGTCAGGCTGCGCGACCCATAGAAGGCATGCCGCCTGCGCCACGGCCAGTTCGTCCAGGGGCACCGGATCGCCGTCGGCGGCCCAGGCCACGGCCGTCCCGCGGAATCGCGCCGCGGCGGAGCGCTCGATATCGGCCAGGCAGGCCAGGTCGGAAGGTCGGGCGAGTCGAATCATGAGGGGTGGAAGTATGCACCATGCGCCCCCAGGCGCCTCCTGCCCCGATCCCTTAAAATGCGCCATCCGGCCACGCTATCGGCCACCCGTAACACTGGCTTTGCCCTGACAATGACTCAAAACGCTACTTCCGCCTCCTGGGGGTTCACCCAGCCCGATTGCCGCGGCGCGGCCGCCCTCCTGTTCTTCATGGACGATCTGGCGCGCGTCGTGAACCAATACCTGGGACAGGGCCAGTTGTCGGATGAGGCGCTGGCGGATGCCCAAAAAGCCGTCGATGCGCTGCTGCAACGCTATGTTGAAATCGAGGCTGCCCCGGAAGCGTTCAACGACGAACGCATCGGCCTGGCGCTGGAAACCGAGCGCCAGCCGGACGGCACGATGGGCGCGCAAGTGGCGCTGCGGATGTCCCCACGCCTGGAGGGCCTCATTATCGAAGCCCAGCGCCAGGCCCGCCCCGCCGCGCACTGACGGCCACGGCTACGCCTACGCCTACTCATCCAAAAAAGCTTGCAAAACCCATCGGTCTGCGATAATATCGATGGTTGAGGTCTTTCTGCAGAGCAGGACGAACTTCAAGCAGGAGTTGAGTTTGGATTCCAAGCTTTCGACTCCAAGCATTACCCAGTAATTACGCAGTACCCGGCTTCATCCAGCGCTGATATGGCCAAACGCTAATGACCCAACGTCATTGACCGCTGATCAAGCCGCACGGATTCCGATCTGATTTGCGAAAACCCACAACGCCAAAACGCAAATCCCGGCTCCGCCCCGAAAGTCGCGCAATATCGGCGCAACTTCCACAATCAAAGCAGTTCCGAATGCAGCGATGGCCATTGCGGCCAGCGTGCTGAATCGATCAACGCCCAGGCACTGAACCTGATTGGCGGGATCCGACGCAAGCAGCCTCGAAGCCGCCCATAGCACCTTCGCCAAACCGCCAGTCCGGCTTGGCCAGAAGCACCAAAATTTTACGCTGCGGCGCACGTCGACCCAACGACGACAGCCGCACAGCAACCGCCAGAGTCCAACCCACTCTCTGCGCGGCCCCTCAGGCCTAAAGAGCGCATGCACCGAACATGCACGCCACCTGGCCCGAATCGATGCCGTCCTGACTGACGGATGGCATCAAACAGCGGCATTGAACCGTTACCCGCGCACGCAAAAATATGAGAATGCGCAAAGGGACGGCAACACTTATGCGGTAGTGTCATGCATGCCTGTCCGAATCAACCCGGCTGGACATGGCAGACGACCACGATGCGAGGCGCTTTAGTTACGTCCACATCTTGCTCGGCATGAATACCCGCAGCTTTCTAATAACTAGAACCTAAGAGAACAAACACCATGAATACTCGTTTCACTACCTCGGACCTGATCCGACGCCCCGCTCACACGACGCTGGACAACACGCCCATCCATATCGGCGACATCGTCTACCTGCAGCCCACCAACGGCCCCGCCATCCGCGCGACGGTCATCTTCAACGCGCCGATCGACGGCACGACGACCTACACGACTGAAGTCGTGCCGTGCGGCTCTTCCACGCAGAAAGTGCCCGGCCAGCGCATCCGCTTCCGCCACGAGCACGTGCATCGCATCGAGCCCGTGCGTCGCACCACGCACTGATATCCAGGCCCAAATCGCCGCGCGTCATGCGCGGCGATTGCTTTTTGCGCATGATAAATTCGCAAGCAATCCGTCCAGGCAGCTCAACCATGCAGAACAATCGGCAAGCGATCCGCATCTGGGATCTTCCCACCCGCCTCTTTCACTGGGCGCTCGTCGTCTGCATCGTGGGCGCGTTCGTCAGCGTGAAGCTGGGCGGTCTGTACATGGACTGGCACGTGCGCTTCGGCTGTACGGCGCTGGGCCTGATCATCTTCCGAGTGCTTTGGGGCATCATCGGGCCGCGCTACGCCCGCTTCAGCCAGTTCGTGCGTGGCCCCGGCGCCGTGGCCCGCTACCTGAAGGGCGCCGCCGCTCCCGCCGGCCATAACCCGCTGGGCGCGCTGTCGGTGCTGGCGCTGCTGCTGGTCATCGGTTTCCAGGCTACAAGCGGCCTGTTCACCACTGACGACATCATGACGCAAGGGCCGCTATTCGGTCATGTAAGCGAAGCCACGGCCGCCCTCATGACGTCATGGCACAAGCTCAACGAGTGGGTCATCATCGGCGTGATCGCCCTGCACCTGCTGGCCGTCGCGTGGTATGCCGTGGTGCGCCGCAAGCGCCTGGTCCGCGCCATCGTCACCGGAAACGTCGATGCCAAGGACCTGCCGGCGGGCACGCCGCCCGCCCAGGACGGCCTTGCCGTCTGGCTGCGTGCGCTGCTGCTGGGCGCCTGCGTCACGGCCCTCGTGCTGTGGATCCAGTCGCTGGAAGTGGCCGCCGACATGTCCTTCTCTTGATCTCGCCGCAGGCCCACAAAAAAAGCCCCTCGTAATCCGAGGGGCTTTTTCCTTCAGCACCGCGGGCATCCAGAGACGCCCCGGGCCTTACTTCTTCTTGCGGTAGGAATCGTGGCAAGCCTTGCAGCTTGCACCCACGTCACCGAAGGCGGCGCGCAGCTTATCCAGATCGCCTGCGTCGGCCGCGGCCGACAGCTTCACGATATTGTCCTGGAATGCTTGCTGCTTCTGCTTGAAGCCGGCCGCGTCGCTCCAGATTTCGGGGCGGGCGTCGCCGCCTTCCGTTCCGGGACCAAAAGCTGCCCACGGCAGGCCGGACAGCGTCTTCAGCACTTCGACGTTGGCCTTGATCTGCGCGGCGTCGTACGGCGCCTGCCCCTTGACCACCGGCGTCATGCGGCCGAAGTGTGAAGCCATCAGCGTCAATGCCGACTGGCGGTACTTGACGGCATCTTCCGGCTTGGCGAACTGCGCCGAGGCGGTGGTCGCCAACAGCGGCCCCACCGTCATACAGGCCAACGCGACAAGCGTGGACAACTTCTTCATTGCAATCTCCCGTAAGGACAACAACAATGCCGCGCGCATTGCGCGCGCGGCATGGCGACTATACCGCCCGGGCCAGCTCTGCAGCCAGTCCGATGTACGAACGCGGGGTCATCGCCAGCAAGCGGGCCTTAGGCTCATCCGGCAGCGCCAGGCCCTGGATGAATTCTCGCAGAGCTTCCTCGGTTATGCCCTTGCCGCGCGTCAAGGCTTTGAGTTGTTCGTACGGTTGCGGCAGGCCATAGCGGCGCATGACGGTCTGCACGGGCTCGGCCAGCACTTCCCAGCACGCATCGATATCGGCGTCGATGGCGGCCGTGTTGACCTCCAGCTTGCCCAGGCCGCGCATGCACGCATCCCACGCCACCAGGCAATAACCCAGGCCCACGCCCAGGTTGCGCAAAACGGTGGAGTCCGTCAGGTCGCGCTGCCAGCGGGAGATCGGCAGCTTGTCGGCCAGATGGCGCAGCACGGCGTTCGCCAGGCCCAGGTTGCCTTCGGAGTTTTCGAAGTCGATCGGGTTGACCTTGTGCGGCATGGTCGACGAACCGACCTCGCCGTCTTTCAGACGCTGCTTGAAATAGCCCAGCGCCACGTAGCCCCAGACGTCGCGGTCCAGGTCCAGCACGATGATGTTGGCGCGCGTGATGGCGTCGAACAAGACCGACATCCAGTCGTGCGGCTCGATCTGGATGGTGTGGCGGTTCTGGGTCAGGCCCAGGCCGGCCAGCACGCGCTGGCTGAAAGCCGGCCAGTCGATTTCCGGATAGGCCGACAGGTGGGCGTTGTAGTTGCCGGTGGCGCCGTTCAATTTGGCCAGGGGCTCAACGGCCTCGACGGCGGCGATGGCGCGGTTCAGCCGCGCAGCCACGTTGGCGAATTCCTTGCCGAGCGTCGTCGGGCTGGCCGGCTGGCCATGGGTGCGCGACAACATCGGCTGGTCGGCCTGGGCCACGGCCAGATCGTTCAGCTTGGCAGCCAGTTCGCGCAGGCGCGGCACCACGACCTGGTCGCGGGCGCGCGACAGCATCAGCGCGTGCGAGGTGTTGTTGATGTCTTCGGACGTGCAGGCGAAGTGAATGAACTCGGCGGCGGCGGCCAGCTCGGCGTCATCGGCCACTTTTTCCTTCAGCCAGTACTCGACGGCCTTCACGTCATGGTTGGTGACGCGTTCGATGTCCTTGATGCGGGCGGCGTCAGCTTCCGAGAAATCCTGCACCAGCTGCTGCAGGCGCTGGCGGGCAGCCGCCGAAAAAGCGGGCAGTTCGGGCAGGCCCGCATCGGACAGGGCCACCAGCCACGCCACCTCGACTTCGACGCGGTGCGCCATGAAGCCGGCCTCGGACAGCAGACCGCGCAGCGCGTCGCCCCGGGAAGCGTAACGGCCATCCAATGGCGAAAGGGCATTAAGTTGGCTCAATTGATCGGCGATTTGCATGGTCTGAAGAAGAAATGGCTACGGATGGGAAAACCCGACGATTTTATCATCCGGGGGAGTGCAACATTGTGGCAAACTGGCGAAGATTCCGGCCAGCGGACGGTTGGGCGTCCATCCGGCCTGCTATACTTCGGCCGCTTTTCGACTCCGCTTGTGACTCCATGAAACTGATCGGCTCGCTTACCAGTCCATACGTACGCAAGGTGCGTATTGTCATGGCCGAGAAAAAGCTGGACTACCGGCTTGAACTCGAAAACGTCTGGTCCGCCGACACGCAGATCCAAACGTATAACCCGCTGGGCAAGGTGCCCTGCCTGGTCATGGAAGACGGCGGCGCGCTGTTTGATTCGCGCGTCATCGTTGAATACCTGGACACCTTGTCCCCTGTCGCCCGCCTGATTCCTCAGCCGGGCCGCGATCGTGCCGCCGTCAAATGCTGGGAAGCCATCGCCGATGGCCTCCTGGACGCCTGCGTCGCCATCGTGAAGGAAAACCAGCGCCCCGAGGCACAACGCAGCCCCGAATGGATCGAGCGCCAGTACAGCAAGATCCACGCGAGCCTGGATGCCATGAACAAGAGCCTGGGCGACAACGCCCACTGCATGGGCATCAACTACAGCCTGGCGGATATCGCCGTGGGCTGTGCGCTGGGCTACCTGGACCTGCGCTTCGCTTCGCTCGATTGGCGCGCCAACCACCTGAACCTTGCCCGCCTGTACGACAAGCTGTCGCAGCGCCAATCGTTCATCGACACGATCCCCAAGACCGCCTGAAGGCGGTCCCGGACAGCCCGTTCCCACGGGCCGTCACACACGCCCCATCCCGCAGGGGCGCCAGAATACCGGCCGCGCAATGCGGCCGGTTTGCATTTCGGTGCCTGAAAATTCCGTCTTATTGGGCGGCGAACGTCTGCCAGGCCTTGAACAACATGTAGGCGGCCAGCGCGAACAACAGGCAGGCGAATACCCGTTTCAGGGTCTGGACCGGCAGGCGGTGCGCCATGCGCGCGCCCAACGGCGCCGTGAGCACGCTGGTGCAGACCAGCGCCACCAGAGCGGGCCAATAGATGTAGCCGAGCATGCCCGGGCGCGATGTCCCTTCGTTCAGGCCGGACACCACATACCCCACGCTGTTGGCCAGCGCGATGGGAAAGCCCAGCGCCGCCGAGGTCGACACCGCGTTGTGCAGCGCCACGTTGCACCAGACCATGAAGGGCACCGACAGGAACCCGCCGCCCGCGCCGACCAGCCCGGACAGGAAGCCGATGCCCGCCCCCGCCGCACTGGTGCCCACCACGCCGGGCATCTGGCGTGCCGGCTTGGGCTTCTTGTTGCGCAACATGCTCCAGCCGGAATAGCCCACGAACAGCGCGAAGAACAGCGATAGCCACAGCGTGCTGAGCGCCGCGAAGACCGCCCCGCCCGAGAGCAGCCCGCCCAGGATGATGCCCGGCGCCATCGCCCACACGATCGGCCATTTGATCGTGCCCTTCTGCTGGTGCGCCCTGACGCTGGACACGGAAGTGAACAGGATCGACGTCATCGACGTCGCGATCGCGGCATGCACGACCAGTTCGGGCGGCATGCCCTGCCAGGCGAACAGCATCGTCAGGAAAGGCACCAGCAGCATCCCTCCGCCAATCCCCAACAGACCCGCCGCAAAACCCACTACCGCACCCAACGCCAGCAGGCAAACCACCATCGTCACATCCACAACCGTCTCCTCTTTTATTGTTCGGTTTCTTGCTTGTCATGAGCGAAGGCCCCGTCGGCAGCGCGCCCACGGGGCCTTGTCCGGATCCGCTTTTACCGGACCCGCGTGCGTTACAGGATGATCCCGCCGCCCAGGCAAACCTCGCCATCGTATAGCACGGCCGACTGGCCGGGCGTGACGGCCCATTGCGGCTCGGCGAAATCCAGCGCGAAGGTGTCGCCTTCAGCCTGTTCCAGGCGGCAGGCGGCATCGGCTTGGCGATAGCGCGTCTTGGCGCCGTAGCCCGCGACGGCGGGCGGGTGCCCCGCCACCCAGCTGGCATCCTGCGCCTGTAGCCGTCCGGACAGCAGCCAGGGATGATCGTGTCCCTGCACCACATACAGGATGTTGCGCTCCAGGTCCTTGCGCGCCACGTACCAGGCTTCGGCCGTGCCGTCCTCGCGCTGGCGTCCCTTCACGCCGCCCACGCCCAGGCCCTTGCGCTGGCCCAGCGTGTAGAAGGACAAGCCTTCGTGGCGCCCCACGTTCTGCCCTTCCGGCGTCAGGATCGGGCCGGGCTCGGTGGGCAGGTAGCGGTTCAGGAATTCGCGAAACGGACGCTCGCCGATGAAGCAGATTCCCGTGGAATCCTTTTTAGCGGCGTTGTGCAGGCCGATTTCGTGCGCGATGCGCCGCACCTCGGTCTTGTGGATCTCGCCCAGCGGGAACAGGGTGCGCGACAGCTGCGCCTGGTTCAACCGGTGCAGGAAGTAGCTTTGGTCCTTGGACGCGTCCAGCGCCTTGAGCAGCTGGAACTGCGTGCCGCCGCCATCGGCCGGTACCTCTCGCACCCGCGCGTAGTGGCCGGTGGCGATATGTTCGGCGCCCAGCGCCATCGCGTGGTCCAGGAAGGCCTTGAATTTGATCTCGGCATTGCACAGCACGTCGGGATTGGGCGTGCGGCCCGCGGAATACTCGCGCAGGAAGTCCGCGAACACGCGGTCCTTGTATTCGGCGGCGAAATTGACGAATTCGAAGTCCACGCCGACCAGGTCGGCCACACTGGCCGCGTCCAGCAGATCCTGGCGCGTAGAACAGTATTCGGAATCGTCGTCGTCTTCCCAGTTCTTCATGAACAGGCCAACGACGTCATAGCCCTGCTGCTTCAGCAGCCAGGCCGTCACCGACGAATCGACCCCGCCGGACATACCGACCACAACGCGGCCTTTTTTGGTGGATATTTGACTCATGATGCGACTATTTTAGTTCGGACAACGCGTCTTCCCGCGGCTGCGGCTCTGCCGCCCGGGACACTTCCATCAGCCAGGCTCGAAACGCCTGCAGGGTTGGCAGGTTGGCCTTCTGCTCGGGATAACACAGGTAATAACCCATGCGCGCGCGGATGGGCAGCTGGATGGCGACGGCGAGCTTCCCGTCGCGTAGCTCGTCTTCGATCAGGCAACGCGGGATCAGCGCCACGCCGAACCCGGCGGCGGCAGCCTGCGACAACAGCGCGTATTGGTCGAAACGGGCCCCTTCCAGGCTGCGCCGCGTGTCGCACCCGGCCTGCTCGAACCAGTCGCGCCAGCCTTCCAGCGCGGACGTGTGGTGCAGCAGCGGATACGCCAGCAAAGCCTCCGGCGACGGACAGCCGCCCGGGATCAGCCGCGGGCTGCAGACAGGCACGATTTCGCGGCCCACGATGTAATCCGCGCCGCTACCCGGCCAGATGCCCTCGCCGAAGCGCACGGCGGCGTCAAGTTCAGGCGTCGAAAAATCGTAGCCCTGGCGGTGCGGCAGGAACTCCACATGGATGTCCGGGCGCAACCGCATGAAGGCGGTCAGGCGCGGAATCAGCCAGCGCGCGCCGAAGGTCGGCATACAGGTCAGGTTCAACGTGCCGCCCTGCCCCTGGTGCGCAATCAGCTCGATCGTGGCGGCTTCGATCTGGCCCAGGCCCGCCTGGACCTTGGTCAGATAGCTGCGGCCGGCTTCGGTCAGGACCAGGCCTTGCCTGATCCGCAGGAATAGTTCCACGCCGACGAACTCTTCCAGATGTTTCACCTGTTTACTGACGGCGCCCTGGGTCACGCACAATTCCTGGGCCGCGCGCGTGAAACTGCTATGGCGCGCCGCGACCTCGAATGCCTGTAAATCCGTTAATGAGGGACAGAAACGTCGCATGTGTCGTCCCCACGCAGTGTGGGGCTCCCGCCCCAGCGGGGCTTGATCGGGGAATTTCCCCTTGCCTCCGGCCAGATGAAAAGCAACGGAAAAGTTACATAAAAGTAACGTCCCAACGATGCAGGCCACAGAGAGGCATGAAAAAAAGTCATAGCTTACGGAGAAACTTTCGTTTGCGCAAACCGCCCCGCCAGGAAAGAATCGTTGCGTTTGCGTCTGCCTTTGCGCATCCGCTTTCCATTTATTAGGGGAATCCATGCAACGCCGTAACGTAGTACTGGGCCTGTGTGTCGCCGCCGCGACCCTGGCCATGCCGCTGACCTCGGGTATCGCGCACGCTGAAGACGCGTATCCGAGCAAGCCCATCCGCCTGATCGTCCCCTTCCCGCCCGGCGGCACCACCGACATCGTCGGCCGCCTGTTCGCGGACAAGCTGGGCAAGGAACTGGGCCAGACCGTCGTGGTGGAAAACCGCGGCGGCGCCGGTGGCTCGATCGGCAGCGCATTCGTCGCCAGCAGCGCGCCGGACGGCTATGTCCTGGGCATCGCCACCGTCAGCACGCACGGCATCAACCCGGCCATCTACCCGAACCTGCCGTTCGATGGCGAGAAGGACTTCACGCCCATCTCGAACCTGGCTGCCGTGCCCAACATCATGACGATCAACCCGAAGGTGCCGGCCAAGAACATCGCCGACTTCATCAAGCTGGCCAAGAGCCAGCCGGGCAAGCTGACGTATGCGTCCGCCGGCAACGGTTCGGTCTCGCACATGATGGGCGAACTGTTCAAAATGGCCTCGGGCACCGACCTGATGCACGTGCCTTACCGTGGCGTGGGCCCGGCGCTGAACGACGCGCTGGCCGGCCAGGTCGACGTCATGTATGACAACCTGCCTTCCACGCTGCCGCACGTGCAGTCCGGCCGCCTGATCGCCATGGCCGTCGCCTCGCCCAAGCGCGTCCCCAGCCTGCCCGACGTGCCCACGTTCGCCGAAGCCGGCCTGCCGGCCGTGAACGACGCGTCCTGGTTCGGCCTGGTCGCCCCGGCCAAGCTGCCGGAGCCCATCCTGGCCAAGCTGAACGCAGCGGTGCAGAAGGTTAGCGCCGAAGCCGACGTCAAGGCGCGTCTGGAAGCGCTGGGCGCCCAGCCCGCCGCCAACAGCTCGGCCGACTTTGGCAAGCAGATCGCGGCGGAAATCGCCAAGAACAAGCGCATCGCCAAAGAAGCCAACGTGAAGATCGACTAAGCGATCTTCGGCTCCCGCCGCGCAAGCT
>NZ_JBHFII010000043.1:118794-122762 GCF_057334215.1 Achromobacter maghribensis | reverse complement strand
GGGAGCCTCCGATTCACGAACGCACGACCCCAATATGCGAATTACCCAACCCCTGTCTTACCGGCTCGACCTTCCGCAGCAATATCCGGATTCGGAAACCTCGGCCCCGCTTGTGCTGGATTCTCCGCACAGCGGCACCGCCTACCCTCCCGATTTCGCGGCCGCGGTGGACTTTGGCGCACTGCGCACTGCGGAAGACACCTGGGTTGACGATCTGTGGGGCGACGCCATGGAAATGGGCGTGCCGATGATTGCCGCCGGTTTTCCGCGCGCCTACATCGACGCCAACCGCGCGCCCGACGAGATCGACGAACTGCTGCTGGACGCCGCGTGGCCCGACGCCATCAACGCCTCGCCGAAGGTCAAGCTGGGCAAGGGCCTGATCTGGCGCATGCTGGATGACGGCACCCCGTTGTACGACCGCAAGCTGACGATCGAAGAAGTCCGCCACCGCATCGATGCCTGCTGGAAGCCCTATCACGCCGCGCTGGGCCAGGTGCTGGACGCCGCCCACAAGAAGTTCGGCAAGGTCTGGCACATCAACTGCCACTCGATGCCCAGCGTCGCGGGCGCCTTCGCCACCGACCGCCCCGGCCTGGTCCATCCCGACTTCGTGCTGGGCGATCGCGACGGCAGCACCAGCGACCCGGCCTTCCGCGAATTCATCGCGGCCTGGCTGCGCGAACGTGGCTACGACGTCACGGTGAATGATCCCTACAAGGGCGTCGAACTGGTGCGCGCCTTCGGCCGCCCCGAAGAGGGTCGCCACAGCCTGCAGATTGAAATCAACCGCAAGCTGTATATGGACGAAACCACGCTGCGCCCCACGGAAAACTATGGCCGCCTGAAGGCCGATCTGCGCGACCTCACCGCCGCGCTGATCAACTGGACTCGCGCGCAAACGGCCTGACGCCGGACGTTTGCACGCAGGTAACCGGCCAGCGGCGTGGTAAGACTGGCCGGAGCAAGTGGGTTGAAAGACCCGAGCCCCATGGTTCGCCATGGGGCTTTTTTTTGTCATTCCCGTGTATAACTACGGCGAACCTTCCAGGAGAGGCGTCGATGCACATCGGGATACCAAAAGAAACCCGAGACGGGGAAACCCGTGTCGCAGCAACACCAGAAACCGTCAAGAAGTACGTAGGCGGCAAACACACCGTTGTCGTGGAGCGTGGCGCAGGCACCGCCGCTCGCTATCTTGATGACGCCTATGAGGCCGCGGGCGCCACGCTCGGCTCCGCCCAGGATGCCTTGGGCGCCGAACTCGTTCTGAAGGTACGCGCCCCTTCCCCCGCCGAATTGCCGCAGATGAAACCAGGCACCGTCGTCATCGGCATGCTTGATCCGTTCGACGCCGACGGCCTGGCGCAAATGGCCGCCGCGGGGCTGGTCGGATTCGCCCTTGAGGCCGCGCCCCGCATCACCCGCGCCCAAAGCCTAGACGTGCTGTCTTCGCAGGCCAACCTGGCGGGCTACAAGGCCGTGCTGCTGGCCGCGCATCACTATGGCCGCCTGATCCCGATGATGATGACCGCCGCCGGCACCCTGAAAGCCGCGCGCGCCGTGGTGCTGGGCACCGGCGTGGCCGGCCTGCAAGCCATCGCCACGGCCAAGCGCCTGGGTGCGGTGGTCGAGGCCTCCGACGTGCGCCCCGCCGCGCGCGAACAGGTGGAATCGCTGGGCGCCAAGTTCATCGACGTGCCGTTCGAAACCGACGAGGAACGCGAGATCGCCCAAGGCACGGGCGGCTATGCGCGCGCCATGCCGCCCGGCTGGATGGCGCGGCAGGCGGCGCTGGTGTCCGAGCGATGCAAGCAGGCAGACCTCGTCATCACCACCGCGCTGATTCCCGGCCGGCCTGCCCCCACGCTGGTGTCCGCCGAAACCGTCGCGGCCATGAAGCCCGGCTCGGTGCTGGTCGACCTGGCGGTCGAACGCGGCGGCAATTGCCCCTTGTCCGAAAAAGGGCGGGTCGTGGAAAAGCATGGCGTGACGATTATCGGGCTGACCAACCTGCCCGGTTTGGTGGCCACGGATGCGTCCGCGCTGTACGCGCGGAACGTCCAGGACTTCCTGAAGCTCATCATCAATGCGGACGGCGCGCTGGCAATCCAGCGCGACGATGAAATCGTGGCGGCCTGCCTGGTGTGCGAAGGCGGCAATGTGACGCGGAGGACCTGAACATGGAAGCGATCAACCCCACCCTGATGAACCTCATCATCTTCGTGCTGGCCATCTATGTCGGCTACCACGTCGTGTGGAACGTCACCCCCGCCCTGCACACGCCGCTGATGGCGGTCACCAACGCCATCTCGGCCATCATCATCGTGGGCGCCATGCTGGCGGCGGCCCTGACCGAAGGCGGACTGGCCCGCGGCATGGGCGTGTTCGCGGTGGCGCTTGCCGCGGTGAACGTGTTCGGCGGCTTCCTGGTCACGCGGCGCATGCTTGAGATGTTCAAGAAAAAGGATCGCAAGCCGGGCAAGGAGGAAGCGAAATGATCTCGCTCAACCTCGTCACCCTGCTCTACCTGGTTGCTTCGGTCTGCTTCATCCAGGCGCTCAAGGGTCTGTCGCATCCCACCACGTCGCGGCTGGGCAACGCCTTCGGCATGGCAGGCATGGCGATCGCCGTGCTGACCACGGCGGCGCTCATCGTCGGCCTGGCGCGCACAGGCACGGCCACGATCGGCCTGGGCTGGGTGTTGCTGGGCCTGCTGATCGGCGGATCCGTCGGCACGCTGATGGCCCGCCGCGTCGAAATGACGAAGATGCCGGAACTGGTTGCCTTCATGCACAGCATGATCGGCCTGGCAGCGGTGGCCATCGCCGTCGCGGTGGTGGCCGAGCCGCACGCCTTCGGCATCGTCGCGGCCGGGGCGATGATCCCCACCGGCAACCGCTTCGAGCTGTTCATCGGCACCTTCGTCGGCGCCATCACGTTCTCGGGTTCGGTCATTGCCTTCGGCAAGTTGTCGGGCAAGTACAAGTTCCGGCTGTTCCAGGGCGCCCCGGTCGTGTTCCCCGGCCAGCACATGCTGAACCTGGCGCTGGCGCTCGTGATGCTGGGCTGCGGCGTGTGGTTCATGCTGACCCAGGACTGGACGCCTTTCGTCATCATGACGCTGGTCGCCTTCGTGCTGGGCGTGCTGATCATCATCCCGATCGGCGGCGCGGACATGCCGGTGGTGGTGTCCATGCTGAACAGCTACTCGGGCTGGGCGGCGGCCGGCATCGGCTTCTCGCTGAACAATCCGATGTTGATCATCGCGGGCTCGCTGGTGGGCTCTTCAGGCGCCATCCTGTCCTACATCATGTGCAAGGCGATGAACCGGTCGTTCTTCAACGTGATCCTGGGCGGCTTTGGCGGCCAGGCGGGCGGCGGCGCGGATGCCGGCGCGGGCCAGCAGCGCAGCGTCAAATCAGGCAGCGCGGACGACGCCGCCTTCTTGATGACCAACGCCGAAAGCGTGACCATCGTGCCCGGCTACGGCCTGGCGGTGGCACGCGCGCAGCACGCGCTGAAAGAACTGGCGACCAAACTCACCGAGCGCGGCGTGACGGTCAAATACGCCATCCATCCGGTTGCCGGGCGCATGCCCGGCCACATGAACGTGCTGCTGGCCGAGGCAGAAGTGCCCTACGACCAGGTCTTCGAAATGGAAGACATCAACAGCGAGTTCGCCCAGACCGACGTGGTGCTGGTATTGGGCGCGAACGACGTGGTCAACCCGGCCGCCAAGAACGACCCCAAGTCGCCCATCGCCGGCATGCCCATCCTGGAAGCCTATAAGGCGCGCACCGTGATCGTGAACAAGCGCTCGATGGCCTCGGGCTATGCGGGCCTGGACAACGAGCTTTTCTACATGGATCGCACGATGATGGTGTTCGGTGACGCGAAGAAAGTGCTGGAAGACATGGTCAAGGCGGTGGAGTAGCCATCCGCCCCCGAACGCCCCGTACCGGGCG
>NZ_JBHFII010000043.1:118199-118756 GCF_057334215.1 Achromobacter maghribensis | reverse complement strand
CTATGCGGCAGCCGTCTTGCGCAATTGTTCGTCCACGACTTCCACCCAATGCCGAACCGGCGTGTCGGTGCCGCTTTGCAGGTGGCCGATGCAGCCGATGTTGGCGGACAGGATCACATCCGGCCCGCCCGCCGCGATGGCGCCCAGCTTGCGGTCGCGCAGTTCCAGCGCGATGTCCGGATTCAGCACCGAATAAGCGCCCGCCGACCCGCAGCACAAGTGCTTGTCGGCGAACGGCAGCAATTCGAACCCCAGATCCACCAACAGCTGCTCCGACAACGGCCGCAGCCCTTGCCAGTGCTGCAAGGTGCAGGGCGGATGGAACGCGGCGCGCGTGCCGACGGGCAAGCGCGCGCGCAGTTGGTCGGCATGCGGCGCCACGATCTCGGCCACGTCCTTGACCAGCGCGACGATATCCGCGGCCTTCTGGGCGTATGCCGGATCATGCTTCAGGTGATGCGCGTATTCCTTCACCATCGCGCCGCACCCGGACGCGTTCATGACGATGGCCTCGACGCCGCCGTCCTGGACCAATGGCCACCAGGCGTCGCCGTTGG
>NZ_JBHFII010000043.1:113860-118172 GCF_057334215.1 Achromobacter maghribensis | reverse complement strand
CTGCGCCAACGCCGCGTCCTGCGCGTCCAGATGGAAGCTGACCGCCCCGCAGCAACCGGCCCCAGGCGCGATGCGCGCGCCAATGCCGACGGCGTCCAGCACGCGGATGGTGGCCGCGTCGATGGTGGGCATCATGGCGGGTTGCACGCAGCCCCCCAGCATCAGCACTTGCCGAGCATGCCCCGCCACCGCGGGCAGCAAGCCCGCGTCGCGGCGTTCGGGCACCTTGCGCTTCAGGGCTTCCGGCAGGAAACCCCGCACGGCCTGCCCCACCCGCATCGCCGGTGCGAACATCGGCGACAGCATGGCGCGGCGCAGGAAATTGCGCTTGGCCTTTTCGGTCCAGGAACGCGGCACGCGCTCGTCCACGATCTTGCGGCCAATATCGATCAGATGGCCATATTCAACGCCGGACGGGCACGTGGTTTCGCAATTGCGGCAGGTCAGGCAGCGGTCCAGGTGCTGCTGCGTGGACTGCGTGGGCGCGGCGCCCTCCAGCACTTGCTTGATGAGGTAGATGCGCCCACGCGGGCTGTCCAGCTCGTCGCCCAATACCTGATAAGTCGGACAGGTGGCCGTGCAAAAGCCGCAGTGCACGCACCGCCGCAGGATAGCGTCGGCTTCTTTGCCCAGGTCGGTATCGCGCGCCCAGGATGCCAGGTTGGTTTGCATGATGCGCTATAGCTCCAGGACCAGGCGGCCGGGGTTGAACAGGCCGGCCGGATCAAGCTCCTGCTTGAGGCGGCGTGTAATCGACGCGATGCCGGGCGCCAGCGGATGGAACACGCCGTCCACCGGCGGCTTGCCATTGCCTGCGCGAAACAGGGTGGCATGCCCGCCCAGCCGAGCCGCGGCCTCGCGCAGTTCGGTGGCGTCGCGCGCGCCGGACAGCCAGCGTTGCCCGCCGCCCCATTCGATCAGTGTCGGCCCCATGCCCAACACGGCGGCCGTGGGCGGCAAGGCCAGTCGCCATAGCGGCTGACCAGGCGTGAAGAAGGCGTGCGTCTGCTCGCGCAATGCGCGCCACCAGGCCACCGCGGCGCCGGGGTCCAGGGCATCGCCGCCAATCACGTGACGCGCGCTGGCAATGGCAGGCGGCGCCCCCGACAAGCGCACGTGCATCGCGCCCTCGCCGTGCTCGTCCGCGCCCGTCCAACTGGTGGCCGAGATCGGCAGCGGCTTGCCGCGCCATAGCGCGAAGCTGGTCAGCGCCTGGGCCTGGGTGGCGGGGCAGACCAGCGTCAGCTCTTCCATCGGCCGCGGCACGACCTTCATCGAGACCTCCAGCAGCGCGCCGAAAATGCCGTGCGAACCGGCCAGCAGGCGCGACACGTCGTACCCGGCCACGTTCTTCATGACTTCTCCGCCGAACGCCAGGATGCGCCCCTCCGAATCCAGCAGGCGCGTTCCCAGCACGAAGTCGCGCAAAGCGCCCGCGCTCATGCGGCGCGGACCGGACAGGCCTGCGGCCACGCAGCCGCCTACCGTCGCCGAGGCGCCGAAATGCGGCGGTTCGAATGCCAGCATCTGACCGTTTTCGGCCAGCGCCGCCTCCAGCTCGGCCAGCGGCGTGCCCGCGCGAACGGTCACCACCAATTCGGACGGGTGGTAGCTGACGATGCCGCGATACGACGTCATGTCCAGCAAGCAGTGGCCGTCTTGCGGCGTTACCGGGCGGTAATTACCGTAGAACGCCTTGCTGCCGCCGCCCATCACGAACAGCGGCTTGTGGCCGGCACGGGCCGTCATGACCTGGTCGCACAATTCCGACAGGACAAAATCCATAAGGGATGCGTCCTAGAAACGGGCGAGATCGGGGAAGCGCAGCTCACCCGCATGGACGTGCATCTTGCCGTATTCGGCGCAGCGGGCCAGCGTGGGAATGACTTTTTCAGGATTCAGCAGGCACGGGGGGTCGAACGCCCGCTTGACCGCCAGGAACGCGTCGAGTTCTTCGCGAGAGAATTGCACGCACATTTGATTTATTTTCTCCATACCCACACCGTGTTCTCCGGTCACGGTCCCTCCTACCTGCACGCACAGCTCGAGAATGGCGGCGCCGAACTTCTCTGCCCGCTCCACCTCGTCCGGCTTGTTCGAATCAAACAGGATCAGCGGATGCAGATTGCCATCGCCCGCGTGGAACACGTTGGCGCAGCGCAAGCCGAATTCGTCTTCCATCTGTTCAATGGCGCCCAGCACGCGCGCCAGATGGCGGCGCGGAATCGTGCCGTCCATGCAGTAATAATCCGGCGACACGCGACCCGCGGCCGGGAATGCGTTCTTGCGGCCGGCCCAGAATTTCAGGCGCTCGGCCTCGGACGTGGACACCTGGCAACGCGTGGCGCCGGCGGCGCGGAATACCGCTTCCATCCGGGCGATCTCGTGCGCCACTTCCTCGGGCGTGCCGTCGGACTCGCACAGCAGGATCGCTTGCGCGTCCATGTCGTAACCGGCGCGCACGAAGGGTTCGACCATGTGCGTGGCGCGGCGGTCCATCATTTCCAATCCTGCCGGGATCATGCCCGCGGCGATCACTTGCGTGACCGCGTTGCCGGCCGCCTCGACGCTGGAAAAGCTGGCCATCACGACCTGCGCGCAAGCCGGCTTGGGAATCAGCTTGACCGTCACTTCGGTGACCACGCCCAGCATGCCTTCCGACCCGACGAAAACGGACAGCAGGTCCAGGCCCGGCGCGTCCGGCGCTTCGGAGCCCAGCTCGACAACATCGCCGTCGATCGTGACCACGCGCACCCGCAGCACGTTGTGCACGGTCAGCCCGTACTTCAGGCAATGCACGCCGCCGGAATTCTCGGCGACGTTGCCGCCAATCGAGCAGGCGATCTGGCTAGAGGGGTCGGGCGCGTAGTACAGCCCGTAAGGCGAAGCGGCCTCCGAGATGGCCAGGTTGCGCACGCCCGGCTGCACGATCGCCGTGGCGCTGGCCAGATCGATATGCTTGATGCGGTTGAACTTGGACAGGCCCAGCAGCACGCCCTGGCTGTGCGGCATGGCGCCGCCGGACAGGCCGGTGCCGGCGCCGCGCGCGACGATGGGGGCGTTCAAGCGCTTGCAGATGCGCATGACCGCCTGCACCTGCTCTTCGGTTTCGGGCAGTGCCACCACGGCGGGCAGCGCGCGATACAGCGACAAGCCGTCGCACTCGTAGGGACGCGTGTCTTCTTCGCGGAATAATACGCAGTGCGCGGGCAACGCGGCCGACAACGCCTCGATGAGCTGCTGCAACGAATAAGGCGCCTGCACTTGTGCCAGGCCGGTTTCGACCAGTGAATTCATGAGCGCAACAATAGCGCGACCAGTCCCTTAAAACAGGCCGGGATTTACCCGCATCCTGTCGACGATCCCTGCTACGCACACGTAACCAGCCGTAATTCCAGACGGCGATTGTCGTTGAAAAGCCGCAAGTTCAGCCCGAGAAATCCAGCAACGCCAGCTTTCTGGAAATGGCGGCGCACGTCTCGACCAACGGACGGATATAACTGGCCGTCCGGTCGGCGCTCATGCGGAACGCGGGGATGCTCAAACTGACGCAGGCGACCGGCGCTTGCTGCTTGTCGGTGATGGCGCAACCAAAGCAGAAAATGTCCTTCTCGTTTTCCTCGCGGTCTTCCGCGTAGCCCTGCCGACGTACCTGCTCCAGCTCTTCGCGCAAGGCTTGCGGCGTGCGCAACGTCGCATCGGTGAACACCTTGAAATCCAGCCCCAGGATCAGCGCGTCGCGCTCCGGCGCAGGCAGCTGCGCCAGATATGCCTTGCCGACAGAACTGGAATACAGGGTCACGCGGCTGCCCAGCCGCGAATTCATGCGCACGGCCTTGGGACTTTCAAGCTTGTCGATATAGGTCATTTCGTACCGATCGGGCACGGCCAGATGCACGGTCTCTTGCGTCAATGCCCTGAGGTCGAACAAGTGGTCTTTGCATAGCTGCCGGATGTCGGAGCTTTCCAGCGCGCGGCTGGCCAGGCTGACCAGCCGCGGCCCCAGCCCGAACGACTGCCCATTGCGCTTGGGCACCAGCAACTGTTCGGCGATCAGTGCCTCGACGATGCGGTAGATCGTCGGGCGCGGATAACCCAGCCTGGTGCTCAGCGCGTTCACCGTCCAGGCGGTATCGTCACCCGACGCGATCGCGTCGAGCACGCGCATGAACTTGGAGAACGAGGCGGTGCCGGCGACGGGAGGCGCCGCGGATACCGCTGCCGACGAGGTCGGCGCGGCGTCAGGCCGGGCGGCGCGGGGAAGCTTCACGCGGGGGGCTTTCATGAACGGTTTCCGTGACGAAGAAAGCGC
>NZ_JBHFII010000043.1:94989-113840 GCF_057334215.1 Achromobacter maghribensis | reverse complement strand
CGGGTCAGGTTACCATGTAGCCGCCATCCACCGGCATCACCACGCCCGTCATGAAAGCCGACGCCGGCGAGCACAGGAACATGACCGCCTGCGCCACGTCATGCGGCGTTCCCCAGCGCTTGAGCGGCGTGCGCTCCAGAATGCGCGAGGCGCGTGCCGGGTCCTTCTGCAAGGCTTCCGTCAACGGCGTGGCGATCCACCCCGGCGCCACCGCGTTGACCCGGATATCCGCCTCGGCATAGGCGATAGCAAGCGACTTGGTCAATTGCGCCACCCCGCCCTTGCTGGCGCTATAAGCCGGCACCAGGCCGCCCCCGAAGAAACTCAGCATCGACGCGGTGTTCACGATGCATCCCTTGGCGCGCGCCAGTTGCGGCCGCAGTGCTTCGCAAACGCGCATCGTGCCCGTCAGGTTGATGTCCAGCACACGCTCGAACACCGGCAGCTTGAACTCCTCTTGCCGGAAAATCACCCCCGCGCAGTTGACCAGGATATCCACGTGCGCAAGCGTGGCGGCGAAGCGCGCGACCTCGTCCTCTTGCGTGACGTCCAGCGTGGCCACCTCTACGCCCGCGGGCGGCGCTTCCGAGGAGGGCAAGCCCACCGCGATCACGCGCGCGCCCAGACGCGCCAGCGCCTCGGCGACGCCTCGGCCCAGGCCTTGGGTGCCGCCCGTGACCACGGCGGTCTTGTTGTCGAACAGTCCTGCCTGAAAGCTCATGGCGGCGTCCTCAGCGGATGAACTGGTCGACATAGTCCGAACCCAGCCCCACGCTTTCGTAGTGCTTGCGGCACATGTCCAGCTTGGTGAACACGTCTTCATAGCCCGTGTGCCGGCCTTCGCTGTCACAGTAGTACATGACGCCGTTGACCTGGAACATCGTGATCATTTCCTCCACGTCTTCCGGCACATACAGGGTATGCGTTTCACCGGGCGGTTCGAATACGTAGCTGCCTTCGCGGGCGACCCAGTCGTGTTCTAGATAACGCCAGGACCCTTTGATGACATAGCCGTGCACCGCCTGCGGATGGCGGTGGCAGCTCAGCACGCCCGACCTGCGCACGCGCAGCAGGTTCATCCAATACCCTTGCGACACGTTCAGGCAAAGCGGCCGGAACCAGACTTGCTCGGCTTGCGGCACCCAGACGCGTTCGTCATCCGGAACCGCTTGCGGCACGACGATGTCGGGCAGCGCTTCCTTGGGGTTGGGGTAACGGTAGGGGGTAGGCACTGCGTTTGTCTGGCTCATGGCTCACTTGATGCTCAGGGTTTTCAGGACTTGCGCGTAATCGGCGGTCTCGGCGGCCATTTTCTTTTCGAAGGCATCGCCATCGGCGTAGACGTAACCCAGGTTCTGGGCCTTGATCGCAGAGATCAGCTGTGGGTCCTGCGCCACTTTCTCGAACACTTCCTTCAACTTGGCCACGGTGGCAGGCGGCATGCCTTTCGGGCCGGCGATGCCACGCCAGGTGCCATACGCCACATCCAACCCCTTCTCCTTGGCCGTCGGCACATCGGGGAATTCCGGCACGCGCTTGTCGCTCATCAGCACCAGCAGGCGCAGCTTGCCGGCGCGCACGTACTCGGATGCCTCGGCGGGACTTGTCGCCACCGCATCCAGCTGGCCGCCCAGCAGGTTCAGCAGGGCCGGCCCGGAACCCGGAAACGGAATGTGCGTGAAGCGCGTATCCGACTTGACCTCGAAGGCGCTCAGCGCCACGTCGTAGATGGAGCCGGTGCCCGAGGTGCCCACGTTCAGCGTGGCCGGCGATTTCCTGGCGGCCGCCATGAAATCCTCAAGGGTCTTGTAGGGCGAATTGGCCGGCACCACGATCGCGGCGGGGTCGGCGTTCAGTTGCACCAGCGGCGTGTAGTCCTTATAGGTGTGGTCGAACAGGCCCAGCAGCGGCAGGATCACGAACTCCGCCGTCACGACGGTCAACGTGTGGCCGTCGTTCTTGCTGTTCAGCACGTACTTCCAGCCCACCGCGCCACCGGCGCCGGCCTTGTTCAGCACCACCATCCCTTTGGGGAAGTACTGTGCCGACACCTTCGCGAACGTGCGCGCGACGGCGTCCGTGCCGCCCCCCGGCTGGAACGGCACCACCAGCGTGACCGGCTGGTTCGGATAGCTGCCCGCCTGCGCGTGCGCAGGCAGCGTCGCCGTCAGGCCAGCCACAAGCAGGCCGGCCACCATCAGACCTTGTCTCATCAACATCCTTGTCTCCTTGGTTCACGACGTGCCTTCTGCCGAGGCATCGTCTGTTCTTTTGGCTTTTCGCAGAGGCTATTCTGCAAATATCCACAATGTGGACATTTGTCTACGAAAAATAAGCGTAAAGGATTTACGGACGAGTGTCACTGGAAATCGATACGCGCTCCGACCGCGCGAGCCAAAAAAAAGCCGACGGTCGATGCCGTCGGCTTTGGGGGAAATGCAAGCGCGGCAGTCGCCGCGCGGGGCTTACCAAGACACGATCTTGCCCGGGTTCAGGATGTTGTTCGGATCAAACGCATGCTTCAGGCTGCGCATCAGGTCCAGCGCGTCCTCGCCGTGCTCTTCGGCCATGAACTGCATCTTGTGCAGGCCCACGCCGTGTTCGCCCGTGCAGGTGCCATCCGCGGCGATCGCGCGGCGCACCAGATTGTGGTTGATCGTTTCGGACTCTTCCCATTCCTTCGGACTATCGGCATCCAGCAGCATCAGCACGTGGAAATTGCCGTCGCCGACGTGGCCGACGATGGTGTACGGGAAGCTTGCGCGGTCCAGTTCCTCGACGGTATCGCGCACGCAATCCGCCAGCCGCGAGATCGGCACGCAAACGTCGGTGGTGCTGGCGCGGCAGCCGGGCCGCAATTGCAGGCCGGCAAAGTAAGCGTTGTGGCGCGCGGTCCAGAGGCGGCTACGGTCTTCGGGGCGCTCGGCCCATTCGAAATCCATGCCGCCATGCTCGGCCGTGATCGCCTGCACGGTTTCGGCCTGCTCTTGCACGCCGGCAGGGCTGCCGTGGAACTCAAACACCAACAGCGGCGTTTCACGCAAGGTCAGCTTGCTGTACTGGTTGACCGAACGCACGCTGGCGGCATCCATGAACTCGACGCGCGCGATGGGCACGCCCATCTGGATGATCTCGATCACGCTCTGGACCGCATCGTCCAGCGTGGGGAAATTGCAGACCGCCGCGGACACCGCCTCGGGTTGCGGATAGAGGCGCACCGTCACTTCCGTGATGATGCCGAGCGTGCCTTCGCTGCCGATGAAGATACGCGTCAGATCGTAGCCCGCCGACGATTTACGCGCGCGGCCCGCGGTGCGGATGATGCGGCCATCGGCGGTCACCACCGTCAGCGACATGACGTTTTCGCGCATGGTGCCGTAGCGCACGGCATTGGTGCCCGAGGCGCGCGTGGCGGCCATGCCGCCCAGGCTGGCGTCGGCGCCCGGATCAATCGGGAAGAACAGGCCCGTGCTGCGGATCTCTTCGTTCAGCTGCTTGCGCAACACGCCCGCCTGCACGGTGGCCGTCAGGTCTTCGGCGTTGATCGCCAGCACCTTGTTCATTTGCGACAGGTCCAGGCTGATGCCGCCCTGGATCGCCAGCACGTGGCCTTCCAGCGAAGAGCCCGCGCCATAAGGTATCAGCGGAACATGATGCGTGTTGCACAGCTTGGCGATCTCGGCCACTTCTTCGGTCGTGTGCGCGAAGACGACGGCGTCGGGCAGCATGGGCGGATACGGCGACTCGTCGCGCCCGTGGTGTTCGCGCACGGCGGAGGACTCGGACAGGCGGTCGCCAAAGCGCGCGCGCAGGGCATCCAGACAGGCGGCCGGCACCGGGCGGCGCAACGTTTCAGCGTGCAGGGGAGCATTCATGATCAGCGTGTTCTCGGGGTTCGGTAACCGAATATTCTACGCCGCCGCGCGTGCTGCGCCGCACACCGCCCCAGGCAGGCGGCAGGCGGCGCGCGCGCGGGCTTTATTTGCCGGAGGTCAGCGCAACCCGCCGGCGCTCACGCACGGCATGCGCCAGGCGGTCCAGCACGGCCACCGATGCGTCCCAGTCGATGCAGCCGTCGGTGATGCTCTGGCCGTAGACCAGCGGCTTGCCCGGAACCATGTCCTGGCGTCCGCCCAGCAGGTGGCTTTCCACCATGACGCCGACCAGGCGTGCGTCGCCAGCTTCCATCTGGCGCGCCACGTCATCGATCACGCGGGGTTGATTTTCGGGATCCTTGCTGCTGTTGGCGTGGCTGGCGTCCACCATGATGCGCTGGGCCAGGCCGGCCTTGGACACGTCGTTGCAGGCAGCGTCGACGCTGGCCGCATCGTAGTTCGGCGTTTTGCCGCCGCGCAGGATGACGTGACAGTCTTCGTTGCCGGCCGTCGACACAATCGCCGAATGCCCGCCCTTGGTCACGGACAGGAAGTGGTGCGGCTGCGAGGCGGCCTTGATGGCGTCGACCGCGATCTTCACGTTGCCGTCCGTGCCGTTCTTGAATCCCACCGGACACGACAGGCCCGAAGCCAGCTCGCGATGCACCTGGCTTTCCGTCGTCCGTGCCCCGATCGCCCCCCAGGAGACCAGATCCGCGATGTATTGCGGCGTAATCATGTCCAGAAACTCGCAACCCGCAGGCAACCCCAGGCTGTTGATGTCCAGCAGCAGTTGGCGCGCCACCCGCACGCCCTTGTTGATGTCGAAGCTGCCGTCCAGGTCCGGATCATTGATCAGGCCCTTCCAGCCCACCGTGGTGCGCGGCTTTTCGAAGTACACGCGCATCACGATTTCCAGGTCGGCGCTCAGGCGGTCACGCACCGGCTTCAGGCGCTTCGCATATTCGATGGCGGCACGCGTGTCATGGATCGAACACGGCCCGATCACGACGATCATGCGGTCGTCCATGCCGTGAAGGATGCGGTGCATGCCCTGGCGTGCGGCGAATACGGTATCGGACGCCTCCTTCGTGCACGCGAACTCGCGCATCACGTGCGCGGGCGGATTCAATTCCTTGATTTCTCGGATACGAAGGTCGTCGGTATTGTGTGACACGGTACTGCTCCTGGGTTGCCCGCCAACGGGGTCCATCCCGATCGGTCTTCCCGATCCTGGCGGCACAAAAAAAGCCGCCAGTTCGCTGGCGGCTTTTTTGGGGGGATTCTTTCCAAACTTCAGATTGAGCGCGTCCCTTCCTCCGCCAGCGGCTTCAGAAAACCATAAAAATAAAAATAAAAGGCGGGGGACGAGAATTTCATGGGGATTGACTCTAGCACAGTTTTTTCGGGCCGTCACATCGTTTTTAACGGACGTGGCGGCCCGGATATCACGCCTAGGCCGTGCCGCCGACGGTCAGGCCTTCCATGCGCACGGTCGGCATGCCCACGCCCACCGGCACGCTCTGGCCGTCCTTGCCGCACGTGCCGACGCCCGAATCCAGCTGCAGGTCATTGCCGATCATCGTGACGCGGGTCATGGCGTCGGGACCATTGCCGATCAGGGTGGCGCCCTTGACCGGGTAGGTCACCTTGCCGTCCTCGATCATGTAGGCCTCGGAAGCCGAGAACACGAACTTGCCGCTGGTGATATCGACCTGGCCGCCGCCAAAGTTCACCGCGTACAGCCCGCGCTTCACGGACGACACGATTTCTTCGGCAGGCTTGTCGCCAGCCAGCATGTACGTGTTGGTCATGCGCGGCATCGGCAGGTGCGCGAAGGATTCGCGGCGGCCATTGCCGGTGGCGGCCGTCTTCATCAGGCGCGCGTTCAGCGTGTCTTGCATGTAGCCGCGCAAGATGCCGTCTTCGATCAGCACATTGCGCTGGGTGGCGTTGCCTTCGTCGTCGATGTTGAGCGAGCCGCGGCGGTCCGGCAGCGTGCCGTCGTCCACCACCGTCACGCCCTTGGACGCGACGCGCTCGCCGATGCGGCCGGAAAACACGCTGGAACCCTTGCGGTTGAAGTCGCCTTCCAATCCATGGCCCACGGCTTCATGCAGCAGAATGCCGGGCCAGCCCGACCCCAGCACCACGGTCATTTCACCCGCCGGCGCGGGCCGCGCTTCCAGGTTCACCATGGCTTCGTGCACGGCGCGCTCGACGTAGCTTTGCAGCATTTCGTCGGTGAAATACGCCAGGCCCAGGCGTCCACCGCCCCCGGCATGACCCATTTCGCGGCGGCCGTTGCGCTCGGCGATCACGGTCAGCGACAGCCGCACCAGCGGACGCACGTCGGCGGCCAGGCGGCCGTCGCTACCCGCGACCAGCACCACGTCGTATTCGGCGCCCAGCCCCGCCATCACCTGGATGACGTGCGGGTCGCGCGCCCGCGCCATGCGTTCGATGCGTTCAAGCAACGCGACCTTTTCCGGCGCGCTCAGCGTCGCCACGGGGTCGATGTCGGCATACAGGCTGCGGCCCATTTCGGCCTCGACGTGCGCCGCCACCTTGACCTTGCCCGCACCGCGGCGCGCGATGCCCCGGACGGCATGCGCCGACGACAGCAGCGCATCCGCCGACAAGGAGTCGGAATAAGCGAAAGCAGTCTTCTCGCCGCTGACGGCGCGTACGCCCACGCCCTGGCTGATCGAGAAACTGCCGGTCTTGACGATGCCCTCTTCCAGGCTCCACCCCTCGCTGCGCGTGTACTGGAAGTACAGGTCGGCGTAATCGACCTTGTGGGTGAAGATTTCACCCAGTGCGCGCGCCATATCCGCTTCAGTCAGGCCCCAGGGGTCCAGCAGTAGGGATTTGGCGGTGGCAAGGGATGCGATAGCGGGATCAGTGATTTTCATAGGCTCTATTCAGGGGGCGCCGGCGCGGCACGGTCGCGCGCGCTTGCGTTGACGCTCAAGACCGTATCGTAACGCCGACCAGGGGCCGGCGTCCCGCCCTGCGCCAAAAGAGACGGCGAAGCGCGGTCCAGCGAGACCGCGGAAAATGGCGAAACATTATCCACGCATGAATAGATGGGGACGCAATATTGAGTATCAAGTTAAGTAATTGCGACCAAATATTGTTCAGTCACATAACAGTTTCGCAAACACCCCCGGCTACGAGGTTCACATGAGCGCTCGCCTTGGCCTACAAGGAAGGCAAATGCAGCGGACTCGTCATACAACCGGGAGAAAAATGCCACCCGAGCGCCCGCTCGGTTCGTTTCGCCCCCATGTCATTCTCAATGTTCGGGAAAGCCAAAATGCATAGAGGCTGCTCGAAACCATCGATTAGGGATGTTTTGGTCATCAGATCAGGGCATTGAAAGATCTGCTGCAAATGTCGCGCCCAAAATGGAAGCGTGCCATTAAATCTATCGATGCCGCGGACCAAGCCTGCCCCATTCGTGCGCGATATGAAACAAAAATAGGCCGGAAACGGCCTAACTTCGCCCATTCGTCCGCCTTGTGAACCAAAGTGGCGTTTGTTTCAAGTTGTCCCAAATTTGGGAATATTCTTCCCAATACTTGTTCCTGGCGGACATCCGCCCGCTCAAAGGTTCTCCGGCCCTTTTGATACAAAGTAATTAGTTCGAAAATAGAGAAGTCAAGCCGTAACTTATGTATTATGCGAAGCACAACAAATAAACATAACTTCGCCGGCGATTAAAGCAGTTCCATAATCAGGAATAAACCATGGCCCGAGAAACATACGCAGCACTCCAAGCAAAGATCGAAAAGGAAATCAACAAGCTCCAGAAGAAGGCCGAAGTCCTTCAAACGAAGCGCCGCAAGCCCGTGATCAGCTCCATCATCACTTCCATGCGTGAATATGACATCACGCCGGAAGAGATCATCGCCGCCTATGGCGCTGGCAAGCCGATGCGTGCCGCTACAGCCGGCCGACGCAAGACTGGCGCGGCCGGGCGCCCCGCCACCGCCACCAAGCGCGCGGTAGCGCCGAAGTATCGTCACCCCCAAACCGGTGAAACCTGGAGCGGCCGCGGCAAAGCCCCGCGCTGGCTCGCCGCAGAAGAAGCTGCAGGCGCGACACGCGACAGTTTCCTTATCAAAGAATAAAACCTATCCGGCAGTAAGAAATAAATCGGCGCACCAGTTTGGTGCGCCGATTTTATTTAAGGTTCCTGCCGGAAAGGCCGGTGTACTTCAGCGAAGCGGGAATTCGATTTCGCGTTCCGCCCCATTATTTCCGGGAAAATTGTCAAATATTGCACGAACCAGATAGGGCATCGTGCGCATGAAATCATCGCCTTGGCTGAGTATGAAGGCGCTGGAACGATATACCTCCGCGCCATTGCGCTGGGTATCGCGGATCTTCAGGTTAAGCGTATTGCGCTGCACGGCCATGGGCACATCGACCCAATCCGGGCCCCAGTAGCCGTAGCCGGCTCCCCAGGGACGCGGGCCGTAATAGCCGCCATAGCCGTAACCGCCATAAAAGTACGGGTCATAGGGGCGCCGCACCATGACCTGGGCCTGCGTCGTGCCGTAGGTGAACGAGACATCGAAGCGGCCCTTGGATCCTGGCTGGGCCTCGACCAGGCCTGTCGCGCCAATGCCGGCGCGGACCATATCCTGATAAGACTGGTATTCCAGATTATTGACCTGATTGGGATCGGCCGCGACAAACTGATAAGTTTGGCCCTCGACGCCCGACGGCCATTGCTGGAATGACGTGACCCGGGCCGACACCGAAGGCGCCGCGCATCCGGCCAATGCCAGGACTCCCGCAACGGCCAATAAACCGGCCCAACGGCCTACACTGAACATGGACAACGTGCACATTTTGCGACTCCTCTGGCGCGCGACGGCGCCATCATACTGAGCTTTGACAGGGCGCACGGCAAAAAGTTTGCCGTAGCCCGCATGCTTCGGGCGGGCCATCGCGGCCACCCACTACAATAGACCCCTCGTTCAATCAGGACTGCCACTCCATGCGCACCGACACGCCCATTACCGTTTATCGCAAGGATTACCAGCCCTACCCGTACGACATTCCAGAAGTCGCGCTGGCCTTCGATCTGGCGCCCGACGCCACCGAGGTGCGCTGCACCATGCGCGTGCAACGCAAACCCGGCGCCAGCGCCGACGCGGCCCTGATCCTGGATGGGGAAGACCTGGAACTCGTCTCGGTAGGCGTCAACGGGGCGGCGCTGGCCGCCGACGGCTATCACCTGTCGGATCACAGCCTGGCGATCTACGGCTTGCCCGCCGAAGCCGCGGTCGAGATCGTCAGCCGCTGCAAACCGTCCGCCAATTCCACGCTGATGGGCCTGTATGTATCGGGCGGCAATTTCTTCACGCAGTGCGAAGCGGAAGGCTTTCGCCGCATCACCTGGTTCGCTGATCGGCCCGATGTCATGTCGCGCTATCGCGTGACGCTGCGCGCGGCCCCCGAATATCCCGTGCTGCTGTCCAACGGCAACCTGATGGCATCGCGCCAATTGCCCGACGGCCGCAACGAGGTCGAATGGGAAGACCCGTTCCCCAAGCCTTGCTATCTGTTCGCGCTGGTGGCGGGCAACCTGACCCATCGCGAGACCCAGGTCAAAACCGCCAGCGGCCGCGACGTGCTGCTGCAGGTCTATAGCGACCCGGGTTCGGAAACCAAGACGGAATGGGCGCTGGATTCGCTGGTGCGCGCCCTGCGTTGGGACGAAACCCGCTTCGGCCTGGAGCTGGACCTGGACCGCTTCATGATCGTGGCCGTCCATGACTTCAACATGGGCGCGATGGAGAACAAGGGCCTGAACATCTTCAACGCCGCGTACGTGCTGGCCGACGCCGACACGGCCACGGACGCCAATTACGAAGGTATCGAGTCCGTCATCGGGCATGAGTATTTTCACAACTGGACCGGCAACCGCGTCACTTGCCGCGACTGGTTTCAGTTAAGCCTTAAAGAGGGCCTGACGGTCTTCCGCGACCAGGAATTCAGCGCGGACATGATGGCGCACGGCATGGACGCGACGGCGGCGGCCAGCGCGCGCGCGGTCAAGCGCATCGACGACGTGGTGGCGCTGCGCGCGGCCCAGTTCCCGGAAGACGCAGGCCCCATGGCTCACCCCATCCGGCCCGAGAGCTACCAGGAGATCGGCAACTTCTACACGGCCACCGTGTACGAGAAAGGCGCCGAAGTCATCCGCATGCAGCACACCCTGCTGGGCGAAGAGGGGTTCCGCGCGGGCATGGATGAGTATTTCCGCCGCCACGACGGCCAGGCCGTGACCTGCGACGACTTTGTCGCCGCCATGGAATCGGTCTATGTCGGCCAGCATCCGGGCCGCGACCTGTCCGTGTTCCGTCGCTGGTATCGCCAGGCTGGCACGCCGCGCGTCGCCGTCACACTGGAACACGACGCCGCCACGCGCCGCTGCACGGTCACGCTGACGCAGGACTGCCAGCCCGTGGGCGTCGAGAAAAAGGCAGGCGCCGACTACGTCAAGGCGCCGTATCACATTCCCTTCGCCATCGGCCTGCTGGCCCGCGACGGCAGCGCCCTGCCCTTGCGCCTTGACGGCACCGTCCATGACACGGCCCTGCTGGAACTGACGACGCAACGCCAGCAATGGGTGTTCGACGACATCGCCGAACGCCCCGTGCCCTCGCTGCTGCGTGATTTCTCGGCGCCCGTCATCGTGGATTACGACTGGGCCGACGAAGAACTGGCCCTGCTGTCCGCGCACGACGGCAATCCGTTCGCGCGCTGGGAAGCCGGCCAGGAATTGGCTACGCGCCAAATCCTGGCGCTGGCAGAGGCGCGCCAGGCGGGCCACACGCTGCATGCCGACGCCGCCTTTATCGACGCGTGGCGCGCGTTGCTGACCGATCCGGCGATCGACGCCGCCTACCGTGCCCGCGCGCTGGCGCTACCGTCCGAAAAGACCCTGGCCGAACGCATGCACGCCGTGGACCCGCCTGCGCTGGCCGTGGCGCGCGACTTCCTGCGCGCGGAACTTGGCCGCCAGCTTGCCCCCGAATTCCGCCAGGCGTTCGCGCAGAACCAGACGCCGGGCGAGTACAGTCCGGCCCCGGTACCCGCCGGCATGCGCGCGCTGAAGAACCTGGCGCTGAGCCATTTGCTGGCGGCAGGCGAACATGACGCCCAGCGCCTGGCCGAGCAGCAATACGAACGCGCCGGCAATATGACCGACAGCATGGCGGCGCTGTCCGCCTTGATCAATTACGGCCAGGGCGACTTCCCGCAGGAAGCGCTGGCCGCGTTCTACGACAAGTGGCGCGATAATCCCCTGGTGGTGGACAAGTGGTTCGCCCTGCAGGCCGCCGCCCGTTCAACCACGGTGCAAACCGCGCGCGAACTGATGACGCATCCGGCATTCACCTTGCGCACCCCGAACCGGGCGCGCGCCCTGATTTTCCAGTTCTGCCTGAACAACGCACGCGGCATGCATCACCCGGATGGCACCGGTTACGCTTTCTGGGCCGAGCAGGTGCTGGCGCTTGACGCGCTGAATCCGGAAATCGCCGCGCGTCTGGCCCGCGCGCTGGACAACTGGTCGCGCTTCGTGCCGGCCCTGAGAACGCCCATGCAGGCCGCCCTGGAACGCGTGCGCGCCCACGAGGGCCTGTCGCGCAATGTGCAGGAAATCGTATCCAAAGCTTTAGAATTCGCAGCATAGGGAGACCTTTTTGAAACGTAAAACACTGACTCAATACCTGGTGGAGCAACAGCGCTCCACCCAAGCCCTTGCACCGGAAGTGCGACTGCTTATCGAAGTGGTCGCGCGTGCCTGCAAGGCCATCAGCCATGCCGTCAGCAAGGGCGCCTTAGGCGGCGTCCTGGGCAGCCTGGAAAGCGAAAACGTCCAGGGCGAAGTGCAGAAGAAGCTGGACGTGCTGTCCAACGAAATTCTGCTGGAAGCCAACGAATGGGGCGGCCACCTGGCGGCCATGGCCTCGGAAGAGATGGAAACCATCCACCTGATTCCGAATCGCTACCCCAAGGGCGAATACCTGCTGCTGTTCGATCCCCTGGATGGCTCGTCGAACATCGACGTCAACGTCTCCATCGGCACGATCTTCTCGGTGCTGCACGCCCCGCACAACGTGTCGGGTGCCCCCGTTTGCGAACAGGATTTCCTGCAGCCGGGCGACAAGCAGGTCGTGGCCGGCTATGCCGTCTACGGGCCGCAGACCATGCTGGTGCTGACTATTGGCAATGGCGTCGTGGGCTTCACGCTGGACCGCGAAATGGGGTCGTGGGTGCTGACGCACGAGAACATCCGGGTGCCGGAAGACACCAAGGAATTCGCGATCAACATGTCGAACATGCGCCACTGGGCTCCCCCGGTCAAGCGTTACGTCGACGACTGCCTGGCCGGCACGACCGGTCCGCTGGGCAAGGACTTCAACATGCGCTGGATCGCCTCGATGGTGGCGGACGTGCATCGAATCCTGACCCGTGGCGGCATCTTCATGTACCCCTGGGACGCTCGCGAGCCCGGCAAAGCCGGCAAACTGCGCTTGATGTATGAAGCCAATCCCATGAGCTTCCTGGTCGAACAGGCAGGCGGCGCATCGATCAACGGCGAGCAGCGCATTATGGAAATCCAGCCCGACAAGCTGCACCAGCGCGTCAGCGTGATCCTGGGCTCGAAGAACGAAGTCGACCGCGTAGGCCGCTATCACGCGGAAGAAGCGGCGAAGTAATCTTCCGCCGGTATTGAAAAAGCCCCTTGATCGCTCAAGGGGCTTTTTTTATCGCGTGTACGACGCGCTGGCCGTCATTTGACCTCTTCGATCGACTTCACGTCGTCCTTGTTGATCTGGACCTTCTTGCCGTCCTTGTCGTATTCATACATGCCGGACTTCTTGTCGTAAGACGGCGTGTCGGGCGTCACGGTCGAGCTTCCGTCCCGATTCTGAATGACCGAGGGCGACGAGCATCCGGCCAGCACCCCAACTCCGGTCACCACCAGGGCCAACGTCATGGTCTTCAGGTTCATGGGCGTGTTCTCCAAGTGTGAATGTGAATTCACTGTATCGGCAATCCGGCCCCGAACCCGTGTCGGGTTGTGGTCAAAATGCATGAGAACGTAATCCCCGCATCCCACATCGTAAAAAAACCCCTCGCAGGCAGGCCTGGGAGGGGTTCTTCTCGCTTACAGAACGCGCAAGCCGTTACACCGTTCACACCTTGGCGTTGGCTTCGATGAAGCGGCGCACGGCGGATTCGCTGCATTCCATGACTTCCACGCGCTGCGGCAGGGATTCCAGGTTGGCGAGGTTGCCCGGCGGCGTGGCCGGACGACCCAGCGCTTCTTCGATGGTTTCCGAAAATTTGGCCGGCAACGCGGTTTCCAGCACCAGCATGGGCACGCCCGGTTCGATGAATTCGCGCGCGACCTTCACGCCATCGGCCGTGTGCGGGTCCACCAGCACGCCGGTCTCGTCGTAGACGGAACGGATGGTCGCCAGACGGTCTTCGTGCGAGCTTGCGCCCGACACGAAGCCATAGCGCGACTCGAACTGCGGCTTCAGATCGGACAGGTCGAACGAGCCATCCTTGGCCAGCGCTGCCCACAAGGCCTTGACGCGGGCGGCGTCGCGGCCCACCAGCTCGAACACGAAGCGTTCGAAGTTGGAGGCACGCGAAATATCCATCGACGGGCTGGACGTGGCGTAGGTCTGTTCGGCGGGGCGCGGACGGTAGATGCCCGTGCGGAAGAACTCTTCCAGCACGTTGTTCTCGTTCGTGGCCAACACCAGGCGGCGCACGGGCAAGCCCATGCCGCGCGCGATGTGGCCCGACAGGATGTTGCCGAAGTTGCCCGACGGCACGGCGAAAGACACTTGCTGGCCCGGCTTGTCGGTGGCGCGCAGCCAGCCGTGGAAGTAGTACACCACCTGGGCGGCGATGCGGGCCCAGTTGATGGAGTTCACGGCGCCCAGACGGTACTTCGTCTTGAATTCCAGGTCACCGGCCAGGGCCTTGACGATATCCTGGGCTTCGTCGAACACGCCGCGCACCGCGATGTTGTGGATGTTCTCGTCTTGCAACGAGTACATCTGCGCGCGCTGGAAGGCGCTCATGCGGCCATGCGGCGACAGCATGAAGACCGCCACGCCCTGCTTGCCCCGCAGGGCGTATTCGGCTGCCGAGCCCGTGTCGCCCGAGGTGGCGCCCACGATGTTCAGCGTGGTACCGCGCTTGGCCAACACGTATTCGAAGGCCTGACCCAGGAACTGCATGGCCATGTCCTTGAAGGCCAGCGTCGGCCCTTCGGACAAGCCCAGCAGCGACAGGCCGGCGCCCAGCGGACGCAGCGGGACGATGTCTTCGCTATTGAAGATCTCTTGCGTGTAGGCGGCGCGCGTCAGGCGGCGCAGGTCGTCCGCGGGGATGTCGGTGGCAAACCGCGACAGCACTTCGAACGCCAGGTCCGCGTAGGACAGGCCGCGCCAGGATTCAAGCGTCTGCTCGGACACTTGCGGCAGTTGCTCCGGCATGGCCAGGCCGCCGTCGGGCGCCAGGCCTTCCAGCAGGATGTCGGAGAACCCCAGGGCGTCCATGCCGCCACGAGTCGAGATGTATTTCATGTCAGGTGCTCCACGCGCAGTCGGGTGACCTTGGACCGGACGAACGGCAAGGACTCGATGCGCTCAATGGCCTGGTTGACGTTGCCTTCCACGGCCTCGTGCGTCAGGAAGATGATGTCGGCGCCGCCGATGTGCGAAGGCTGCTGGATCATCGATCCGATCGAGATCGAGCGGTCCGCGAGGATGCGCGCGATATCCGCCAGCACGCCGGGCTGATCGTCGACGCGCAAGCGAAGATAGTACGACGTGCTGACCAACTCGATCGGCAGGATCGGCGTATCGGACATGGCGTCCGGCTGGAACGCCAAATGCGGGACGCGGTTGCCCGGGTCGGCGGTATGCAGGCGGGTGACGTCGACCAGGTCTGCGACGACGGCCGACGCGGTGGGTTCTTCACCGGCGCCCTGCCCGTAGTACAGCGTGGGGCCGACGGCGTCGCCCTTGACCAGCACGGCGTTCATCGCGCCTTCGACGTTGGCCAGCAGGCGTTCGGACGGCACCAGCGCCGGATGCACGCGCATTTCGATGCCATCGGGACGGCGCTTGGTGATGCCCAGCAGTTTGATGCGGTAGCCCAGGCGTTCGGCGTGTTCGATGTCTTCGGCGGCCAGCTGCGAGATGCCTTCAATGTAGGCGCGGTCGAACTGCACCGGCACGCCAAAGGCCAGCGAGGCCAGCAAGGTCAGCTTGTGCGCGGCATCCACGCCCTCGACGTCGAACGTGGGATCGGCTTCGGCGTAGCCCAGGCGCTGGGCTTCGGCCAGCACGTCCGCGAACGGCAGGCCGCGCGAACGCATTTCGGACAGGATGAAATTGGTGGTGCCGTTGATGATGCCGGCGACCCACTGGATGCGGTTGGCCGTCAGGCCTTCGCGGATCGCCTTGATGATGGGGATGCCACCGGCGACCGCGGCTTCGAACGTGACCATCACGCCACGCTCGTAGGCGGCTGCGAAAATCTCATTGCCATGCTTGGCCAGCAGCGCCTTGTTCGCGGTGACGACGTGCTTGCCGTTGGCGATGGCTTCCATCACCAGTTCCAGCGCCAGCGTGTCGCCGCCAATCAGTTCGACGACGATATCGATTTCGGGGTCGCGTACCAGCGCGTGCACGTCGGTGTCGACGAGGATCGAGTCGCCGACGCGGCTGCGCGCCTTGGCTACGTCGCGCACGGCGGCGCGGGTGACTTCAATGCGGCGGCCGGCGCGGCGCGCGATTTCCTCGGCGTTGCGCGACAGCACGGTCCACGTGCCGCCGCCAACCACGCCAAGACCAAGCAGGCCCACCTTCATGGGTTTCATCGCCCCGCCTTCTGCGGGCGGGCGTTGAGGGGAATTCATTTCAGTTCTCCAAATTGCTCACGCAAGAAACAAGTGCGGCCCCTTATCGGGATGCCGCGGATCCGGCTCCGCCGGTCCGCCAGCATGCCCCCTGGGGGGCAGCGCGCAGCGCTACGGGGGGCCCTATTTCAGCAATCCGTCCTTGCGGAACATATCTTTGATGCCGCGCACCGCCTGGCGGGTACGCTGCTCGTTTTCGATAAGAGCGAAGCGTACGTAGTCGTCGCCATACTCGCCGAAGCCGATCCCGGGGGACACGGCCACCTTCGCATCCGACAGGACACGCTTGGCAAATTCCAAAGAGCCCATCGCCCGGTAGGGCTCGGGGATCTGCGCCCAGATATACATGGACGCCTTCGGAATCTCCACATTCCAACCTGCTTCATGCAGACCGCGCGCAAGCACATCGCGGCGGCTTTGATACTGCGCCACGATCTCGTTCACGCAATCCTGCGGACCGTCCAGGGCGGCGATGGACGCCACCTGGATCGGCGTGAACGTACCGTAGTCGTGATAGCTCTTGATACGCGCCAGCGCGTTGACGAGGTCGCGGTTGCCAACCATGTAGCCGATGCGCCAGCCCGCCATGTTGTAGCTTTTGCTCATGGTGAAGAACTCGACGGCGACATCGCGCGCGCCGGGCACTTGCATGATGGAAGGCGCCACGTAGCCGTCGAAGGTGATGTCGGCGTAGGCCAGGTCGTGCACGACGAGGATGTCGTGCTCCTTGGCCAGCGCCACCACGCGTTCGAAGAACGACAGGTCCACGCACTGGGCGGTCGGGTTGCTGGGAAATCCGAGCACCATCATTTTAGGCTTCGGGATGGACTCGCGCACGGCGCGTTCCAGTTCCTCGAAAAAATCCACGCCCGGCGTCATGCGCACCGAACGGATGTTGGCGCCGGCGATGACGGCGCCGTAGATGTGGATCGGGTAGCTGGGGTTGGGCACCAGCACCGTGTCGCCGCGGTCCAGCGTGGCCAGCATCAAGTGGGCCAGGCCTTCTTTGGAACCGATGGTGACGATGGCTTCGGAGTCCGGATCGAATTCAACCGCGTAGCGGCGCTGATACCAGTCGCAGATCGCCTTGCGCAGGCGCGGGATGCCCTTGGACACCGAGTAACCGTGCGTGGTCGGGC
The DNA here is from genome assembly GCF_057334215.1 of Achromobacter maghribensis. NCBI lineage: Bacteria > Pseudomonadati > Pseudomonadota > Betaproteobacteria > Burkholderiales > Alcaligenaceae > Achromobacter > Achromobacter maghribensis. The sequence continues at coordinate 96,849 of NZ_JBHFII010000043.1, read as the reverse complement.
GCGTGGTGGCCTCGACCATCTTGTCGACGATGTGCTTGGGCGTGGGGCCGTCCGGATTGCCCATCGACATATCGATGATGTCCTCGCCCCGCCGGCGGGCCGCCATCTTGAGCTCGCCGGTAATGTTGAAAACGTACGGCGGCAAACGCTCAATGCGAGAGAACTTCCTCATGACGGGAATCCTTAGGGGCGAAGGGGCAACAACCGGGCGCGGTCGCGCGAAGGGGCAAAGCAGGCTCAAAGCCGCGCCAGCACACGATTGCAGTGCAGCAAAACCCTGTAATCTAGCGCAAGGACGCCTAGGCGGCAAATGGGGCGGAAAAACCCCCATTTCCCGAGTGGATACAGTGCAACATCTGTACATCCTGATGCGCTATTATCAAGCCACAAAGCCGGAGTTTTTATTGAAGCTGCATACCGATCCTGCGACGGCCGCTCTGAACACTGTCACCGCGTACGGTGAGGGTTATATCGAGGTCAACCAGGTACGTTTTTCCTCCTCGGTCGCCTTTGGCCCCGAAGGCGAAGTGACCGAATGGCCCGTTGAGTCGCCGGCCGACATCACCTCCCCCCTGTTGCACCAGGCGGCCGGTTTGACCGAGCCCGTCCGCGATCCCATGGCATTCCTGGACGAACCGGAAGCCACGCCCAGCCGTCCGGCCAATGCGCCCGAAGTGCTGCTGGTCGGCACGGGCGCCCGGCAACAGTTCCTGCGCCCCGAAGTGTTGCGTCCCCTGTTGGCCATGGGCATCGGCGTCGAAATCATGGACACGCACGCCGCCTCGCGCACCTACAACATCCTGATGGCGGAGGGCCGCCGCGTCGTGGTCGCCCTCATCCCTCCCAACGGAGATTCCCAGAAATGACGCCCAGTATCGGCAAGCCTGCCCCGCAATTCACCGCTGAAAGCACCATTGGTCCGATCAGCCTTGAGCAATGCCAGGGCCGCGCCGTCATCCTGTATTTCTACCCCAAGGACAACACCCCTGGCTGCACGACCGAGAGCCAGGATTTCCGCGACCTGAACGCCGAATTCCTGGCGGCCAGCGCGGTGGTCATCGGCATCTCGCGCGATTCGCTGAAATCGCACGAGAATTTCAAGGCCAAGTACGAACTTCCTTTCCCTCTCATCGCCGACACCGACGAAACCGTGTGCAATCTGTTCGGTGTCATCAAGCAGAAGAACATGTATGGCAAGCAGGTGCGCGGCATCGAGCGCAGCACCTTTTTGATTGATGCGTATGGCGTGCTGGTGCAGGAGTGGCGCGGGGTGAAGGTCCCGGGCCACGCCAAGGAAGTCCTGCAGGCCGCGAAAAGCATCGGTTAGCCGTACAGGAATACCCGTCAGGCGCTATAGCCGGCCCACCCTGGAGAGTGACGCATATGCCGCTTCCGAAGTTGCCCACCCGCCCCGCAGCCATCCTGACCTTCCCCTCGGGCGAATCCGCCCGGGCGCAGGCCCGCACCACCAAGACTGCCGCTGCGCGGTCCAACACCCAAGCCGTTCTTGCCGACGATGACGAGGACGAGCTGCTCGTCCAGCCCGAACTCGACGGCATGGCGTCTCCGGCACGCAAGGCGCAGATCCCCGCGCCCGCCCGCCAGGTACCGCCGCCCCCTCCTGCCGCCGTTCCTGACCCCACGCCAGCGCGCGCGGCCGTGGCCAAGACCGCTTCTTCCAAGCGCGGCAAGGCCCGCGCCCAGAACGCGCCGCGCAAGCTGTTCGTGCTGGACACCAACGTGCTGCTGCACGATCCCAGTTCGCTGTTCCGCTTCGAAGAGCACGACATCTTCCTGCCGATGATGACGCTGGAAGAACTGGACCACCAGAAGAAAGGCATGTCGGAAGTGGGGGGGGGG
>NZ_JBHFII010000043.1:70118-94953 GCF_057334215.1 Achromobacter maghribensis | reverse complement strand
GTGGCGCGCAACGCGCGCCAGGTCAGCCGTTCGCTGGATGCGCTGGTGCAGGACGCCACGCAGCTGGACGAAGGGCTGGAATTGGCCAAGCTGGGCAACAAGGACGCCACCGGGCGCCTGATGTTCCAGACGACGGCCATCCATAGCACCCTGCCCTCCGACCTGCCGATGGGCAAGGCCGATAACCAGATCCTGGGCGTCGTCCGGGCCTTGCAGGAAAAGTACCCGCAGCGCGAGGTCGTGCTGGTGTCGAAAGACATCAACATGCGCCTGAAGGCGCGCGCGCTGGGCATGGCCGCCGAAGACTACTTCAACGACCACGTCCTGGAAGACTCGGACCTGATGTATTCGGGCGTGATGCAGCTGCCCGAAGACTTCTGGAACAAGCACGGCAAGGACGTGGAGTCCTGGCAGCAAGGCGGCACCACCTTCTACCGCATCCACGGCCCGCTGTGCTCGCAGTTCGTCGTCAACCAGTTCGTCTACTTTGAAGGCCAGATGCCGCTGTACGCGCAGGTGCGCGAAGTCAGCGGCAAGATGGCGGTGCTGGCGACCTTGCGCGATTACACCCACGGCAAGAACAACGTCTGGGGCATCACCGCGCGCAACCGCGAGCAGAATTTCGCCATGAACCTGCTGATGAACCCCGAATGCGACTTCGTGTCGCTGCTGGGTCAGGCCGGCACGGGCAAGACGCTGCTGGCGCTGGCCGCGGGCATCACGCAGGTGCTGGAGACCAAGCGCTACACCGAGATCATCATGACGCGCGTCACGGTGCCCGTCGGTGAAGACATCGGTTTCCTGCCCGGCACGGAAGAAGAGAAGATGCTGCCGTGGATGGGTGCCCTGGAAGACAACCTGGACGTGCTCAACATGGGCGACGGCGAAGGCAACGGGGACTGGGGGCGCGCCGCCACCATGGACCTGATCCGTTCGCGCATCAAGGTGAAGTCGCTGAACTTCATGCGCGGCCGCACGTTCTTGAACAAGTACCTGATCATCGACGAAGCGCAGAACCTGACGCCCAAGCAGATGAAGACGCTGGTGACCCGCGCGGGCCCCGGCACCAAGGTGATCTGCCTGGGCAACGTCGCCCAGATCGATACGCCGTATCTGACCGAAGGCAGCTCGGGCCTGACGTTCGTCGTCGACCGCTTCAAGGGCTGGCCGCACTCGGGGCACGTCACGCTGCAACGCGGCGAGCGTTCCCGCCTGGCCGACTACGCGGGGGATGTGCTGTAGGGCATCCGCGGTCAAGCATGAAAAAAGCCCCTTGAGCGATCAAGGGGCTTTTTCTTGCCTGGGCAACGGGGCCGACGGTTACTTGTCGGCCGCGTTGGTGATGGCATTGCCGGCCCGGGACATATCCTTGCCCATGCCCGCGACGGTATTGCAACCGGCGAGCACGAACCCGAACACGACAAAGGCGGTCAGCACGATCTTGCCGCGCATGCTGGAACTCCTGAACAAAAAGAAAGAAAAAGGTGCCGGGTCAGGCGGACTGCACGTACAGTCCGCCCGGGGGCAGGAATCAGGCGATTTGGACGCGCAGTTCGCCCAGGCCTTCCACGCCGCCGGTGATCACATCGCCCTGCACGACTGCGCCCACGCCTTCGGGGGTGCCGGTGAAGATGATGTCGCCCGGCTGCAATTCGAACAGGCCCGACAGGTACGAGATGCTTTCGGGAATGTTCCACAGCATCTGCGAAATGTCGCTGGACTGCTTGCGCTGGCCGTTCACGTCCAGCCAGATCGCGCCCTTGTCCAGCGTGCCCACGACGCTTCGCGGGTGGATCGGGCCCATCGGGGCGGATTCGTCGAACGCCTTGCCGATTTCCCAGGGGCGGCCCTGCTTCTTCATTTCGCCTTGCAGGTCGCGGCGGGTCATGTCCAGGCCCAACGCGTAGCCCCACACGCATTCGTTGGCTTCTTCGACCGGAATGTCGCGGCCGCCCTTGCCCAGCACCACCACCAGCTCCATTTCATAGTGCAGGTTGGAGGTCTTGGGCGGATAGGCCATCTTGCCGGTTTCGCCGTCGGCCACGCTCAGCACGGCATCGGCCGGCTTGCAGAAGAAGAACGGGTCTTCACGGCCGGTGAAACCCATTTCCTTGGCGTGTTCGGCGTAATTGCGGCCAACGCAATACACGCGGCGGACCGGGAACAGCGCGGCGCTGCCGGCGACGGGGACCGCCACGGGCGGCTGGGGAGGTAGTACGTAGTCCATGAGCGATCAACCTATGACAAATACGTGAGGCGGGCGGGCTTATCCTGGGGCGGCCCGGATATCAAAAAATCATCCGCGAGTTTATCGCTTTCCCGGGCGCAAGGCGCGCCCCTTGCGCGTTCAGGAAAACGTAGGGATATCCCCATCGAAGACCACCAGGCGTTCGATGAAAGCCGCCATGTACGCCTTCATCTCCTGGTGGGCGGCGGACACCTGGTAGCGGTCATGCGCCGCGCCGTCCGCGAAAGCGGCCACAACCGCGTGGGTCAACCCGTCTGCGCGGCCAGCCTGGTTGGGCCGGAACGCATACCCCGCCACCCCGTCGCATTCCGCCAGTATCCGGTCGCAATACCCCTGGACCCGCCCATGGAAATCGGCGTCGGCCGTGGCCGACAGTTGCAACATCACGACATGCAGGAACATCAGGACTCCTTTTTCACGCGGATCGCGGCCCGCCAGACGCGCGACACCAATCCCATGATGCCGTCTCGCAACAGCAGCACGCACAAGACAAAAATCGCGCCCTGGACGATCAGTACCCAGGACCCCAGCGGCGCCAGGTAGTTCTGCAGCGACACGAAAGTCAGCGCACCGGCGAGCGGCCCGAACACCGTGCCGATGCCGCCCAGCAGCGCCATCAGCACGACCTCGCCGTTCGCATGCCAGTGCACGTCGGTCAGCGAGGCCACGCCGAACACCAGCACTTTCAGCCCGCCCGCCAGCCCGGCCACGGACGCCGACAGCGTGAACGCGATCAGCTTGTAGCGCGACGTGGAGTAACCCAGCGACCGCGCGCGCTGCTCGTTGTCGCGAACCGATCGGATCACTTCGCCGAAGGGCGAATTCAGCACGCGCAGGACAAACGCGTAGCCCAGCGCGAACACCGCCAGCGTGAAGTAGTACATCGGCATCACGTTTTCCAGGTCAAACACGCCGAACAGCTTGCCGCGCGGCACGCTTTGCAGGCCGTCCTCGCCGCCCGTGAACCCGGCCTGCACCGCGATGAAATAAACAAGTTGCGACAGCGCCAAGGTGATCATCGCGAAATAGATGCCCTGGCGCCGGATGGCGATGGCTCCGAACAGCAGGCCCAGCAGCCCGCCCGTTACCACGCCGGCCAGCAAGCCGAGTTCCGGCGTGGCGCCGAACAGCTTCATGACGATGCCGGTCGCGTAGGCCGCCGCGCCGAAGAACGCCGCATGGCCGAACGACAGCAGGCCCACATAGCCCACCAGCAGGTTGAAAGCCGCCGCGAACAACGCGAAGCACAGCACCTTCATGAGGAACGTGGGATAGACGAACCACGGCGCGATCAGCGCCACCACCGCCAGTGCCGCCATCGACACCCGCATCGCGCGCCGGCTCAACTGCACGGGCTGGCGCGTCGCTTCCGCGGCCAGCACGTTCTGCACTTGCAAGGGCTTGCCGAACAGCCCCGCCGGCTTGCACAACAGCACCAGCACCATGATGATGAAGATCGCCAGGTTGGCGGCCTCGGGGTAGAACACCTTGGTCAGGCCTTCGATGATGCCCAGCCCGAAGCCGCTGACGATGGCGCCCATGATGGAGCCCATGCCGCCAATGACCACCACCGCGAACACAACCACCACCAGGTTCGATCCCATCATCGGGCTGACCTGGTAGATGGGCGCCGCGATCACGCCCGCGACCGACGCCAGGGCCACTCCCAACGCATAGGTCAGCGTGATCAGCAGCGGCACGTTGATGCCGAAGGAGCGGACGATCGTGGGGTTCTCGGTGGCGGCGCGCAGCATCGCCCCCACGCGTGTCTTTTCAATCAGCACCCAGACGGCCAGGCACAACACCAGCGACACCGCCACGGCCCAGCCGCGATACCAGGGCAGGAACATGAAACCCAGATTGACACCGCCCGTCAGCGCCTTGGGGATGGTGTAGGGCAGGCCCGACACGCCGTAAGCCTGCCGCAGGCCGCCTTCGATCAGCAGGGCGATGCCGAAGGTCAGCAGCAACCCGTACAGATGGTCCATGCGGTAGGTGCGAGAAATCAGCAAGCGCTCCGTCACGATGGCGAACACCGCCATGATGAGGGGCACCAGCACCAGCGCTGCCCAGTAGTTCACGCCCAGGTAGTTCAGCAGCATCCAGGCCAGGAACGCGCCCGCCGTGTACTGCGCGCCATGGGCGAAGTTGATGATGTTCAAGAGGCCGAAAATGACCGCCAGGCCGATCGACAGCAAGGCGTAGAAGGACCCGTTGATCAGGCCGAGCAATAGCTGGCCGAACAGCGCCGTGGACGGCACACCGAAAATTTCGAACACAGGCATTCTCCTTTCAGACGCCCAGGCGGCGCGCGATCCGGGCGGGATCGCGGCGCGCCTCATCCGCCGACAGCTGGTCAACCACGCAACCGTGCTCCATGACGTAGTGGCGGTCCGCCACCTTGGTGGCGAAGCGGAAGTTCTGCTCGACCAGCACGATGGTGAAGCCCCGCTCCTTCAAGGTGCGGATGGCCTGCCCGATCTGTTGGACGATGACGGGTGCCAGCCCTTCGGTGGGTTCATCCAGCAGGATCAGTTGGGCGCCCGTGCGCAGGATGCGCGCAATCGCCAGCATCTGCTGTTCGCCGCCGGACAGGTTGCCGCCCGAACTGGCGCTGCGTTCGCGCAGGTTCGGAAACAGTGTGTAGATCTCGTCCAGCGACATGCCGCCGGCGGCCAGCCGCGGCGGCAGCATCAGGTTTTCGGTGACGCTCAGGCTGCGGAACACCGCGCGTTCCTCGGGGCAATACACCACGCCCAGCCGCGGAATGCGGTGCGGCGCCATGCCTACCGTTTCTTGCCCGTTCAGCCGGATGGATCCGCGCCGCTTGTCCAGGATGCCCATGATGGCGCGCAACGTGGTCGTCTTGCCGGCCCCGTTGCGGCCCAGGATGGTAACGAGTTCGCCCCGGTTCACATCGATGTCCACACCGTGCAGCACATGGGATTCGCCATACCAGGCGTTGAGGTCTTTGATCGCCAGCATCTCAGTGCGCCTCCTCGTCAGAGCCCATATAGGCCGTGATGACCCTTTCGTCTTGCGAGACGGCGGCGTAGTCGCCCTGCGCCAGCACCGCCCCGCGCGCCAGGACGGTGATGGTGTCGGACAGGTCGGCCACCACCGACAGGTTGTGCTCGACCATGAGGATGCTCCGGTTCACCGACACGCGCCGGATCAGGGCCGCGATGCGCGCCACGTCTTCCTGGCCCAGCCCCGCCATGGGTTCGTCCAGCAGCATGACCTCGGGCTCCAGCGCCAGCGTCATGGCGATTTCCAGCGCGCGCTTGCGGCCATAGGGCAGCAACGCGGCGGTGGTGTCCGCCAGCGGCGCCAGACCGACCGCGTCCAGCAACTCCATGGCGCGGCCGTTCAGGCGATCGACGCTTCGGCGGCTGCGCCAGAAGCGCAGCCCGTCGCCGTGCTGGCGCATCAGGGCCACGCGCATGTTCTGCAATACGGTCAACCCCAGGAAGACGGCGGAAATCTGGAACGAACGGACGATACCCAGCCGCGCGATCTGCTCCGGGGCCAGCGAGGTGATGTCGCGCCCGCGGTAGTGGATGACGCCGGCGTCCGGCGCCAGGAATTTGGTCAGCAGGTTGAAGCAGGTGGTCTTGCCGGCGCCGTTGGGGCCAATCAGCGCGTGGATGGAGCCTTCTTGCAGGGCGAGGCTCACGCCGTCCACGGCATTGAAGCCGCCGAACCGCTTGACCAGCCCCTGCGCGGACAGAACCGCTTGGGTGCTCATGGGTCGCTCCTACATGCGGGCCAACAGGCCGCCGTCGATCGCCAGGACATGCCCGTTGACGAACGACGCGCCCGGCGACGCCAGATACACAACCGCGGGTGCAATGTCTTCGGGCGCGGCCCAGCGGCCGGCCGGCACGGCGGTGGACAGGAACGACTGGAATTGCGGATTGTCCTGTAGCCCTTGCGTGAAATCCGTGCGGACAAACCCCGGCGCGAGCGCGTTGCACGTCACACCGCTGGCGCCGTATTCCACGGCCAGCGCCCGCGCGAACGCCGCGATGGCGCCCTTGGCGGTCGCGTAGGCGGCGATGTTCGGCATGGTCGCCTGCCCCGCCACGGACGACATCAGGATGATGCGACCAAAGCCGCGCCGGCCCATCCCGGGCAGGACGGCGCGGGCGCAATGAAAGGCGCCGTTGACATGCACGTTCTGTAGCGCCTGCCATTCGGCGGGGCTCATCTCGACCACCGGTTTGCGATTCTGGTTGCCGGCGTTGCTGACCAGCACGTCAATGGCGATTCCAGCGGCCTCCAATTGCGCGACAGCGGCGGCCACCGCCGCCCCGTCGGCCACGTCGAAGGCGGCGCCGCGGGCCTTGATGCCATCAATCGCCAGCTGGGCGCAGGCGGCGTCGCAGGCCTCGGTCGACAGGTCATTGACCACGACCTCCGCGCCGGCCATTCCCAAGCCCCGCGCGATGGCGAAGCCCAATCCCCTGGCGGCTCCCGTCACCAGCGCGACGCGCCCTGCCAGACCGAACGTCTGGTCCAGATAGTCGTGTTTCAAGCTTGTCTCCTTGTCTTATATGCACCGGATCTCTGGGTCCGGCCTGTGTCGCTTTGCTTTCTGGATGCAAAAACAAAGTTGACATCAATCTCAATATACGCGACTATTTTTAAACACTCAATAACAAGATTTTTGCTTTATCTTCAATAACGAGTTACGGCTAGGAGACAAACCATGGCCCTCGAAACCCCCGGCTGCCCTGCGGCCAATGCGCTGCCGCCGCTGGCCTCGCGCTTCCTGAAAGTCGCCGACCTGCCTTGGAAACCCACCCAGGTGGAAGGCATCGAGATGAAGGTGCTGATGCAGGACAAGGAGTCCGGCCTGCTGACCGCCCTCTTCCGCTGGCAGCCCGGCACCGAACTGCCGCTGCATGAACATGTGGAGGTCGAGCAGACCTTCGTGCTGGAGGGATCCATCGTGGATGCCGAAGGCGAAGTGTGCGCGGGCGACTACGTCTGGCGTCCGCGCGGTAACCAGCACGTGGCGCGCGCGCCCAACGGCGCGCTGGTACTGAGCTTTTTCCTGAAACCCAACCTGTTTATCGACGCCTACGCCGGCCAGACGCTGGAATAGGCCGGACCGTCCCGCATGACCCCGCGCGACCGCCCGGCACAGGGCGGCGCGCAAAGAACCAAGCCCCCGAGGAGACACCCCATGAAGACCCAAATCAAGAACAGCCTTGCCGCCTGCGTGCTGGGCACCCTGTCCCTGTCCGCCCAGGCGCAGGTGTCCGACGATGTCGTGAAAATCGGCGTGCTGGGCGACCAGTCCGGCATGATGGCCGACCTGTCCGGCAAGTTCGGCGTGGAAGCCGTGAAGATGGCCGTCGAGGATTTCGGCGGCAACGTGCTGGGCAAGCCCATCGAAGTGATTTCGGCCGACCACCAGAACAAGGTGGATATCGGCGTATCGGTCGCCCGGCGCTGGTACGAGAACGACAAAGTGGACTTGATCCTGGACGTGCCGAACTCGGCCATCGCGCTGGCGGTGCAAGACCTGACCCGGCAGAAGAAGCGCGTCGTGATCTTCACCAGCGCGGGGTCGGCGGACCTGACGGGCAAGGCCTGCTCGCCCAACGGCATGCACTGGACGTACGACACCTACGCCTATGCCACGGGCGTGGCCAATGGGGTGATGCAGGACGGCGGCAAGAGCTGGTACTTCATCACGTCCGACTACGCTTTCGGCCATTCGCTGGAACGCGACGCGATGGCGGTGGTGAAGGCCAACGGCGGCCAGGTGATCGGCAGCGTGCGCCACCCCATCGCCAGTTCGGACTTCTCGTCGTTCCTGCTGCAAGCGCAGGCGTCCAAGGCACAGGTGATCGGCCTGGCCAATGGCAGCGGCGACACCATCAACAGCATCAAACAGGCGTTCGAATTCGGCATCATGGGCAGCAAGCAACGCGTGGCCGCGCTCTTCATGAGTATCGTGGACGTGCGCAGCGTGGGGCTGGAATACGCCCAGGGCCTGAATCTGGTCGAACCCTTCTACTGGGATCAGGACGACAAGGCGCGGCAATGGTCCGAGCGCTACTTCAAGCGCACCGGCCGCATGCCCTCGATGGTGCAGGCCAGCAACTACAGCGCCACCATGCATTATCTGAACGCCGTCAAAGCAGCGGGCACCGACGGGTCCGAAGCGGTGCTGAAGAAAATGCACGACACGCCCATCAATGACTTCATGACAGAAAACGGCCGCATCCGCGAAGACGGTCGGGTGATGCGCGACCTGTACCTGTTCCAGGTGAAGAAGCCGTCGGAGTCCAAGCGCGACTGGGACTACTACAACCTGGTGCGCAAGATCCCGGCCGAGCAGGCGTTCCGACCGCTGAAGGACGGCGGCTGCTCGCTGGTGAAGTCGTGATGGACGGCGCGCTTGGCCTCTTGGCCGGCAAGCGCGCCGTGGTCACGGGGGGCGCCAACCCCCGTGGCATCGGCGCGGCCGTCGTCGACCTGTTCCTGGCGCAGGGCGCGACCGTGGCGGTGCTGGACCAGGCCTATCCCGAACGCGCAGGCGCCGGGCTGGCCGATGGCCGCGTGGATGTGCATTGCGACGTGTCGCGGGCCGAATCGTGTGAAGCGGCCCTGGCGCAAGCCACGCAAGCGCTCGGCGGCGTCGATGTGCTGGTCAACAACGCGGGCATCGTCGCCGCGACCCGCATCTGGGACCTGGCCGAGGACGAATTCCGTCGCATGATCGACGTGAACCTGACCGGCACGTACAACGTCACGCACGCAGCCTTGCCGGCCCTGCTGGAAAGCACCCGGCGGCCGGCCATCGTGAACCTGGGCTCCACGGCCGCGCTGCGCGGCGGCGGCCTGCTGGGCGGGTCGCACTACGCGGCCTCCAAGGGCGGGGTCATCAGTTTCACCAAAGCGCTGGCGCGCGAACTCGGCCCGCGTGGCGTGCGCGCCAATTGCGTGGCCCCGGGCATTATCGAAACCGACATGACGCTGGGAAAATTCGGCGAAAATTGGGAACAAGAACTCAAACAGGGCATTCCGCTGCAACGCTTCGGCCTACCCGCCGACGTCGCGCAGGCCATTCTCTTCCTGGCTTCGGACCTGTCCTCCTACTCAACCGGCATCGTGGTCGACGTCAACGGCGGCTTCCACATTCACTAGGCATTCCCAGAAGCAATGAGCACTCCCGACCGCATGCTGTCCATCCTCGACCTCTTTCGCGACGGCACCACCGCCGCGTTCCAGGAAGACGTCATGGCACATCTGGAGTGTTCGCGCGCAACGGCCTACCGATACCTGAAATCGCTGACCGAAAGCGGTCTGCTTGCCCCCACCGCGGGCGGCGCCTATGTGCTGGGATCGCGCATCATCGAACTGGACCGGCACCTGCGCCAGCACGACCCGTTGATGCGCGCCGCGCGCGACGTCATGCGCGCCACGGGCGACGAACTTCACGCCAATTTGATGCTGTGCAGCTATTACGGCGACAAGGTCCTGTGCGTGGACCGCTATTGGACGGACAACTCGATCGAATCCAGCTATGCGCGCGGCCGGCCTTTTCCGATGTTCCGCGGCGCCACCGCCAAGCCCATCCTGGCCAACCTGCCGCCCTATCAGCTACGCAACCTGATGCTCTGGCATGCGGCCGAAATCCGCGAAGCGGGATTGGGAGACGACTGGGACGCGTTCAGGGCAAACCTGAAGCGGTTGCGCACGGCTGGCGTGTGCGTCTCGCACGGCGAGGTCGACCGTGGCCTGATGGGGATCGGCGCGGCGATATTCAGCGCTGAACAGAAGGTCGTGGGCAGCCTGGTGTTCATCGCGTCGCAAGCACACACCCCGCCCGAGCGCCTGGATCTGCTGCAGGCGCGCATCCAGGTCGCCGCGGCCGAGGTATCCCGCAATCTGCAGGCGCCACAAAGCAACGGCGCGGCGGCGATCGGCATCATGCCGTCGCGGCCGCGCCGCATCAGAGCGCCGGCCGGCTCAGCGCCGGCACGGCCCAAAGCCTGATCAGGCCTTGTTGTAGCGTTCCACGCTGTTCACGATTTCCTCGTGGGCGGCGTCGACGCCCTTCCAGCCTTTGACCTTGACCCACTTGCCCTTCTCGAGATCTTTGTAGTGCTCGAAGAAGTGCTGGATGCGCGCGACGTCTTCGGTCGGCAGATCTTCGTACGACTTGATGTTGCGGTACGGGGGGTACAGTTTTTCGATCGGCACGGCCAGCAGCTTGGCGTCGCCGCCCGATTCGTCGTCCATTTCCAGCACGCCGATAGCGCGGCAGCGCACGACGGCGCCGATCTGGATCGGGAACGGGGTCAGCACCAGCACGTCGGCGGGGTCGCCGTCGTCGGACAAGGTCTGGGGGATGTAGCCGTAGTTGCACGGATAGTGCATGGCCGTCAGCATGAAGCGGTCAACGAAAATCGCACCCGTCTCTTTGTCGACCTCGTACTTGACCGGGTCGGCGTTCATGGGGATTTCGATGATGACGTTGAAGTCTTCCGGCAGCTTCTTGCCAGGGGAGACGCGATCAAGACTCATGATTCAACCTTGTTGAGTGTCTGAAGAAATGTTCAAAGCGAGCCGTCGTCCTTGAACGGCGGCTTGGTGGCCGGCACCGGCGCCGGCGCGGTGGCGGGCGCAGGCTTCGGGCTGGCGGGAGGGGCCGGCGAGTACGTCGGCACGGGCTCGTCGAAAGCCGCCGCCGGAATCGGGGCGCTGTCGAAGTACTCGTCGATGTCGGACGTGCCGCCCGCAAGCGGCGCGTCTTCCGGCGCCAAGGCGCGGTCGCGCTGGTCCTTGTTGACGCGCGCATCGGGATCCAGCACGTAGTCGGAGGCCGATGCCGCCACCGAAGGCGGCAATGCCGGGTAGTCGCCACCGATGTCGGCATCGCCGTCGGTGTCCGACAAGCCCACCGCGTAGCCGCCTTCGGCGTCTACCCGGTATGGGTCGGATCCCGTATCCGCGGCAGGCAGCGCGGCATCCGCCGCCAGCACCGGCAGCGCCATGCTGGCCGCAGTTGCCAGGCGCCAGTGGCGCACGGCATCCGCGGGACGTTCCAGGCGATCGTACAGGCTGCCCAGCAATGCATGGGTCTGCGCATCGCTGCGGCGGCTGAGACTACGCAACAGATAGCGTTCGGCCTGCCCCCACAACTGGCCGTTCAGGCAGAGCATGCCCAGCGCGGTCAGGAGGTCGGGATCCGTGGGGCGCTGCTGCAGCCAGGTTTCAGCGCGGGCCAGGCGGCGCGATACCTGCTCGGCTTCGCAGCGGGCATAGGCCGCCACCAGCGTCGGATTGAACTTCACGGCCACGGCGGCTTCCAGCACGCGGGCCGCTTCGTTGACTTCACCCGCCGCGTCGAAGGCGGCCGCGCCGGCCAGCGCGATATCAGGCAGCAGGCGCTCTTCGGCCTTCAGGTCTTTCCAGATGGCGCGCCAGGCATCGCTATTGGCGGCCGCGCGCAAACGCGCCGCGCCGGAAGCGTCGATCAGTTGGTCGGCTTCGCTGCGCGCCAGGGCGTTGCGGCGCACCAGGCCGCGGGCCAAGGTGAAGACCTGCTCGTCATGCTGAAGCGCGGTGTGCGCGCGCAACAGCAGGCGCATGGTGTGCAGGTGGCGGGCCCCGCCATCGGCCAGCGGCGCCAGCACCGCCAACGCGCGCTCGGCGCGGCCTTGATCCAGCAGCATGTCGGCCGAGACCGTGGCCGTGGCTTCCACCAGGCCCGGTTCGGTGCCGGCGTGTTCCTGCGCGGTCGCCAGCAGGCGGTCACGACGGTCGAATTCGCCCAGGCCATGCGCGGCGCGCGCGGCGGACAGCGCCGCCAGCACGCGGCGGGTCTTGACCTTGGTCTGCTCGAGCAGCTTGGTCAGATCCTTTTCGGCATGGGTGTAGCGGCCTTCCAGCAAGCCGATCCAGCCGCGCTCCAGCAACTCGTGGTCGCGGGCCTGGGCACGTTTGCCACGCCATACGCGAACGCGGTCGGGGATGGCAAGCAACCACGCCAGCAGGCGCAAACCGATGTACAGCACGATGAAGGCCGCGACGATCAGCAGGACGGCCAGCGTCAGCGACATCCCGATGCGCCACGGCCAGACCAGCAACAGCACGTTGCCGGAATGGGATCGCAGCACCACCGCCAGAGCGACGGCGATGACGGCAAGCAGCAGAGTCCAGAACCAGGTACGCATAAGGCTCAGTCCTGCCCGCTAGTCTTGAAACCCGCGGCGCGCAAGGCGGCCACGGCGTTCAGGCTGTCGGCCACGTCCGGCATGCGCACGGCGATGTCGGTCTGCGCCAGTTCGCGCGCCAACGTCTGGGCCGCGACGGTGTCGGGGGAACGGTTGTCGAAGTACTTGGCCAGCGTCACACCGACATTGTCCAGTTCGCTCTTCCAGACGGCGGGCTGGCGCATCAGCATGGCCAGTTGCACGGTCAGCAGGCGCTGGCGCAGCGTGCCGCGCACCTGATCGGCCTGTTCGGGCGACAGCAGCAAGGCGGCGGGTTCGTCCACGCGCTGGATGGTGATCAGTCCGCCCAGTTCTTGCGCCAGCGCGGAACCTGCGCGGCCGGGCCACGAGACCACTTCGGCGCGCCAGCGCTGCCACCATGGGGCATCGGCCGGCAGGCCTGCCTGCGGATCGACCACCGGCGCGGGCGCCATGGCCGGGCGGCTTTCGCCGGCGGCGGCCACGCCCGGGGCGACGGTGTCCGGCACCAGCAAGGGCGCCTTGCCAACCAGCGATACCAGCCGCTCGATGCGAGCCGATTGGGCGGGGATATCCACGGTGGAAACGGCGCGCAGGCGATCCAGGTCGCCGTTGATGGCCTGTTGCAAGCTGGAGAAGCGGGGGCGGTCGGCGCGGGCCAGGCGCGATTGCGCGGTTTCCAGCGCCACGATCGCGTTGGACACGTTGCCGGCCAGGCGCAACTGCTGGTTGGCGATGGTCAACAGGCGTTCGACGTCATTGGCCAGCAGTTCATCGCTGGCGCCGTCGTTGAAGTTCTGCCAGGCCAGCTGCAACGCGTTGTATTGGCTTTGCGTTTCGCGCACGGTGTCTTCAAGTTCGCCCACGCGGCCGGCTTGGGCCTGCGCCAGCGCCAAGGCCTCGCGCGTGTCCTTGCGGGCTTGCGCCACGTCGGCCGTCAGCGTGTCGATGCGCGACGCAACCTCGCGCCCGGCGGACACGAATTGCGTGCGCTGCTTCCACAGCGCATACCCCAGGCCAACGGCCAGCAGGATGACGATTATCAGGGCGGTGACCAATGGGCCACTGCCGCGCTTGGCCGGACGGGCCTTGACGGAATCGGCCGGGGCCGATGCGGGCGCGCTTGCGCCCGGGGCGGCCGTCGGAACGACCGGATCGGTAGCGGGAGTCTTGTCTGTCATGACGCGATTGTATTCGGTGTCTGTCCGATGCAACGAATCAAGCAGCAACAAAAGCCTGGAAAATCGACTCGTCGTTGGGTAAGCAGATTTTTACCATTGCCGGTGGCACATCGCCATGACAGCCCGCCGGCACGCGGCGCGCCAGCGAGGGATGGGTCAGCACGAAGCGGCATCGCTCCCACCAGGAAGCCAGGCCCGCGGCGTCCAGGCCGGCGCGCACGGCATCCGCGCCTTCACCGCTGGTAATGAGCCACGTGGCGCTGACGCCGGCATCCGCCCAGCGCCACAGCGGCGCCAGTTGCGTCGCATCCCAGTTGGCCGGGCGGCGCAGATAGGCCGCGTGGCGCGTGACGGCCACGCCGTGCGCCGCTAGCCGGTCGCCCAGCCAATCCCGGCCCTGGGTGCCGCGCACCAGCAGCACGCGGGCCGGCAACTGCGGCAACCCGCAAAGCACCTGCCACAAGGCTTCGGAGTCATGGCTGGGCGCATCCTCGCCAGGATGCAGGACTGTTGTATTCGCGCCAAAGCCGGGCGACTCGCGCAGCCCCCCGGCACTGGCGGGCCCGACGGTGGCGGCAATGGTGCCGGCCGGCCAGACGGACGGCCCGTCCGCGCGGGCCAGTTGGTCCAGGTACTGCTTGCCCGCATTGCCGCTGACGAACACGACCATGTCAAAGTCGGCCGGCCGCGGCAGGACCGTGGTGGCGACGTCCAGGGGCTGGATTTCAAGGGCGGGCAGCATGCAGACCGACCAGCCGGCGTCGTTCAGACGGCCGGCCAGCGCTTCGTTTCGGCCCGCGGGCCGTGTCAGGACAGCGACTCGCGGCGGCGTGGACATCAGTCCGGCCGGGGGTCGGCTTGCAGCAGTTCCTGGAGGATGGCGGCTGCGCCGGCATCCAGCAGTTCTTGCGCGGCGGCGATGCCCAGGGCTTCGGCGCCCGCCACCGGACCGCTACGGGTCGCATGGACCATGCGCGTGCCGTCGGGTGAAGCCACCAGCGCACGCAGCGACAGCGTGTCGCCCGAGATCTCGGCGAATGCCGCCAGCGGCACCTGACAGGAGCCGCCCAGCTTGCGGGACACCGCCCGCTCGGCCAGCACGCAGGACGTGGTGGCCGCGCTGATCAGCGGCGCCAACCACGCGCGCATGTCGTCGCGATCGTCGCGGATTTCGATGCCCAGCGCGCCCTGCCCGGCAGCCGGCAGACTGTCGGCCGGGTCCAGCAGGCTGCTGATGCGCCCACCCAACCCCAAGCGTTCCAGTCCGGCGGCCGCAAGGACGATGGCGTCGTATTCGCCTTTGTCCAGCTTGCCCAGGCGCGTGTCCAGGTTGCCACGCAGCGGCTTGACCGACAGGGCCGGGTAGCGCGCGCGGATCTGCGATTCGCGGCGCAGGCTGGACGTGCCCACGACTGCGCCCGCCGGCAGGTCTGCCAGCGTTGCATAGCGATTGGACACGAAGGCATCGCGCGGATCGGCGCGATCAAGGACGGCGCAAAGCTCGAACGGGGCTTGCAGATCCACCGGCACGTCCTTCAGGGAGTGCACGGCGAGATCGGCGCGCCCGTCGAGCAGCGCGTTTTCGAGTTCCTTGACGAACAGTCCTTTGCCGCCCACTTTGGACAGGGTGCGGTCGAGGATCTGGTCGCCCCGGGTCGTCAGGGTAAGAAGCTCAACCGCGCACGCCGGGTACAGCGTGCGCAGCCGGTCGCGCACATGCTCGGCTTGCCACAGGGCAAGCCGGCTGGCGCGGGTCGCGATGACCAGGCGTTGCGGAAGAGACACGTGACGTCATCAAACGAAATTGGAGACGATGACCGTCGCGACTACCCCGAGGATGGCCAGTACGAAAAGGCCCTGAAGGAGGCTCAGGCCCGATTCGGATTGCTGGGGATCAACGGATCTACGCAGACTCATGGGATTCCTTGGAAGCGATTTTGCGGCTTGCCAGCCACCGTCCAAGGACAACAACGAGCAAGGCGCCGATAATTTCAGCGGCGATTTTAACCGTAGTGGGCTGAACACCGAATTGACGTTCGACAACAACGTCGGTAATCAGCATGCCACCAGCGATCCAGCCCAGCAAGGCGGCGCCAAACGTAACCACCAGCGGGTACTTGTCGATCAGCTTGAGGACCAGCGTGCTGCCCCAGATGATGATCGGCACGCTGACGATCAGGCCGAACGCAACCAGACCGATCTGATGGTCGGCATGGGCGTTCTGGGCTGCGCCGGCAATGGCGATCACGTTGTCCAGGCTCATCACGAAGTCGGCGATGATGATGGTCTTGATGGCCGCGGCGATGGATGTCCCACCCTTCACGTTGCCATGCGCATCGTCTTCAGGAACCAAAAGTTTGACGCCGATCCAGACGAGCAGCAGGCCGCCGACGACTTTCAGGAACGGGATCGACAGCAGCGTCAGTGCGAAAGCGATCAGCACGACACGCAGGATGATGGCGCCCGCGGTACCCCACAGGATGCCCTGCATGCGCTGTTTGGGAGCCAGATTACGGCAAGCCAGCGCGATCACGACGGCGTTGTCGCCGCCCAGCAGGATGTCGATGAGGATGATCTGGAATACCGCTGCCCAACTCAGCGTCTGGAAAAACTCAAGCACTATAGAACCCCCGAAGGCATTTATATGAAAAGAAAGGCCGGTCCCGAGCCGGCCATCCCGCCGTGCCATGCACGGCAGGATCATTCAAAACAACTGATTATTGTAATTCAGCTTTCAGTCAGCTTTCTGGCGCATCAGCAAAACTTTACCAATTGCCAACACCAGCACCGCACCCAGTGCGCCCGTCATCAGCTCGAAGCTGTGATGCGTGACGCCCAATGCCGCGTCGATGCGCGCCACCGGTTCCTGCAGGGCGGGGTCGCCCACCAGCAATTCGCCTGCGATGAAGCCCAGCAGCGCCGCCCCCACCCAGACGATGAGCGGAAAACGTTCGATGACCTTCAGAAGCAGCGTGCTGCCAAAGATGACCAACGGGATGCTGATGGCCAGGCCCAAAACCAGCAAGGTCGTGTCGCCCATCGCGGCGGCGGCAACCGCCACCACGTTGTCCAGGCTCATGACCAGATCGGCAATCATGATAGTGCGAATTGCAGTCAGCAGATTGCCTTGCGTCTTGCCTGCGCCGTCTTCGTCGCCTTCCGGCATCAGCAGCGTCACGCCGATGTAGACCAGAAGCAACGCGCCGATCAGCTTGAGCCACGGCAGCAGCAGCAATTTGGCTGCCACCAGGGTCAGCACGATACGCATGATGATCGCGGCGGCCGAACCGATCGTGATCGCTTTCTTCTGTTGGGCCGGGGGCAACGAACGCGCCGCCAGCGCAATCACCACGGCGTTGTCGCCTGATAGCAGGATGTTGACCCAAATAATCTGGAGCAGCGCTATCCAGAATGCCGCTGAACTGAGTTCCATGCCTCTCTTTCCTAGGTGTGATCCCCCTAGGACAAACCAAATTAATGGATGAAAAAAAACGAAAGCCGTACTGACCGTCTTGGTGCGAGCCCGACGGCATTCTTGCTGGGTACGTGCGAAATTTCTTTCATTATAGTTTCGTTCAGCTTTCCGTATGATTGGACGACCGCGATATGGACGCGGGATTTCCCTAGGTTCGCCCGGGAATTTCACGCCTTTACCCCTGCGCACGGACGAAAAAAAGCCCGCCGAAGCGGGCTTTTTGGCGCAATGCTGAAAGACTTACAGCACCGACTTGAGCAGCTTGCCCATTTCGGAGGGGTTGCGCGTGGTGCGGATGCCGCAAGCTTCCATGACTTCCAGCTTGGCGTCGGCCGTGTCGGCGCCGCCGGAGATCAGGGCGCCAGCGTGGCCCATGCGCTTTCCGGGAGGAGCGGTGACACCAGCGATGAAGCCGACGACCGGCTTCTTCATGTTGTCCTTCGCCCACTCGGCAGCGTTGACTTCGTCCGGACCGCCGATTTCGCCGATCATGATGACGGCGTCGGTGTCGGGATCGTCATTGAACATCTTCAGGACGTCAACGTGCTTCAGGCCGTTGATGGGATCGCCACCGATACCGACGGCGCTGGATTGACCCAGGCCCAGTTCGGTGACTTGCGCCACGGCTTCGTACGTCAGGGTGCCCGAACGGCTGACGATGCCGATGCGGCCCTTACGGTGAATGTGGCCCGGCATGATGCCGATCTTGATTTCGTCCGGTGTGATCAGACCCGGGCAGTTCGGGCCCAGCAGCAGCGTCTTGCTGCCCTTGGCCTTCATGCGGTTCTTGACTTCCAGCATGTCGCGAACGGGGATGCCTTCGGTGATGCAGATCACCAGATCCAGTTCGGCTTCAACAGCTTCCCAGATGGCGGCGGCGGCGCCGGCGGGCGGCACATAGATGACGGACACGGTTGCGCCGGTGTCGGCCTTGGCTTCCTTCACCGAAGCGAAGATCGGCACGCCTTCAAAGTCTTCACCCGCTTTCTTGGGGTTCACGCCGGCCACGAAGGCAGCTTTACCATTGGCGTACTCACGGCACATGCGGGTGTGGAACTGGCCCGTCTTGCCCGTGATGCCCTGGGTGATGACTTTGGTGTCCTTGTTGATCAGAATCGACATTTGTGAATCCTTGGGTATTTTTTTACTTGACGGCCGCTACGACGCGGGTGGCGGCTTCGGCCATCGTGTCGGCGCTGATGATCGGCAGGCCGGAGTCGGCCAGCATCTTCTTGCCGAGTTCTTCGTTGGTGCCCTTCATGCGGACGACCAGCGGCACGTTCAGGTTGACGGCCTTGCAAGCAGCGATCACGCCTTCGGCGATGACGTCGCAGCGCATGATGCCGCCAAAGATGTTGACCAGAATGGCCTTCACGCTCTTGTTCGCGAGCATGATCTTGAACGCTTCGGTGACCTTCTCTGCCGTAGCGCCGCCGCCGACGTCCAGGAAGTTGGCCGGCTCGCCGCCGAACAACTTGATGGTGTCCATCGTGGCCATGGCCAGACCGGCGCCGTTCACCAGGCAGCCGATGTTGCCGTCGAGCTGGATGTAGGCCAGGTCGAACTTGCTGGCTTCGATTTCAGCCGGATCTTCTTCGTCCAGGTCGCGGTAGGCGACGATTTCCGGGTGGCGGAACAGGGCGTTGGAGTCGAAGTTGAACTTGGCGTCCAGGGCGATGATGTTGCCCTTGCCGTCGCGGTTCAGCGGGTTGATTTCGACCAGCGAAGCATCGGTGTCCATGTAGCACTTGTAGAGCTTCTGGAACACGTCCACGGCTTGGGCGGTGGAGTCGGCGGGCAGGCCGATCGCGTTGGCGATCTTGGTGGCTTGCTCGGCGGACAGGCCGGTCAGCGGGTCGATGTATTCGGTGATGATCTTCTCGGGCGTGGAGTGAGCCACTTCCTCGATGTCCATGCCGCCTTCGCTGGAAGCGATGAAGGCCACCTTCTGCGTGGCGCGGTCAGTGACCAGCGACACGTAGTATTCCTTCTGGATGTCGGCGCCGTCTTCGATGTACAGGCGACGAACCTTCTGGCCTTCCGGGCCGGTCTGGTGCGTGATCAGCTGCATGCCCAGGATTTCCGAGGCCAGCTTACGGACGTCGTCCAGCGAGCGCGCCAGCTTGACGCCGCCGCCCTTGCCGCGGCCGCCCGCGTGAATTTGTGCCTTGACGACCCAAACCGGTCCACCCAGCTTTTCAGCGGCAGCCACGGCCTCGTCGACGGAAAGAGCGGGGATCCCGCGCGGCACCGGGATGCCAAATTGCTTCAGCAGTTCCTTGCCTTGATACTCGTGGATTTTCATGTGTTACCTGTCAGGACGTATGAGAAAGAGAAGGTGAATCGGAGGACGAATCGGCCGATGCCTCAGCGCTACCCCCGGTGTACCACTTGGGATAGTGCTCAGCCACCACCGGACCGCCAGTGCTGAGCGCATGACAGCCATCCAATTGGAATGGACGCCGGTTCGGGTTGGTTTCCTGCCGCCGGCGGTTGGCCATGGTCTGGACCGCCGCGGTGGGAAGCACCTGCGACAGCTCGGTCATGTGCGTACAGCCTTCCACGTGCCCGAACCGCTCTTTGACCTGGCGGCGGAATCCCTTAAGCAGATTCATGCCGACCAGATCAGTGTAAGCCGGCTCGATGGCCATGCAATGACCGCCGTAAGGGGCCGCATCATAGACAGCCTGCGCCGCCACGATCGAGAAATTCTCGTCGATGGTGATGCGCAGGTGCATATGGTGGATGGGCTGCCCGGCCTTGAACATCTTGCCGTCGCTCTTGGGAAAATCGTACGCCTTCACGTCGATCAGCTCGGCTTCCAGGTCCCAATTGCCGTCCTCGCGCGCATACGACTGCACGCGTATGGAACGCGTGTGCAGCGGTTGACGAGGGTAATCCGGCGGTGGCAAGGGCATGCTGGGGGCCTGCGGGGCGAAGATGGCCTGCGCATGGTGCGCGGCAACAAAACCTTGAAAGTATAGCGCAGGCAGCCGGGCCTCAACCGCCTTGCCGCAGGTCGTTTTCTGGGGGACAGAGCGCGGCGGAGGCCCAGAGACCCTCGTGGCGCACCTGGGTGGTCAGGCGCGCGGCGGCCAGATGGCATTCGCGCACGGGCGTGTATTCCTCCAATCCACGGCGGCACGCCTTTAACCGGGCTTCCAATGCGCTCCAGGCGCGGGCGAAGGCGTCCGCGCGTCCGGCCGGCTCGCAAGCCGCCAAGCGGGCCGCGGCCGCCGGCCCGCAATAGAGCCGGGCGACGTCGATGTCGCCTTCCCCGCCCCCGGCCCCGCCATCCACGGCGGCCAGGTCCACGCCCGGCATGCCCAGGCGCGACAGGCCGCACAGAATATAAGGGCCACAGTAAGACAAGGAACTGTTCCACCGCGAGCCCGCAGCCGGGGCCGGCCCCTTGGGCGTCTCGACCCAGCCTGCCTGCGCCTCTCCCCGGCGCACCCGTTCCGCCGCCAACCAGGCCCGGGCGGCCAGGCGCTGCCTTTCCCGGCCCGCCACCACGCGCAGCAGCCACAACTCGACCGGCGCGCCCTCCCCGGTCAGCCGTAGCGCTGGCGCGGTCATCGGCGCGGCGGGGGCGGCCGTCATCGTGTCCACGGCGTGGCCGGACTGCCCATCCAGGCCTGCCCGGCCGGGATGGTTTCGCCCTTCAGCACCAGGGTCAGGGGCCCGAGCACGGCGCAGTCCTCGACCTGGGTGTCGTACAGGATCGTGCTGCGGGGACCGACGTTGACGCCACGGCCGATGTGGACCCGCCCGATCTTCATGACGCGGTCCTCGAACAGGTGCGTCTGCGGCCCGGACCCGGCATGCAGCACCGCGTCGTCGCCGATCAGGACGCAGTCGTATTCGGTGACGTCGGTGGTGTCCATGAATACGCGCTTGCCGATGCGGGCGCCCATGCAGCGCAGCGCCAGCGGCAGCCAGGGCGTGGCGCGCAGGAAGTTGAAGAAATTGGGCACGGCGATCGACTCGTACAAGCTGGTCACCGCCTCGCTCTTCCAGACGAACGGCGTCCACATGGGCTCGGCCCGCGGCCGGTACCGCCCCATCAGCGCCCACTTCAGCAGCACCAGGAACAGGAACGTGCCCAGGCCGTACAGCACGCCCGCCAGCATCAGTTCATCGAAGGCGGCCAGGAAACCCTGGGCCGCGGCGATCGGGATGATCTTCATGACGGTCAAATAGCCCACCGCGATCACGACCGCCAGCGGCAGGATCATCCGCATGCCCTCGACCGCGCCGCGCGCGACCTTGCGGCCCAGGCTGGGCCGGAACGTCAGATGCGCGGCGAACCCCGCCGTCTGCTCGCGCGCCGGCAAGGCCAGCGGCGGATTGCCCAGCCAGGTTTGGCCGCTGGCCATGCGGCCGTTCGCCGGCGCCCGGCTCTGCACCCCGATGAGCACGTCGTCGGGCAGCACCGAGCCGTCGGGCACATAGGCGCCATTGCCCACAAAGGTGCGGTTGCCAATGACGGTGGGCCGCATCGTCATCCACCCGCGATCGATTTCCTCGTCGCCCAGCATGACGCCGTCGGCGATGAAGCTATCGCGGCCCAGGGTCAGCATGTCGGGCACGATTCCCATGGCGGTGGAGATTTCGGTGCCGCGTCCGACTTTCGCGCCCAGCAGCCGGTACCAGGTGCCGGCGTAGATCGACGCATACAAGCCATGCAGCACGCTCAGGCTGGATTCCTGGATCTGGTTGGTGAGCCAGCGGCGCAGATAGATCTGCCCGTAGACCGGCCAGCGCCCGCCCGTCAATCTGGGCAGGAGCGCCCAGCGCAGCATGGCGGACACCAGCACCGTCAACAACAGCAGCAAGGCGCTGGCGGGCAGCGCCAGCAGCAGATAGCAGAGGAAGGCGTAGGGCCAGGACACGCGGTCACCCATCAGGTCCAGCCAGCGCGCGTCGATCCAATCGATCAGCACGAAGCTGGGAAACACCGGCATGAAGAACAACGCCGCGATCAGCGTGCCGCCCAGGGCGTAAGCCATCACGTCCAGCCGGCGCAGGCGCCCTGCGCGCGCGGGGCGAGGCGGCAGATCGGGCGTCGTCGCCAGAGGGTCGTGGCGCGCAGGCGCGCCCGTCCACACCTGTCCGGCCGGCACCCGCGCGCCCGATGCCAGCGACGACAGGCCGTCCAGCCGCGCGCCCTCGCCCATCGACACGTTGCCTTGCAGCACGGCGTACGATCCGACGTGGGCGTTGTCCGCCAACGTGATCGGCGCCACTTCCCAGACGCCGCCACGCACCACGAAGTTCTCGAGATTGACGGCGGCCCCGATGCTGACGCCATCGCCAATCGACAGCAGGTCCGGCGCGCGGACCGAGATGCGGCCGATGGCGGCGTCGCGGCCGATGCGCGCCCCCAGCGCGCGCAGGTACCAACCCTGCAGCGGCGAGCCAGCCAGCAGGTGCGCTGGCGGAATGTCCAACACCCGGTCCACCAGCCACCAACGATAGAAGCGCCAGCCATACAGCGGATAACGGCCCGGCCTGAGCCTTCCCAGGATGCCCCATTTGCAGGCCACGGCCACGCCGAAGCTCAGCAGATTGCAAGCCAGATAGCTGGCGATGGACAGCGCCACCGCGCGCCAGACCGAGTCGCCCTCGTCGCCTGTCCAATAGTGATAGGTGAAGAACGGCGTCAGCCAGATCAGCATGCGCACGCCGATCAGCAGCGGCAGCGCGGCAAGCTGGCCCAGGCCGCAGAGCCAGCGCCGCCATTCCGGCACGCGGCTGGCGACATCGTCGGCCTGGGTCGTGCCCGCACTTCTGCCATCGCTTTCATCTTGCGCCGCCGTGGGCGGTGCGGCCGTCAATGCATCCAGCCGCGCCGCCAGGGCGCCCAGGCCCGGGTGCTGATAGAGGTCATGCATCGTCAGCGCCGACAACGGCAGATGCTTGCGCAACGCGGACACCAACCGCGCAGCCAACAGCGAATGCCCGCCCAGGTCGCGGAAGAAATCGCTGGCCAGACGCAGCGGCTGGCCGGGGAACAGCGCACGCAACGCGTCGAACAGCGCCTGTTCGCCAGGGGTGACGGCATCGTCGTCTTCGCCACCGGGTTCGGACACGGTGCCCAGTTCACGCGCCTTGAGCGCCTTTCGGTCGATTTTTCCGGACGTCAGGCGCGGCACCTCGGCCACCCGTTCAAAGCGGGCCGGAATCATATAGGCGGGTAGATCCTGCGCCAGCGCGGCCCGCAAGGCATGCAGGTCCAGCCGCGCCTCGCCCTCGGGTTTCACGAACGCCACCAGTTGGTCGATGCCTGCCAGATCGCGCAACACCACCGCCGCCGCGCCCACGCCCGGCTGCCGGTACAGCGCTGCTTCGATTTCGCCCAGTTCGACGCGGAACGCGCGCACCTTCACCTGGTCGTCGCTGCGGCCCAGGCACTGAATCTGTCCGTGTTCGTCGATGCGAGCCAGATCGCCGCTGCGATACATGCGCGTGTCATGGCTACCGCTGGGCCTGGGGTTGGGCAAGAATTTTTCCGCCGTCAGTTCGGCACGTCCCAGATAGCCGGCCGCCACGCCCGGACCGGTAATGCAAAGCTCGCCTACCTGCCCTTGCGGCAGCACGGCGCCGTCTTCGCCGCGAATCAGCATGCCGTAATTGGGCAGCGGCGTGCCGATGGTCACGGGCTGGCCCGGCAGCAATTCCGCCAGGCTGGCCGATACCGTGGTTTCCGTCGGGCCATAGGAGTTGAACAGCCGCCGGCCCGGGGTGGCCCAGCGCGGCACAAGAAAGTCCGGGCACACCTCGCCGCCCAGATTCACCAGCCGCAGGCTGGGCACGTCGCGCGCAAACAGCGCCAGCAGGGTCGGCACGGCATGCAGCACGGTGATGCCTTCCCGCGCCAACGCCTCGGGCAGTCCTTCGGGGTCGGTCGTCAACATCTTGGGGGCAACCCACAGGCTTGCGCCGACCAGGTAGCTGATCCAGATTTCTTCGAACGACATGTCGAAGGCCACCGAGAAGCCCTGGTAGACCTTGTCGCCGTGCCGCACGCCCAGCACCTCGTTTTCGCTGCGCAGGAAATGGCAGATGGCGGCCTGGCTGATCGGCACGCCCTTCGGTTTGCCGGTCGAGCCGGAGGTGTAGATCACGTAGGCGGGATGCTCGGGCAGCAGGCCTTCCCGCTTGCGCAAGACACCGTCGACAGGCGTCGACAGTTCACCGGGTGTCCATGTGATCAAGCCATCCAGGCGCACATCGGCGCACGCGATCAGCCCCTGCGCGCCCGCATCCTGCAGACAGGCGTGCATGCGGTCGGGCGGCGTATCGGATTCGAATGGCAACCAGGCCGCACCCGCCTTGGCGATGGCGGCCTGCATCACAAGCAGATCGGCACCGCGCGGCAGGCACAGGCCCACGATATGGCCGGGCCGCACGCCAGCTTCGATCAGATGGTGCGCGGCCAGATCGGCACGCCGTCCCAGCCCGTCGTAGTCAAGTGTTTGATCGCGCCAGTGGATGGCGGTGGCGGCGGGATGCCGCAGAATCGTGGCTTCCAGAATATCGGGCAACGTTTCCGCGGCAAGCAGATCGGGCCGATAAGGGCCTTGGAGAATCATAGGGACGGCGACGATCCGGCTGTGGGGATTTTCTGTTTATTGACCCGTGCCGTCGAAATTCGTTCAGAGCATCCCTAAAAAAAGCCCCTGGTTCGTGCGTGCAACGCACGAACCAG
>NZ_JBHFII010000043.1:65947-70071 GCF_057334215.1 Achromobacter maghribensis | reverse complement strand
AACCAGGGGCGCTTGCCCAAGCCGCCTATCACCCCGAAGGCTGGCGGTCGGACGGCCAGCCGTCAGGCCGATTGGCGCAGCGCGCGGGCCGCTTGCACCATGCTGATCAGCGCGGCCTCGGTTTCGGGCCAGGCGCGCGTCTTCAGGCCGCAGTCAGGATTCACCCACAGGCGTTCCTTGGGCAGGCGGGCGGCCGCCTTTTCCATCAGGCCGACCATCCAGTCCACTTCCGGCACGTTGGGCGAATGGATGTCGTACACGCCGGGGCCGATATCGTTCGGATAGTCGAAGTCTTCAAACGCTTTGAGCAGATCCATGTTGGAGCGCGACGTTTCAATCGTAATGACGTCCGCGTCCATCGCGGCGATCGATTCGATGATGTCGTTGAACTCGGAATAGCACATGTGGGTGTGGATCTGCGTTTCATCGCGCACGCCGGCGGTCGACAGGCGGAAGCAGTCCACGGCCCAGTCCAGGTACGCCTTCCAGTCGGCGCGGCGCAGCGGCAGGCCTTCGCGGATGGCGGGCTCGTCGATCTGGATGACGCTGATGCCGGCGGCTTCCAGGTCCACCACTTCGTCGCGCAGCGCCAACGCCAATTGGCGGCAGGTCTGTTCACGCGGCTGGTCGTCGCGCACGAACGACCATTGCAGAATGGTGACCGGACCGGTCAACATGCCCTTCACCGGCTTGTCCGTCAGCGACTGCGCGTAGGACGACCAGCCCACCGTCATCGGCGCGGGCCGGGCCACGTCACCGAAAATGATCGGCGGCTTGACGCAGCGCGACCCGTAGCTTTGCACCCAGCCGTTCTTGGTGAACGCGAAGCCGGCCAGCAGTTCGCCAAAATACTCCACCATGTCGTTGCGCTCGGGTTCGCCGTGCACCAGCACGTCCAGGCCCACCTTTTCCTGGAAGCGAATGACTTCCTCGATTTCCTTGCGGATGGCGGTCTCGTAACCCGAGTCCGTCAGCGCACCGGCCTTCCAGTCGCGGCGCAGCGCGCGGATCTCGGCAGTCTGCGGGAAGGAACCGATCGTGGTGGTCGGGTAGGCGGGCAGGCCCAGTTGTTCTTGCTGGCGGGCGATGCGGCCGGCGAACGGCGCGCGGTCGCGCGACACGCCGGCGGCGCCGGACATGCGCTGGCCCACCACGGGATTATGGATGCGGGCCGACGAACGGCGCGCCGCCAGCGCGGCGCGTTGCTCGACCAGCCCCGTCTGCACCGTGGGTTCCGTGGCGCTATCCAACGCGCGGCCCAGCAGGCTCAGTTCTTCCAGCTTCTGCGCAGCAAACGACAGCCAGCTCTTGAGTTCGGCGTCCAGTTCCGTTTCGCGGGCCAGGTCCACCGGCACATGCAAGAGCGAGCACGACGGGGCCAGCCACAGGCGGTCGCCCAGTTGCCGCTTGATCGGCGCCAACGCGGCGATGGCGGCGTCCAGATCGGTGCGCCAGATGTTGCGGCCATTGATGATGCCGGCGGACAGCACTTGATCGGCGCGCAGCCCGGCCACGACGTCGGCCAGTTGCTCCGGCGCGCGGACCAGGTCTACATGCAGGCCGGCCACGGGCAAGGACTGGGCGGTGGCCAGGTTGTCCTTCAGCCCGTCGAAGTAGGTGGCGATCAGCAGCTTGACCGGGCTGGCGGCCAACGCCGCATACACCCGCTTGAAGGCATCGCGCCACGCTTGCGGCAGGTCCAGCACCAGGATGGGTTCATCAATCTGCACCCACTCCACGCCCAGCTTGGCAAAGCGGGCCAGCACGTCTTCGTACACCGGCAGCAACGCGGCCAGCAGTTGCAGCTTGCCTTCGTCGGCAGCGCCCGCCACAAAAGCATCGCCCTTGCCCAGGTACAGCCAGGTCAGCGGCCCCGGGATCACCGGCTTGACGGCGTGGCCCAGCGCTTGCGCTTCCTTGATCTGCTCGAACAGCGATTCGCGCGCGATGCGAAACGCCTGGCCGGGAACCAATTCCGGCACGATGTAGTGGTAGTTGGTGTCGAACCACTTGGTCATTTCGCAGGCGGCGGCAGGCTTGCCCGTTGGCGCGCGGCCGCGGCCCATGCGAAACAGCGTGTCCAGCGTCACGGGTTCCTTGTCGTTCTGGCCGAAACGGGCCGGCACCGCGCCCAGCAGCGTGCTCCACTCCAGAATCTGGTCATACCAGGCGAAGTCACCCACGGGCACGAACTTCAGGCCAGCCACGGCTTGCAGCTTCCAGTGCCTGGCGCGCAATTCACGGCCGGTTTCTTCAAGCGCTTCGGCACTTTGCTTGCCGGCCCAATACGCCTCCACCGCGCGCTTCAGTTCGCGCTGGGCGCCGATACGGGGAAACCCAAGATTATGAATAGTAGTCATGACAACACCGCCCTTAGACAAGATTTGCTCAAGTGACGGTTATTGTGCAGGCGAAGTTATATGAATCAAAATCAATGTCTACATTCATTAGATGAGAAAATCTCATACAATATAAGTTCATTCCACCCTGAGGAATCGGCGCCTGCCGGGGCACTCGCCATACGCCGCCGCCCTGCGCCTACACCGATGCTAGAAATCCGCCATCTTGAAACGCTGACCGCCATCCGCGAAGGCGGCAGCCTGCAAGAAGCCGCCGAACGCCTGCACCTGACCCAATCGGCCCTGTCACACCAGTTGCGCGACCTGGAAACCCGATTGGGCACGGCCCTGCTCAACCGGCGCACCCGGCCGGCCCGCCTGACCACCGCCGGGTTGCGCGTCCTGGCGCTGGCGGACGAGGTGCTGCCCCGCATCCGCGCCACCGAACGCGAATTGCAACGCCTGGCCGCAGGCCGCACGGGCCGCTTGCATCTGGCCATCGACTGCCACTCGTGCTTCCAATGGTTGATGCCGGCACTGGACGCCTTTCGGGTGCAATGGCCGGACGTGGCGCTAGACCTGTCTGCCGCCTTTTCGTTTGCCCCCTTGCCTGCCCTGGTGCGCGGCGACCTGGATCTGGTCATCACGTCGGACCCGCAACCGCTGGAAGCGGTCGAGTACCTGCCGTTATTCAAGTACGAACTGGTGTTGGCGGTGTCGGAGTCCAATCCGTTGGCCGGCAGCAAATTCGTCATGCCCGACCAGTTGGCCGACCAGACGCTCATCACCTATCCCGTGGACAAGCAGCGCCTGGACGTCTTCACCGCCTTCCTGGACCCGGCCGATGTGGAACCCGCCGCCATCCGCAAGGCGGAACTCACGCCGATCATCGCGCAACTGGTGGCCAGCAACCGCGGCGTGGCCGCGCTGCCGAACTGGGCGTTGACGGAATATATGAACCAGGGCTGGCTGCGGCAATGCCGTCTGGGCCCGCAAGGCGTGTGGCGCACCCTGTACGCGACGGTCCGCAGCGAAGACACGGACGCGTCCTACATCGGTGAATTCCTGAGCATCACCCGCGACGTCTGCTTCAAGACACTGTCAGGGATTAAATCCGCTAAATAGTGCCCCCACGCTGCGCGCGCTTCGCACGCTTGCTGCCCCCCGAGGGGGCTTTTTTACCTTGGGACGGCCCAGCGGTAAAAAGGGCCCCCACGCTGCGCACGCCCTGCGTGCTTGCTGCCCCCCGAGGGGGCTTTTTTACCTTGGGGCGGCCCGGCGGTAAAAAGGGCCCCCACGCGCCGCCGTCACTCTTCGTCGTGGTCGCCCACGATACGGCGGATGACGTCGTGCGCGAAGCCGCGGCTGGCCAGGAAGCGGGCTTGCTTGGCGTAGGCCGCGCGGTCAACGGGCTTGGCGTCGAAGCGCTTCTTCCAGACTTCCAGCGCGCGGTCGTACTCGGTGGCGCGCAACTGGTCGCGCAACTCGGCCACCTGAACGTCGTCAACGCCATGCTGGCGCAACTCCTGCACGATGCGTGCCGCGCCTTGCCGCGACGCACGTCGGTGCACCAGGCTTTGCGCGAACCGTTCGGTGGATAGCCAGCCTTCTTTTTCCAGCGTATCCAACACGGCCTCGACCTCGGCGGCATCGTCGGCGTAGGCGGAAAGCTTGCGCGCCAGCTCTTCGCGTGCGTGTTCTCGCCGCGACAAATACCCCACGGCCCGCATCTTCAACGAAGGCCCTTTACGTTCGGGCTTGCCGTCGACGGCGCCCCCCAGGCCG
>NZ_JBHFII010000043.1:59557-65907 GCF_057334215.1 Achromobacter maghribensis | reverse complement strand
CGCCGGCGGCGCGCCGGCCACGGGCGGGCGAGCGCTGCTCGGAACTGCGTTGCCATTCGCCCGTATCCACCGTGGGGGCCGCGGCTTCCTGTTCACGGCGCGCATCGGACGTGCGCCGCAAGCCTTCAGGCTTGGCGACGGTTTCAAACTCGTCATCCAACTTGGCGCGAAGACGGTCGGCGGACGCGGGGGTCGGTTTCCAGCTCATACGCTTTCCTGCTTGCTATGCAAAAACGGCAGGCCCGTCATGGCGCCTGCCGCATGTCGCCAGCCCGAAGGCACGGCGCAACAATGTGCGAGCCACCTGCGGAGATCCGCTGGCAGCCGCAAGATGGCTTATTCGGCGGTGTCTTCCGCCGTCGGCACGAATTCGGCGGCACGGCTGACGATGCCCTGGTTTTCGCGAACGCGGTTTTCGATCTCGATGGCAATTTCCTTGTGCTCTTTCAGGTATTCGCGGACGTTGTCCTTGCCCTGGCCGATGCGGTTGCCGTTGTAGCTGTACCACGCGCCGGACTTGTCCACCACGCTGGCAGCCACGCCCAGATCGATGATTTCGCCTTCGCGCGAGATGCCGGCGCCGTACATGATGTCGAACTCGGCCTGCTTGAACGGCGGCGCGACCTTGTTCTTCACGACCTTGACGCGGGTCTCGTTGCCGACGACTTCGTCGCCCTTCTTGATGGAGCCGATGCGGCGGATGTCCAGGCGCACGGAGGCGTAGAACTTCAACGCGTTGCCGCCGGTCGTGGTTTCGGGGTTGCCGAACATCACGCCGATCTTCATGCGGATCTGGTTGATGAAGATGACCATGCAATTGGTGCGCTTGATGGTGGCGGTCAGCTTGCGCAGCGCCTGGCTCATCAGGCGGGCTTGCAGGCCGGGCAGCGAATCGCCCATTTCACCTTCGATTTCAGCCTTGGGCACCAGCGCGGCCACCGAGTCGATGACGATCAAGTCGACCGAACCCGAACGCACCAGCGCGTCGGTGATTTCCAGCGCTTGCTCACCCGTATCCGGCTGCGAGATCAGCAGGTCGGTCAGGTTGACGCCCAGCTTGTTGGCATATTGCACGTCCAGCGCGTGTTCCGCGTCGACGAAAGCGCAGGTGCCGCCGATCTTCTGCATTTCAGCAATGACCTGCAACGTGAGCGTCGTCTTGCCCGACGATTCCGGGCCGTAGATTTCAACCACGCGGCCGCGCGGCAGGCCGCCGACGCCCAGTGCGATGTCCAGCCCCAGGGAACCCGTGGAAACGACCTGGATGTCATGCGAGACCTCGTTGTCGCCGTAGCGCATGATCGAGCCCTTGCCGAACTGCTTTTCGATCTGCGAAAGCGCGGCGGCAAGCGCCTTGGCCTTTTCCGAAGCGGCGGCCTTGGTGGTTTTGTCGTCCATGTAGAGTCCTGTCTGTAACGTATCTGGTGTCGAAGGGTGCCGGAGAAGTCGCCGGTCAGGCTGTTCGGGCTTGCTGTGCAGGCTTGCGCCGGAAATCTGCGCTGCGCTTTTCATCCAAGTGCAGATTATGGCATCGGATTGTACTGTACAAAAAACCAGTGTGCCACAGTTTTGCACGTATACCCTGAGTGGGCAAGCCCCCCGCCATATGACAGAATCCAAAGCGAACCCGGCGTTTCGTCCCTATTCCGCCGCCGGGCCCGCCCATCAAGCGGATTAACAAGGCGGACAGCCTCCCATGCGGGGCAGGCCAAGCGCGCAAAGCGGTGGCCGCACAGGGACCTCTTCACTAGCAGCCCATGCGTATCCTGATCGCCGAAGACGACAGCATTCTGGCCGATGGCCTGTCCCGCTCCTTGCGCCACAACGGCTATGCCGTCGACGCCGTGCGTGACGGGCTGGCCGCCGATTCGGCGCTGGCGGCCCAGGCGTTCGACCTGCTCATCCTGGATCTCGGCCTGCCGCAACTGGCCGGCCTGGAAGTGCTGCGCCGCCTGCGCGCCCGCAATTCCGCCCTGCCCGTCCTGATCCTGACCGCCGCCGACAGCATCGAACAACGCGTCAAGGGCCTGGACCTGGGCGCCGACGACTACATGGCCAAACCCTTTGCGCTGTCCGAACTGGAAGCGCGCGTGCGGGCGCTGACCCGGCGCGGCGCCGGCGGGGGCGCCACCATGCTCAAGCATGGCCGGCTGCTGTTCGACCAGACCGGCCGCGTCGCCATCGTGGATGACCAGACACTGGACCTGTCCGCGCGCGAGGTCAGTCTGCTTGAAATCCTGCTGACCCGTAGCGGCCGCATGGTCAGCAAGACGCAACTGGTGGACCACCTGTGCGAATGGGGCGAGGAAGTCAGCACCAACGCCATCGAGGTCTATGTGCACCGCCTGCGCAAGAAGCTCGAACCCAGCGGCGTGAAGATCGTGACCGTGCGCGGACTGGGCTACTGTCTGGAGCGGGACCAGGGTGCCGCGTACCTCGCCAGCTGAATCCACGCGGCCCGAGCCGCTGAATCAGGAAGCACTGGATATCTTGCAGGCCGGCTCCAAAGGCCCCAGCTTCGCACCGCCCCAGCGTTCGCTGCTGGGCGAAATCCTGGACTGGATGCTGGCGCCGCTGTTCCTGCTGTGGCCCATGAGCGTCGCGATCACCTATGTAGTCGCGCAAAATATCGCCAACGTGCCGTACGACCGGGCGCTGGCCAACAACCTGCATGTGCTGACCCGCCAGGTCCACGCCCAGGACGGCCGCGCCATCCTGAAGATGACCGATCCCGCGCGCGACGTGCTGCGCGCCGACGAAACCGACAGCGTGTTCTGGCTGGCGCTGGGTAGCCGCGGCGAATACCTGGGCGGTGACCGCGCCCTGCCGCTGCCGGCCTCGGTGGGCCAGCCGCGCCCCGGTGAAGTCCAGTACGAAGACGACACCATGCGCGGCTTCGGCATCCGCCTGGCCTTCACGTGGGTCGATCTGAATCTGCCCAACACCCAGCCAGCGCTGCTGATCGTGGCCGAAACGGTGGAAAAGCGCACGCAGCTAGCCAACGACATCATCAAGGGCGTGATCATTCCGCAGTTCGTCGTGCTGCCGATCGCCGTGCTGCTGGTGTGGTTCGGACTGTCGCGCGGCGTTGCGCCCCTGAACGCCCTGCAGCAACGCCTGCGCGCGCGGCGTCCCGACGACCTTTCCCCCATCGACGAACGCGCGGCGCCGTCCGAAATCGCACCGCTGGTCGCGGCGATGAACGACCTGCTGGACCGCTTGTCGGCCAACGTTCAGGCGCAGCGCCGCTTCGTCGCGGATGCCGCGCATCAGTTGAAGACGCCGCTGGCGGGCCTGCGCACACAAGCCGAACTGGCGTTGCGCGACGCCAGCCCCGAAGAGATGCAGTCCAGCCTGCGCCAGCTGGTGACCGGATCCGAACGCGCGACGCGGCTGGTCAATCAGCTGCTGTTGCTGGCGCGCGCCGAAAACCCCAGCGCCATCGGCCTGACGCGCACGGATATCAACGCCATCGCCTATGAACAGGCCATGCACTGGGTGCCGCAGGCGCTGTCGCTCAGCACCGACCTGGGCTTCGAGGGCTCGGACGAGCCCGTCGAGATCAGCGGCAACCCGTTGCTGCTGGCAGAGCTGCTGAACAACCTGGTGGACAACGCGCTGCGCTATACGCCGCGGGGCGGCCACATCACGGTACGCGTGCAACGCGTGGGCGAGGAAGCCGTTCTGGAAGTCGAGGATTCCGGCCCCGGCATCCCGCTCGAAGAGCGCGAGCGCGTCTTCGACCGGTTCTACCGCGTGCTGGGCACCGGGTCGGATGGCAGCGGGCTGGGCCTGGCGATCGTGCGTGAAATCGCCCAGAAGCATCAGGCCACCGTCTTGATCAGCGATCACCCCACCCCCCATTCGGACCTGCCCGGCACCCGCATCCGCGTGGTGTTCCCGCGGTACGCCGACGAGCCGGATCTGCTTGAAAGTTGAGCGGCAGGGGCGGATTGCGCCCCTAAGGACTATCCCTAGCTCCGCGCGCAGCGATTACATAATGTTTCAAATTTAAGATTCGGGTAAGGGTTACGTCAGAACCTCGTCAGCCTAGCGCCTCAATGTTGCGTATAGCTCGATGTCGGCTCGCCGGCGGAGGGCCAAGCACGGCGGAGAACCGCTGGCCAAAAAACGAGGAGACATCATGAGCACAACAACCATGGCAGGCCGCGGTCCTTCCGCGGAACCGCGCCCGATGACCAAGGATGAACGCCGCGTCATCTTCGCGTCGTCCCTGGGCACGGTTTTCGAGTGGTACGACTTCTACCTATATGGCTCGCTCGCAGCCATCATCGCGCAACACTTCTTCTCGGGCGTGAACCCCACCGCGGGCTTCATTTTCGCGCTGCTGGCGTTCGCCGCGGGCTTCGCCGTGCGACCGTTCGGCGCACTGGTGTTCGGACGCCTGGGTGATCTGGTCGGCCGCAAATACACGTTCCTGGTCACCATCGTGATCATGGGCTTGTCGACATTCCTGGTCGGCGTGCTGCCCAGCTACGCCAGCAT
This sequence comes from Achromobacter maghribensis, assembly GCF_057334215.1. Classification (NCBI taxonomy): domain Bacteria; kingdom Pseudomonadati; phylum Pseudomonadota; class Betaproteobacteria; order Burkholderiales; family Alcaligenaceae; genus Achromobacter; species Achromobacter maghribensis. The sequence goes on along the minus strand of NZ_JBHFII010000043.1, from coordinate 61,401 downwards.
CGGCCTGGCCGCTCCGGCCATCCTGATCGTTTTGCGCCTGCTGCAAGGCCTGGCGCTGGGCGGCGAGTACGGCGGCGCGGCGACCTACGTCGCCGAACACGCCCCGCACGGCCGTCGTGGCTTCTACACCTCGTGGATCCAGACCACCGCTACGCTGGGCCTGTTCCTGTCGCTGCTGGTTATCCTGGGCATCCGCACGGTGATGGGCGAAGACGACTTCAAAGCCTGGGGCTGGCGCATTCCGTTCCTGATCTCGGTCGTGCTGCTGGGCATCTCGGTGTGGATCCGCCTGCAACTGAGCGAATCGCCCACCTTCAAGCGCATGAAGGAAGAAGGCAAGGGTTCGAAGGCCCCGATCGCTGAATCGTTCGGCCAATGGAAGAACCTGAAGGTCGTGATCCTGGCGCTGCTGGGCCTGACCGCCGGCCAGGCCGTGGTCTGGTACACGGGCCAGTTCTACGCGCTGTTCTTCCTGACGCAGACGCTGAAGGTCGACGCCAACACCGCCAACATCATGATCGCGATCGCGCTCCTGATCGGCACCCCGTTCTTCGTGGTCTTCGGCGCGCTGTCGGACAAGATCGGCCGCAAGCCCATCATCATGGCGGGCTGCCTGATCGCCGCCGCGACCTACTTCCCGATCTTCCAGGGCATCACCCACTTCGCCAACCCGGCGCTGGAAAAGGCCCAGGCCACCGCCCCGGTCACGGTCATCGCCGACCCCGGCACCTGCTCGTTCCAGTTCAACCCGGTGGGCACGTCCGCGTTCACCAGCTCTTGCGACGTCGTGAAGTCCTTCATGGCCCGCAACTCGGTGAACTACAAGAACGAAGCGGCCCCGGCAGGCGCGGTGGCCAAGGTCAAGATCGGCAACGACGAGTTCGCCTCGTTCGACGGCAAGGGCATGGCCCCCGCCGACTTCAAGGCCAAGGCCGCTGAACTCGACAAGGCGCTGACCACCGCAATCCGCGGCCACGGCTACCCGGCCAAGGCGGATCCGGCGCAAACCAACAACGTCATGGTCGTGGTGCTGCTGGCGATCCTGGTCCTGTACGTGACCATGGTCTACGGTCCCATCGCCGCCATGCTGGTGGAAATGTTCCCGACGCGCATCCGCTACACCTCGATGAGCTTGCCGTACCACATCGGCAACGGCTGGTTCGGCGGCTTCCTGCCCCCGGTCGCCTTCGCGGTGGTGGCTGCCACCGGCAACATCTACGACGGCTTGTGGTATCCGATCATCATCGCAGTCATGACCCTGGTCATCGGCACGCTGTTCGTGCGCGAATCCAAGGACAACGACATCAACGCCTAAACGACCATCCCCCGCCGGGTGGGACTGCTGCGCCTGCCCGGCCTTTAAAAGCTCCTTATGGAGCTTTTTTTTTCGCCCCCACGCTGCGCGCTTCGCACTTGCTGCCCCCCGAGGGGGCTTTTTCCCCTTGGGGCGGCCCGGCGGGGAAAAGGCCCCCACGCTGCGCGCTTCGCGCTTGCTGCCCCCCGAGGGGGTTTTCCCCTTGGGGCGGCCCGGCGGGGAAAAGGCCATTCTTGCGAAGGTCGTAGAGGCAGGTGGCGGCTATCGCCGCGCACCTTCGCCCCCGGCCCAAAATCTCTTCGGCACTTTCAGGACGATGTCAGACCCTCGCGCTTAGACTGGCGCTTCAGATTACGGCCTTGCGCCAGATCGGCTGACGATTGATCCCCCTGTCAGACGATTGCAGGGCTAGTGTTCTGACACCGATACCGCGTTCCCCGCGAGCCTTTTATGACGCGGTATTGTGTGCTCCCGTACCGGCCCGGCCTTTATTGAGCCGGGCCGCTTTTTTTTGCGCGGACAAAAGAAT
>NZ_JBHFII010000043.1:29530-59532 GCF_057334215.1 Achromobacter maghribensis | reverse complement strand
GTCGAAGGCCGGGGGGGCCAGCGGGGCCGGCCGCCCTGTCAACGGCGCATGCCGACGCCAATCGCCAGCACACCCGCCACGATGGCCGCGATGCCGGCCCAAGCGGGGATCGGCACCGACTTCTCGGTTTCGGCCGTGGCCTTCACCGAACCGATCTGCAAGACGGTTTCTTCGGACTTGTAGTTGAAGCCCTTGTAGGCCAGGGCCGCGATGCCCAGGACGATCAGGATGGCGCCAATGATTTTCATGTAGTTCCTCTCCGATTCCATGTCGGTGCGCGGAAGTTAACGCATAGCACTGCATGTGTCAGTGACAGAACGTGTCGCCTGTCGCAACCGTATTGCAGGACTTCGGCAAACTGTCCGCGTCGTATAGAATCTACCCTTTTGGCCGACGCTCATGTGGTTCAAAAACCTCAAGATTTACCGCCTCTCCTCGCCGTGGACTCTCGTTGGCGATCAGCTTGAAGAAACGCTTGCGCGCCACGCCTACCAAGCGGGCAACAACCTCGAAATGCAAAGCCTGGGCTGGGTCCCGCCGCGCGAAAACGGCGGGCTTGCCCACGTCGTCAACGGCCAGATCCTGCTATCCCTGCGCGCCGAAAAGAAGCTGCTTCCCGGCACCGTCGTGAACCAGGTCGCCAAGGCGCGCGCCCAGGAAATCGAAGAGCAGCAAGGCTACAAGCCGGGCCGCAAGCAGATGAAGGAAATCAAGGAACGCGTCACGGATGAACTCCTGCCGCGCGCCTTCAGCGTGTACCGCGACACCCGCGTCTGGATCGACCCGCAGAACCACTGGCTGGTCATCGACGCCGCCGCCTCGGCGAAGGCCGACGAAGTCATTGGCCTGCTGGCCAAATGCGTGGACCCGTTCCCGCTCGAAAACCTGTACGTGGCGCAGTCGCCCGCGTCCGCCATGACGGGTTGGCTGGCCGAAGACGAGGCCCCCTCCAACTTCACCATCGACCAGGACACCGAACTGCGTTCGTCCGGTGAAAGCGGCGCGGCCATCCGCTACGTGAAGCACTCGATCGACGCCGACGACGTGCGCCGCCACATCCAGTCGGGCAAGCAGTGCACGCGCCTGGCCATGACGTGGGCCGACCGCATCTCCTTCGTCCTGACCGAAGGCCTGGACGTCAAGCGCGTCTCGCCGCTGGACGTGCTGAAGGAAGGCAACGAAGGCGTCGCGGCCAACGACGACGAGAAATTCGATTCCGACATGATGCTGATGACGGGCGAACTCGCCAAGATGATGGCCGAGCTGGTCGAAGCGCTGGGCGGCGAAAAGAAGATTTAAGCCGCGCTGGAAGCTGCTGGAAAAGCACAGGCCGCTCTTGTTCAGAGCGGCCTTTTTACTGGCGAACGCAGGATGGCTTGCCGCCGCCCTCAGGAGGCGGCGACGCTGCGGTCCCGGCCGGCCTGCTTGGCGCGGTACAAGGCCTTGTCAGCGCGGTCGATCAAATAGGCATAGTCCGGGTGCCCGTCGAACGTCGCCACGCCGATGCTTGCCGTGATGCGCAAGGCGCCGGCTTCGGGAATCGAGAAGGCGTGCCGCCGGATTTCGGCGCCCAGTTTTTCGGCGGCGGCCAGCGCGGCCTCTTGTCCCGTGTCCACCAGCACCACCAGGAACTCTTCACCGCCGTAGCGGAACACGAAGTCGCTGGACCGGCAGGCCTGATGCACCACTTCCGCGAACTGCCGCAGCACCTGATCGCCGCCAGCATGCCCGTGCGCGTCGTTGATCGCCTTGAAATGGTCGATGTCCAGCAGCAGCACCGAAAAGCGGCTGCCCTGGCGCGTGGAGATGGCGATTTCGCGTCCCACCACCGACGGCAGGAAGCGCCGGTTCAACACATTGGTCAACGGGTCGCTGCCGCTCTCGATCTCGGCCACCATGTCGAACAGGCCATTGAGCAGATGCTTGATGCGCGCCACCAGTTCCTGCAGCTCGCGCACCTGGTCGGGCATCGGCACCTGCTGCTGGGCATCCGCCAGCATTAGTTGCGGCAGCACGACATCGTCCAGCCGCGTAACGGCCTCGGTGATCTGCCTGAGCGCGGGCGCGCTTTCGAACAGCACACCGCCCTTGTGCTGCAGCCACAACCCGAACTCCGATGCCGCCAGGCGCGGCAGCGCCTGCTCGGGGGCACGGTAGTGCAGGCCGATCAGCACGGCCTGGCTCCATTCCAGCAGCGCGGCGCGCTGGCGCTCTCGTTCGGTCGAAATATTCTGGCCCAGCGCGAAGAGGCGGTACGCCTCGTCGTTGCGCGCGCCGCGGTTGATGTCGCGCATGAAGGCACGGCTCATCTGCTCGATCGCCAGGTCGAACAGATTGCAGACATACTGCGTGGCGATGGATGCGGCCGTGCCGTCCAGGTCGCTTGCGCGCAGCCGTTCGGCAATCTCGTTCTTCAGGATGCGGGCGCCCGCCATCACCAGATGGATGGGGATATGGACGCGGGCATGCACTTCGCCCACCTTCTTCTGCGTCGCCATCAGCGCGGCGATGTCGCCCTGGTCGCGCACACAGAACAGGCCTTTCAGCCAGTGCTTCATGCCGCTGTGCAGGCGGGTCGACACGATCTCATGGGACAAGCGTGGACCGGCCTCGGCATCGGCCAGCAAGGTGGAATAAAAGGCATCCACCAGGTCTTTGGCGCTATCGCCCACCACGGCCGCGACTTGGCCACGCGTATAGGCGTCGACCGATTGATAGACCGCTTCCCAGGCTTGCGCGTTCGACGCGCTCAGGTAGCACGCTTGGCCCGCGCCGCCCGTCCACGCCGGAACCGCGCCATTGCTCGAAGACATAAAGATCATCCGCCCCAAAAACTCCGCGCGTGTCTTGGAACGACACGCGACGGCAAAACAGCGCGGATTATCCTTCAAATCTCAAGGACCGCCCCACCTCGTGTAATTTGCCGGCGGGGCGCAAGGCGGGCTGGCTTATTCCAGGCCGTGAAAGACGGAGTCGTCGGGACCGACATGCGACGGATGCTGCCACGTCACGTCGCGCAGCGAATGCTGCACCAGCCCTTCCACGCCCAACAGCACCGCGAAGATCGCCATGCGGATGGGGATGCCGTTATCGGTCTGGCGGAAGATGGCCAGGCGCGGATCGTGGTTCAGGTCCACGCTCAGATCATTGGCGCCCGGGCGGCTATCGCGCGGCAGCGGGTGCATCACGATGGTCTCGGGGCTGCAGTAGGCGTCGATGATGGCGCGGTTGATCTGGAAGTCGGGCGTGTAGCCTTCGTTCTCTTCGTTGGCGAAGCGCTCTTTCTGCACGCGCGTCGCATAGATCACGTCTGCGCCGGACAGCCCTTCGGCCAACGACGTCTTCTGTTCGATCACGTTGCCGTTGCGGCTGGCCTGCTCGATGATGTAGCTGGGCATTTCAAGGCCCTTCGGCGACACCAGCGAGAACTTCACGTTCTTGTACAGCGCCATCAGCTTGATAAGCGAATGCACGGTGCGGCCATACTTCAGGTCGCCGACCATCGCAATGTGGGCGCCGTCCAGCAGTTTTCCCAGGCGCGAGAACTCGGTCAGGATCGTGTACAGATCCAGCAGGGCCTGACTGGGGTGCTCGCCGGGGCCGTCGCCGCCGTTGACCACCGGGATGTTGGTTGCCCGTGCGAATTCCGCGACCGAACCCTGGTCCGGATGGCGGATCACCATGGCGTCGACGTAGCCGCTCATGACGCGGCTGGTGTCATAGATGGATTCGCCTTTGGCCATCGACGAAAACGTGAAGCCCGTCGTGTCGCAAACCGACCCGCCCAAGCGGCAGAACGCCGAACCGAAGCTGACGCGGGTACGCGTGCTGGCTTCGAAGAACAGGTTGCCCAGGACGGCGCCTTCCAGCACGCGCGACACCTTCTGCCGGCGCGCGATGGGCTGCATCATGTCCGCCACGCGGAACAGGTCTTCGACCGACTCCCGCGTGAACTGATCCACCGACAGCAGCTGATTCTTGCCTTCGACGGCGATGCGCTCGCGCAACGGCCCATCTTGTACGCTTTGCGTATACTTTTCCAGCAAGACGCCGTTCTGCACGATTTCGCTGACGAAGCGCTGGACCACTTCCGGCATCGCGCGGAATTCCTGCGAACCCTCAGGCAGCAGCCAGGTATCCAGGGCCCGGCGCTTCACGCCGATCCGGGTGGCGAACACGTCGCGCGTGAGGTTCAGACGGCGCATGGCGTCGCGCAGAAAGGCTTGCTGGGAGATGGTCATGACGGGCCCCGAGAAAGAGGATTTATATACGCAACGCGCATATTATTCTCAACACAAGTCCAAGTCCAACATTTTTGCGCACAAGGGTTTACCCTTGTTTTGAAATTCTCAGAGGCTTGCGTAGGACGTCGTTTGCTGGGCGTCCGGGGTGGCCTGCCCCAGCGAGAACCAGCAGGCGCCGCAAAACGCCAGGGCGCTAAGCAGGTAGCAGACCATCGCCAGCAGCTGGGCGGGCCAATGGCCGCGCGTCGAATGCCCTCTGTCGCCCTGGCGCAACAAGCTGACCTGCGCCAGGTACGCGAACAGTAAGCCCAGGCACGACGCCAGCAGTCCTGCCAGAAACAGCGCCAGCGGCAATTGGAGGTCCGGCGCGGCGATGTCGCCGCCCACGATCCCCAGCGAAAAGGCTACCAGGACCAAAGCCGCGCCCCCGTTCAACCATCCCAGGAAACGAAACGCCCCCGCCAGCAGCGAGAACGGCATGCCCGATGATCGAAGCTGCAGCGCGCGGGGATCCATGCGTCAGCCGCCGTTGCCCGGGCGGCACACCGGCGTCGCGCTCTGGATCGAGGCCCGGGCGGCGGCGATTTCCGCCGCATCCCAACGCCCTTCGCCCAGCACGGTCACCGTCACCTTGGATTTGGCCGGGCCGTCGGCCTCCGCTGAAATCAGCTCAAGCACCGTGGCGGGCTCGCCCACCTTGTAGAGCTGGATTTCGTCGGGGGCGCCTTTTTCGCCCAGGGAGTGACGCCATGCGTAGGCGACGCCATAGGGGTGCTGCACGTTCACATGGCAGGCGCGGACATATTCACCGCCACGGCGGAAAGCGGCCTGGTAGTTGGTGTCGACGCTGAAGGTCTCTTTTCTGACGGTGTCGGCCTCGTAGACGCCCTTGCTTGCACAACCGGCCAACAGAGCCGCCACCGCTACACCCATCCATACTGACTTGCGCATGATTCTTCCCGCATTGAAATTCGGACTCCCGCGATTATGCCAGCGGCTGCAAAAAGGCCACGCGGGAAATGCCTGGACATTTCTGGCGTGGCCTTGAGCCGGCTAGGCGGCAACGGGATGGCGGCCTACTTGTTCGCAGCGCCCTCGATTTTCTCACCGCCTCGCTGGATGTCCTTGCCAGCGCCCGCAACAGTGTTGCAGCCGGCCGTAAGGGCGGCGATCGAAAGCAGCATGACGAGAACGACTCTGTTCTTCATAAACCTCTCCTGTCTGGGCGTAGAAACCGAAGCCAGCATACCCCAAAGGCCCCAATCTGCGCATCATCCCGATTCCGCTCGCGAACCGCGGCGGTCAGGCCACGCAACGGAAGCCGCGGCCAGGTCGTGGCCCCACTTCGGGTGGTTTTAGAAAATCTATCCTTAGTCGGCAGGAATGATCGTTTTACGGCAGATAGCACGGAATCCAGAATGGGTGCAATCCTGTATTCCAGGAAATAGCCTTTCTCTTTTCCGTGCCCATGACCGCTCCTGCCTTGCACCTCTATACGGACAGCTCGCCCAACGGCTTCAAGATCACCATCGCGCTCGAAGAGTTGGCGATGCCCTACCTGCTGCACCATGTGCGCATCGACCAGGGCGCGCATCGCCACCCGGACTTCCTGGCGCTGAATCCCCATGGCCGGATCCCGGTGCTGCATGACGCCGACACCGGCATCACCTTGTTCGAGTCGGCCGCCATCTTGTTGTACCTGGCCGACAAGACGGGCCGCCTGCTGCCCGCCGATCCCGCGGCGCGCTGGGAGGCCATCACCTGGCTGATGTTCCACAGCGCCAGCATGGGGCCGCTGCTAGGCCAGCGCGTGCACGCCGAATGCTTTGCGAAAGACCGCCACGACGCCGCCATCCAGCGCTATCGGCGTTTAAGCGAAGACACCTTCGCCGTGCTCGACGCGCGCCTGGCAGCGCGCGAGTGGCTGGCGGGCGAGCAGTTCTCCATCGCCGATATCGCGACCTTCGGCTGGATGCACATTGCGCGGATCGTGGAATTCGATTTCAGCCAGTACGCACACCTGAGCGCCTGGCACCTGCGGGCCAGCCTGCGTCCCGCCGTCCAACGCGGCATCGCCCTGCCCCAGCCGGCCACCGGCCCCTGATGCTCCCCGCCGCGCTCCTTGCCGGCCCCATGACTGATCCCGCAACTGTCCCTATGACTGTCTCCATGCCCCATTCCTCCGCCGCCCCGACACTTCCCTCTGGCGCCTCCGCGCCCGCGTTTGCCTTGCATCCCGGCTACCGGCGCATGTTCGCCCCCGACCGGCTGACGGTGGGCATCTTCCTTCCCTTGCGGTTCTACCAAGGCGACATGGCAGTGCTGCAAGGCCAGGCCGACCTGGTCGCCGACATCGACCGTCGGGGCTTTGCCGCGGCATGGGTTCGCGATGTCCCGCTTTTCGATCCCAGCTTCGGCGACGCAGGACAGGTGTTCGACCCCTTCTCCTATCTTGCCTATCTGGCGGCCCGCACCGAACGCGTCGCGCTCGCCACGGGCAGCGCGGTGTTCCCGTTGCGGCATCCGATCGATCTCGCCAAGGCGGCCGCCACGCTGGACCAACTGTCCGGCGGCAGGCTGGTCATGGGAATCGCCTCGGGCGACCGCCCCGTCGAGTTCCCCGCCTATGGACTGGACCCCGCGCAGCGCGGCGACAGGTTCGCCCAAACCGTGTCCTACTTCCGGCAGCTGATGCAAGCCCCCCATGGCGCCATCGATTCGCCCCTGGGCCGGCTGGCGGGACCACAGTTGCTGCCCAAGCCGTCGGCCGGGCGCGTGCCGTTGCTGATCACGGGCTCTAGCCGCCAAACGCCGCAATGGGTCGGCGAACACGCGGACGGCTGGCTGACGTATCCCGACAGCACCCATGACGACGCCGGCCCGCAACGGCTGGCGCAAAAGATCCGCTCCTGGCGGGCGTTGATCCCGGATGCCGGGTTCAGACCGCACGCGACCAATGAATGGCTGGACTTGAGCGCCGACCCGGACCATCCGCGCACGCCGATGCAAGGCGGCTACGTGCTGCGCACGGGGCGCCGGGGCCTGCTGGACCTGCTGGCACGTTGGCAAGCGGCCGGCGTCAACCACGCGGCGCTTGGCATCCAGTTCTCGGAACGCCCGCCGGCCGAAGTGATCCAGGAACTGGCCGAGGAAGTGCTGCCCCACTTCCCTTCGCATGACGGCGTGGCTCCCGCCCCCGCCCGCTGGTAGACCGGTCCGGCCTACAATGCGGCCCGGCCGCGGCGGTCGCGTATTTGCCGGCAATGGATTAGGATTCGAAAATGAACAAAAAACCTGTACCGCAGAACGCTGGCGCAGCCCCCCAGGGCTGGGGCTGGGAACAGCCGCAATGCCGTGGACAAGCGGCATTGGCGCTGTTCATCGACGATCTGCACCGAATTCTGCAAGCCCATGCCGCGGGCAAGCTCGCGGACAGCAGCACCCTGGCTGATGCGCAAGCGCACGTTGACGAACTGCTGGCCCGCTACAACGAAATCAACGCCGCGCCGGAAATTTTCCTGGGACAATCGGTCGAACTCAAGGAAGGCGTCGACCGGAACGGCGTTTCTCATACGGTACCGATTTTTTCAGCCCGCCTGAAGAAATCGCTGGTGTCGATGCTGGGGCAAGGCCCCGGCTAAACGCCCCTTATTACCGGCCTGTCAGCAGCGGCCGGCACTGAACCAGAACAGCCACAGGAGACCCCCACAATGAATTCGGACAACGTCGTAGAGTTTCTCCGCCTGCTGTCGCTGGATGTCTCGCTGGGCGCTGCCGCCCAGCACGCTGCTGGCCAGCCGGACGCGCCGCTTGCCCTGGCCCGCCTGGCTACCGCGCATGGCCTGCCTTGCAGCGCTTCGGACTGGTCCTTCTTCGCCCGCAGCTGCCTGGATACCTCGACGGAAACGCAGGGGGATGTGGACCCGGTCGCCACGATCTGGCAACTGGTGCAGGATCCCGCCCACGGCACCGATATTCCCGCCAGCGCGATCACGCGTGTCATCGGCATCATTACGCAGCCCGACGGCAGCCCGCCGGTTGTGGGCCATGTCGTGGGCGACCTGGCGCCGCGCACGCCGCTGGGCATGGCGCCCTACCCCACGGGTTCCTGATCCGCGCAGGCGAAAGCCCCTAGGACTTGCCCGCCAGATAATCCGTTACGCCCAACGCGGCCACTCGGCCGCTGGCCATGCAGGCCGTCAGCAGATAGCCCCCCGTGGGCGCTTCCCAATCCAGCATTTCGCCCGCGGCAAACACGCCTGGCGCCAGGCGCAGCATCAGGTTGGCGTCCACGGCATCGAACGACACTCCCCCTGCGGTGCTGATGGCTTCGTCCATGGGGCGGGCGCGTAGAAGCGTCAGTGGCAGGGCCTTGATCCGCAACCCCAACCGCTCCGGGTCCTTGAAATCGTCGGCGGAGGCGCATTCGCGCAACAGGCCGGCTTTCACGCCGGTCAGCCCCAGGCGGCTTTGCAGATGGCTCGACATGGAGCGCGCCCCACGTGGATGCGTGACCGCGGCCATGACCTTTTGCTGTGACCAGTCAGGCGCCAGATCCAGCGTGGCGACGGCCTGCCCTTGTGCGTCAATCCGATCACGCAAGGGCGCGGACAGCGCATAGACCAGACTGCCCTCGATACCCGTCTCCGACACCACGAATTCGCCCTGCCGGGCCAACAGGCCGCCAGCGGGCAACGAACACGACATCGCGACGGATTTGACCGGCTTACCTGCGTAGCGCTGCCGGAAGTGCTCGGACCACGCCACGTCGAACCCGCAGTTGGCGGGGCGCAGCGGCGTCACATTCACGCCATGCGCCCGCAATCCGGCGACCCAGGCGCCATCCGATCCCAGTTTGGCCCAACTTCCGCCGCCCAGGGCCAGCACCACGGCATCTGCCGCCACGGTGCGCATGCCTTCCGGGGTGTCGAACCGCAGGGCTTGCGCGGACGGCTCATCGCCTGGCGGCCATCCCAACCAGCGATGCCGCATATGAAAACGCACGCCGCTTGCACGCAGCCGGGCCAGCCAGGCCCGCAACAACGGCGCCGCCTTCATTTCCTGGGGAAAGACGCGTCCCGACGACCCCACGAAGGTCTGGACGCCCAGTTGATGCGCCCATTCCCGCAACGCGGCGGCGTCCATCATGGCAAGCCAGGGCGCCACTTGCGTGGCGCACTCGCCGTAGCGCGCCAGGAATGGGGCCGCGGGCTCGCTGTGTGTCAGGTTCAACCCGCCGCGCCCCGCCATCAGGAACTTGCGGCCGACCGAGGGCATCGCATCGAATACGTCTACCTGCAAGCCTTGGGCAGCCAGCCCCTCTGCCGCCATCAGGCCCGCCGGACCGCCACCGATGACGGCGACGCGTTTGGAAGCGTTCATGGTCATGGCGCCGGCGCCATCAAGGCGGGGGCGTGCGGGGTCAAAGGACACGGCATGGGGAAATCAAGGTTGTCAGGACAGGGGGCACGCGGTGCGGGCCGCGAAGGGGAGGATTGTCGCACGACGACTAAAACCGAAAGGAAGGCCCCATCGGCGCAATTCTCTCTTGGCCCCCACGCCGCGCATGCTTCGCATGCTTGCTGCCCCCCGAGGGGGCGCTTTTTCCCTTGGGGCGGCCCGGCGGGAAAAAGGGCCCCACGCCGTGAAAAGGTGGCGGGTGGAGAAAAAAAGGCCCGGCGCCGGCCATTTATTGACCGCAGGCGCCAAGCCTTTGTTATGACAGGACAATTTGGACATGCGCAAAGGCTATCCCAAGGCTTGTCCACAGTCGCTGTGGGTAACTTCCCCCGTCAGATTTTTCCCGGCGTCAGGCGTTGCCCGCCGCCTGCATCGGGCCGGACCAGGGTTCCGCGTCCAGTTGGAAACGCAGCTCCTGGTATTCGCCATCCACGCCCACGGAACGCAGCAGGCCGGCGTCCATGGCCTGGCCCAACGCGCGGCGGCACAGGGTTTCGGGATCGTCGGGGAGCGACTGGAAGACACCATCGGGAATGCGCAGGCGCAGCAGCGCCTGGGGATCACCGCGTTCCGCTGGCCGGCCGATATGGATGTGCGCGGGGTAACCGTGCGGGCACCAGATGCCAACGTGATACTTGCCTTCGGCGCCGGCGTCGGCGACATAGCCGGGATGATCGTATTTTGCGGTACCCATGGACCCTCCTCGAGTGCGGCGAACTAGCGCGCGTGACCCATGGTAGCTCAGGGCTGCGGCGCTGTGCGGCCTGCAATACCCGGGAAACTCCGGGCTGGAACAAAGGATTGACCCAAGGCAAGTCGCAGACAAAAAAAGGACGAAAAAAAGCCGCGATTGGAATCGCGGCTTTTTCTCTGAAACTGGTTGCGGGGGCAGGATTTGAACCTACGACCTTCGGGTTATGAGCCCGACGAGCTGCCAGACTGCTCCACCCCGCGTCTGATGTGTGAACTATACATCATTTTGAAATCTTGTGCAGCGCAACCAGCGGATTATTCGTGTTTTCAGGCCCATTTATTCGAAAAATTCTCGCCGCCAGCCGGAAAAAGCGGTCCAAAGGACCCGGAACGTCCAAACAAATCACCTCCGCCGGGGCGATCGCCGTCACCCGCACTGCCCCACCGTAGCCGACCCCGTGCGCTTCACCCGCATTCAGGCGGATGGGCACCGGCATAACCAGGCCATTGGCGGCTTCAACGCCCGCAGACGGCTCTTCGACGCGCACGCTGCCCGCCACACAGACCAGCGTTGCGCCGGCTCGCAGCGTCAAAAACCGGCATGCGCCGGTGGCGATTTCCAGGCGATGGGCCTCGGGTTGAGTGAATTGGGCGTCGGGTTCGGCATTCATGGTGATCTCCAGTCGGACCCTGACAGGCTACGCGGCCCCTGCTTTGCGCAACAGCCACACCCCAGGCCTTTCTGTACCGATGCAGATGCTCGATTTCGATGCTGTTATGGTGTACTTTCCATGAATCTGTGCCTACCTTCATTCCAACCTCGGGGAGCATGATCGGCGCATGGACCCACAACCGCTGTATCTCCGCCTGGCGAACCACTATCGGCGCGCCATCCAGACGGGCGTGCTGGCGCCCGCCCAGCGCATGCCGTCAGTCCGCACGCTGGTGCGCACCCATCACGTCAGCCTGTCCACCGCGTTGCAGGCGTGCCGCCAATTGGAAGACGACGGGCTGATTGAAGCCCGGCCCCGCTCGGGCTATTTCGTCCTGCAACCACGCCGCAACAGCATCCCGCCGGTCAACGAACCCGACATCCGCCAGACACTGGGCGCAGCGCAGTACGTGGGCATTCATGACCGCGTTTCGGATTTCATCGCCAAGTGCGAGGCGCATCCCGTCAGCGCCAACTTCGCGCTGGCTGCGGCGGTGCCGGAGGCGTATCCGATGGAAGCGCTGAAACAGGCGATGACGCGCGCCCTGCGCATGTCGCCGCAGGTGCTGGTCAGCCCCGTCCCGCCGCAAGGCCACCCGGAACTGCGCACGGTGCTGGCGCGCCGCGCGCTGGCCAATGGCATCAACGCCACGCCCGACGACGTCATCGTCACGCACGGCTGCATCGAAGCACTGAACCTGGCGCTGCGCGCGGTGGCGCGGCCCGGCGACACCATCGCCGTCGAATCGCCGACCTACTTCGGCCTGCTGCAGATCCTGGAGAGCCTCGGGATGCGGGCGCTGGAGATTCCCACCAGCCCGCAGAACGGCTTGTCGATCGAGGCGCTGGACCTGGCTTTCCAGACGCACGGCAATATCCGCGCCGTCGTCGTGGTGCCCAATTTTCAGAACCCGCTGGGCTGCGTGATGCCCGACGCGGAAAAGGCCCGGCTGGTGGCACTGTGCGAACGCCAGCAGGTGCCGTTGATCGAAGACGACACCTATGGTGCGCTGACCGACGACGACACCCCGCTCGCCGCGGCCAAGTCCTGGGACGCGACCGGCAACGTCATCTATTGTTCATCCATGCACAAGACCCTGGCGCCGGGCATGCGCCTGGGCTGGCTGCTGGGCGGGCGCTGGAAGGCCCGCATCGCCATGCTGAAGTTCGCGCAAAGCCGTCCCAACGAGCCTCTGGCGCAGATCGCCGTTGCCGAGTTCCTGGGATCGCGTGCCTATGACCGGCATCTGGCACGACTGCGCAGGCTGTTGAAAATCCAGCGCGACCAGACGGCCGAAGCCATCGCCGCGCACTTTCCGCGCGGCACCCGCCTGAGCGTGCCGCAAGGCGGCATGCTGCTGTGGGTGGAAATGCCCGGCGGCCGGTCGGGCATGGACGTTTTCGAGGCCGCGCTTGAACAAGGCATCCGCGTCGCGCCGGGCGCAATGTTTTCGAATGGCACACGCTATAACCACTTCCTGCGCATCAGTTGCGGCCAGCGCACCACGCCTGACATCTCCCGCGCCCTGCTGACCCTGGCGCGCATCGTCGGCGAGCGCGAGGGATGAATCCGGCGCTGCACCAGTTCATCGTCGACTACGGTTTATGGGCCGTGCTGGGCGGCACCTTCCTGGAAGGCGAAAGCGTGGTGGTGTTCGCGGGATTCCTGGCGCATCAGCATCTGCTGCGCTTGCCCGAAGTGATGCTGTGCGCCTTCGCCGGTTCTTTCGTGGCCGACCAGTTGCTGTTCTTCCTGGGCCGGCGCTATCGCGATCACCGCCTGGTGCGGCGCATCCGCGAGAAGCCCGCCTTCGAACGCGCCCTGGCGCTTGTCGACCATTATCCGCACGGCTTTATCCTGAGCCTGCGTTTCCTGTATGGGTTGCGCACCGTCGGCCCGGTGGCATTGGGTATGTCCCGCGTGCCGGCGCTGCGCTTCCTGGTGCTCAATGCGATCGCCGCCGCCATCTGGGCGGTAGGTTTCAGCCTGCTGGGCTACGTCTTCGGGCAGACCATCGAGTCGCTGCTGGGGCGCCTGCATGGCGTGGAAACCAAACTGGCGGTGGCCGCCGTGATCGGCGTGACGATCTGGCTGGCGTACCACCTCGCCACACGGCGCAGGCGCTGACCGGAAGTCAACAGACGACGCGGCCGCTGGCGTACAGCACGTGACGCCGCCGTGCCTTGCGGTACCAGCCGCCGATCAGCGGCAGCAACGCCAGGCGGCGCAGGATGGGATGACGCTGGTCGAAGTCGTGCCAGGCCTTGAAGCCATGCCCCATGCGCTCCCAGCTCTGGCGCGCTTCGGGAGTAAGTTTGCCGGGGTCGAACGCCGCCAGCTTTGCCGCTTCCGAGACGCGAGCCAACATGGCTCCGCCCCGGTGTTCCAATCGATACTGATTCCGCATGGGGCCGCATATTACCCGGCTTGGGCGTCCCGTGTAGGACATTGAAACAGGGACTTTGAAAGCGCAAAAGGAGCCACCTTTGACCGCCCTTTCCAAGCCCTTGTTAACAAAGGAAATTACGCATCTATGCCCGGACTATCCCAAGGCTTGTCCACAGAAGCTGTGGGTAACTTCGGCGCGGAACCGGTTACTTCAGCGCGGTGGCAATCATGTCGCGCACGCTTTCGAATCCCGCCACGTATTGCGGATTTTCGGAGCGGGCCAGCAGGCTGGAGTAGTTCTGCTCAAGTTGGGCCTCGATCGCTTCGCGCAAACCGGGCGACGCCTTGACCAGATGCAGCATCGACAGCAAGGTCGAATTCAGCGCGTCGATACGGCCGCCCTGGTGCGAAATGGTGTGCACGATGACGGCGATTTGTTCCTGGATGTCCATGTATAAGCCTCCTGGCATTGTGAGTCGGCGCAAATCCTAGCATGGCGCTGCGGGCCGGACGACGCTAGGCAAGCGCCACGCGCCGCGCTAGCATGAAGCGTAGCCGCAAGGGCACCGCGGCGCACGCCCCCGGCGCATCCATGGCGCCCTGGGCCACCGGAGCGCGCTCATGAAGACGATCCAGAACTACGCCCCCCCGGACGCCCAGTCCCTGCAGCGCTTGCAGGACCGCCTGGGCTACAGCGACGCACGCATGGCGGAACTGGCGGGGTTGGACGCGGCCACCCCCTGGCCCAGCTACGCCGGCGGCCCCGAACCGCGCCAGCTGGGTCGCCAGCGCCTGTTCTATATGATGGCCCGCCTGACGCTGGACGAGCGGGAATGGCAGAAGGTGCTGGCCGCCATGCGCGACGCTGGCGCCCACTTCGACTACGAAGACCCACTGACGGCCGAAGCGCCGCCCGCGCCGGAACCCGAGGCCGACGAAGAGCGCAAATTCGGCATGCTGCTTGTCAGCCGCAACGGCGCCTTCCACGAAATGGAGCAGCTGCGCGAGTTCGCGCATTTCGCCCATGAATCCGATGTCAGCCGCTTCGTGCATACGGTGTTCTACGACAGCGACATCGATCTGTGCCGCTTCCGCTTCGCCGATCACGACGGGCCGGACGACGCCAGCCGCGACCGCATCTTCGACGCCGCGCACAAGACCATCACGCGCTTCGAGTTCGACGGCCGCGTCTACCATGGCGGCATCCCGCCGGAATCCGACGGCTAGGCTGCCGACCTGACCGGCCCATGCCCCCATCGGCAGTCACGCATCGGCCGTCAAGCATTGGCAATCACCCGCGCGCATGCCTGCGCATTGACGCCGGCATGCCGCCGCCTGTACCGTCGGCACTCCTGCCCCGCCCCTTCGCCCTCCGCATGAACGAACGACTCGACGCCATTGACCGGCAACTGCTCAGCCTGCTTTCCGCCAACGCGCGCGAACCCGCCGCCATTCTGGCGCGCAAGCTGGGGCTGGCCCGCACCACCGTGGTGGCGCGCATCGCCCGGCTGGAGCGCGAGCACATCGTCTCGGGCTATGGCGTGCGCCTGGGCCGGCTGCTGGAAGAAGCCGCCGTGCGCGCCTACTGCTTCATCAGCGTGCTGCCCAAAACGCCCGCTGCCGTGATCCGCGAACTGGAACGGATGCCCGAAGTGGAAGAGGTGTCTTCCGTGAGCGGCCCCTACGACTATCTGATTTTCCTGCGGTGCGAAACCCATGAGCAGCTGGATGAATTGCTGGACCGCATCGGCCTGATCGACGGCGTCAAGCAGACACAGACGTCGATCGTGCTGAGCCGCAAGGTGGACCGCCGCAGCGCCGTCGCCGCCCCCTGACGCGCGGGCCCCGGGCCGCCCGCCTTTTCTCGCGGCCCGACATGGTGTTGTAATGGCGGATAACGAGATTTCTGGACAACCCATGCTTGCACGCCTTGCCTCCGCCGCTGCCCTGTTGACCCTGCTTGCCGCCTGTTCCAGCATGAGCGAGGTCACGTCCGTCGACAAGGACACGTACAGCGTTACGTACAGTTCCGGCACGCAGCTGTTGACCTGGGTCGAACTCAAGAATCAGACGCTGCAACGCGCCGATCAATACTGCCAATCCCTGGGCCGCAAGCTGCAAAAACCCAAGGTGACGTCCAACCATGCGACGGGCCTGGGCTCCAAGCGCGCGACCGTGACGTTCGAATGCGGCGCCATCGATCCTCCTAAAGACAAAGCATCGTGAAATCCTTCCTGCCCGTGGGAGTCACCATGGGCGATGCCGCCGGCATCGGCCCCGAAATCGTCGTCAAGGCGTATGCGCAAGGCTTGAATGCGCCCTGCGTGGTGTACGGCGACGCCGGCGCGCTGCGCCGTGCCGCGGCCCAGTTGGGCGCGCGCCTGGATATCGTTGAAATCCGCAGCGTGGACCAGGCCCAGCCCGATGCCGGGCGCATCAACGTCGTTGCCTGCAGCCCCGCCTTGCCGGCCGACCTGCCCGCCGGGCAGATCAGCGCCGCCGCCGGACGCGGCGCCTACGACTACGTCTGCGCCGCCATCGACGACGCGCAGGCCGGCCGCATCCGCGCGATCGTCACCGCCCCGCTGAACAAGAAGTCCATGCACGAGGCCGGCATCGATTATCCCGGCCACACCGAGATCCTGGCGGAGCGTTCCGCAACGCAGGACTTTGCCATGATGCTGGCCAACGACGAGTTGCGCGTCCTGCTGGTCACGATCCATGTCGCGCTGGCGGACGTCATCGCCCGCATCACGCCCGACGCCGAATTGACCGCGATGCGGCTGGCCGACCGCGCGTGCCGGCAAATGGGCATTGCCGCGCCCCGGGTGGCGGTGGCCGGACTGAACCCGCATGCGGGCGAAGGCGGCAAGTTCGGCCGCGAAGACATCGACATCATCGAACCCGCCATCGCTCGCGCCCGCGACGAAGGCATCGATGCCAGCGGCCCGTGGCCCGGCGACACAATCTTCATGCGCGCGCGCCGCGGCGAGTTCGACATCGTCGTGGCCCAGTACCACGATCAAGGCCTGATCCCCGTCAAGTACCTGGGACTGGACCACGGCGTGAACGTCACGGTGGGGCTGCCTTTCGTGCGCACCAGTGTCGACCACGGCACCGCTTTCGACATTGCGGGCCGCGGCGTGGCCGACCAGGCCTCGCTGGTCGCCGCCTTCGATCTGGCGCTGGCCATGACGCCCTAGGGGCTCTGGTCCGGCGCGGGCCCTAGGGCCGCGGCGGGCGCGGGACTACAATACGCCCCGTTTCCGGCGCCCTTGCGCGCCGCCGCTTTCCCGACTTGCCCTTTATCCCTTTATGTCACGCCTTGTCCGCCTTCTGCCCGACCGCTTCACCCTCTACCTGATCTGCACCGTCATCATCGCCAGCATCGTGCCCGCGCACGGGCAAGGCGTCGTGATATTTGGCTGGATCACCAACATTGCCGTCGGCCTGCTGTTCTTCCTGCACGGGGCGCGCCTGTCCCGCGAGGCCATCATCGCCGGCCTGACACACTGGAAGTTGCACCTGACCATCTTCTCCGCCACGTTCCTGATGTTCCCCTTGCTGGGCCTGGCCCTCAAGCCGGTGCTGGAACCGCTGGTGACCCCCGAGCTTTACCTGGGCATCCTGTTCCTGTGCTGCCTGCCGGCCACGGTGCAGTCGGCCATCGCGTTCACGTCCATGGCGCGCGGCAACGTGCCCGCCGCCGTGTGCAGCGCGTCGGCATCCAGCCTGCTGGGTATTTTCCTGACACCGCTGCTGGTCGGCACGGTGGTGGCCAACGCCGGCAGCGCCCCGATCTCGTTCGACGCGGTCGGAAAAATCATGCTGCAACTGTTGCTTCCCTTCGTGCTGGGCCAGTTCGCCCGCCGCTGGATCGGCGCCTGGGTGCACAAGCACAAGGCGATGCTGAAGTTCGTCGACCAGGGTTCGATCCTGCTGGTGGTCTACACCGCGTTCTCGGAAGCCATCAATGAAGGCCTGTGGAGCACCACGCCGATCCCCGCGCTGGTGGGTCTGGTGGTCTGCTGCGCCGTGATCCTGGCCCTGGCGCTGGGCCTGTCCGCACTGGCCGGCAAGCTGTTGGGGTTCAATGTCGAAGACCGCATCACCCTGCTCTTCTGCGGCTCGAAAAAGAGCCTGGCCAGCGGCATCCCGATGGCGCAGGTGCTGTTCGCCGGCCACGCGGTCGGCGCCATCGTGCTGCCCCTGATGCTGTTTCACCAGATCCAGCTGATGGTGTGCGGCGTCCTGGCCGCACGCTACGGCAAGCGTCCCGAAATCGAAGGCTGAGCCGCCCGGGACGTAAAAAACCGCGCCACGGCGCGGTTTTTTTTGGGTCATCGCCAGGCGTCAGTACATGTCGCGAGGCTGCGCGCCCGAGAAGTTCAGGAAGCGCGTGCTGGACCCTTGGAACGTCAGCCGCACCGTGCCGATCGGCCCGTTACGCTGCTTGCCGATGATGATCTCGGCCGTGCCCTTGTCCGGCGAATCGGGGTTGTAGACCTCGTCGCGGTAGATGAACAGGATGACGTCGGCGTCCTGTTCGATAGCGCCGGATTCGCGCAAATCGCTCATCACGGGGCGCTTGTTCGGGCGCTGTTCCAGGCTTCGGTTCAACTGCGACAGCGCGATCAGCGGGCAGTTCAGCTCTTTGGCCAGGCCCTTCAGCGATCGGCTGATTTCCGACACTTCGGTAGCCCGGTTTTCGCCCGAACCGTTACCCGACATCAGCTGCAGGTAGTCGATGATGATCAGGCCCAATTGGCCGCACTGGCGGGCCAGGCGGCGCGTGCGCGCGCGCACTTCCATCGGGCTCAATGCGGGCGTCTCGTCGATGTAGACCTGCGCATCCTGCATGAGCTGCACTGCGTGGGTCACGCGGGGCCAGTCATCGGCGATGAGCTTGCCGGTACGCATGCGGTGCTGGTCCAGCAAGCCGACCGAACCCAGCATACGCATCGCCAGCTGCACCGCGCCCATTTCCATGGAGAACACGGCCACGGGCAGGCCTTGTTCGATCGCCACGTGTTCGCCGATGTTCATCGAGAACGACGTCTTGCCCATGGACGGACGTCCCGCCACGATGATCAGGTCGCCGCCCTGCATGCCCGAGGTCATCTTGTCCAGGTCGGTGAAGCCCGTCGGCACGCCGGTGACGTCCGAACTGCCTTCCCGGTGGTAGAGCTCATCGATGCGCTCGACGACCTGGGTCAGCAGCGGCTGGATCTCCTGGAAGCCCGCGGCGCCGCGCGAGCCTTCCTGGGCGATCTTGAACACCTTGGATTCCGCTTCATCCAGCAGTTGCCGCGCTTCCTTGCCCTGAGGGTTCAATGCCGCCGAGGAGATCTCGTCGGCGATCGACACCAGCTTGCGCAACATGGCGCGCTCACGCACGATTTCGGCGTAGCGGCGAATGTTGGCGGCCGACGGCGTGTTGTGCGCCAGCGCGTTCAGATAAGCCAGCCCGCCCGAATCTTCGGCCTTGCCGGCGCTGATCAGCGATTCATTGACGGTGATGACGTCGGCGGGACGCGCCAGCCCGATCAGGCGGGCAATGTGGTGCCAGATCAGCCGGTGGTCGTGGCGGTAGAAGTCTTCTTCGACCAGCACGTCGGCGATGCGGTCCCACGCGGTATTGTCCAGCAGCAGGCCGCCCAGAACCGACTGCTCCGCCTCGATCGAATGGGGTGGAACGCGCAGGTATTCGAGCTGGGGATCGGCAGGTGTGTTCATAACTTCAATAGTAACGGCTGCAAGATATCGGCAGCGCGGAAAAAGCCCTGGACGTCGCGCGAGGGCAAGCGGCGCAACAGGGGCCGCAAGGGCGTTGCGACGCCGCACAGGACGCGCGCCAGGCGCGTCAGGCGAACTTTGACCTCGGGGTCAGGGTTGCTCTCGAGATAGACGCGCAGCGCCAGTTCACCCAGCGTCACGGCTACCTCATCCGGCAGTTTACGCAAAGACACGAGCGACGCCAGCATCTGGAACAAATCGTACGCCTGGGCCAACGGGCGGGACAGCGTGGACCCGATGTTCTCTTCGAAATCGATACGCCACAGTTCGCCGTCGCGCAGCGTGATATTGCGGATTTGCGCCCCGCCATGCCACATCCCGCGGGCGTGGAACGCCGCCATGTCGTTGGCGGCCGCGCGAGCCAGCCATAACTGCGAGGTGGAATCCTCGTTGCGGATCAGGTCGGCCAGGTCTTCGCCCACGTATTCCAGTACCAGCAGGCCCTGCTCTTGCCACCACACTTCGGGCACGCGGCAACCCGCCTGCAACAGCGTCGACAGGCGTTGGGCCTCATGGGCGAGGCCGTTCTGCAACAGCACGCCGGGGCGTGGGAATTCACCCAGGAACAGCTTGCAGCCCACGCCCAGCAAAACGGCCCGGACATAGCGCAGCGCATAGGCCACGCCGCGGCCGAAGCTTGGGCGGCGGCGCTTGATGATGCAGCGCACACCGTCGATCGTCACGTCCCGCACGGAGGGTTCGCGCGAGGCATCAACGCTGTCAAGCCAGGCGCGCAGGCCGGGCGGCGCGTTGTGATGAACGGGCGGCTGAGTCAAGGGGTCCTCGGTACGAAACATTGGCGCGCTTCATGCGCGATGCCCGAAAGGCTACACGCAATGGCGGCCGGGCAAAAAGAAAAAAAGCCGGCGCGCGGGCCGGCTTCTTTGTACTGCGGGTACCGGCTTAGGACAGTTCGCCTTCAACCAGAACCGTGACGTCGACGAGAACGTCGGCGTGCAGGGCGACCTGGATCGGGAACTCGCCGATCGACTTCAGCTGGCCATTGGGCAGACGCACTTGCGCCTTTTCAATGCCTTCGAAACCGGCCTTCTTCAGCGCTTCGGCGATGTCGGCATTGGTAACCGAGCCGAACAGACGGCCGTCAACACCGGCCTTCTGAGCGATCTTCAGCTGGAAGCCGGAGACGCGCTCGCCCAGAGCCTGGGCGGCGGCCAGCTTTTCAGCCTGAACCTTTTCCAGCTCGGCGCGGCGAGCTTCGAATTCCTTCAGGGCGGCGTCGGTTGCACGACGAGCCTTGCGCTGGGGAATCAGGAAGTTGCGGGCGTAACCATCACGCACGCGAACGACTTCACCCAGGTTGCCCAGGTTAACGACTTTTTCGAGCAGAATAACTTGCATTTTCAGTGCCCCGGATTAGTTGTGGTTGTCGGTGTAAGGCAACAGAGCCAGGAAGCGCGCGCGCTTGATGGCCGTGTCCAGCTGGCGCTGGTAGATTGCCTTGGTGCCGGTCAGACGAGCCGGGATGATCTTGCCGTTTTCTTGCACGAAGTCGCGCAGGGTGTCCAGATCCTTGTAGTCGATCTCTTCGACGCCGGCTGCGGTGAAGCGGCAGAACTTACGACGCTTGAAGAGCGGGTTCTGCTGCGTGAATTTGCGTTTTTCTTTGCGTTTTCCGAAGAAAGCCATGATATGTGCCTCTATGTTTGAGGGATCTGGTGGTTATCGATAACCGGGCCAAACTCCCATAACCTATCCGTATTCAGAAGGCGCTCTCGCACCTTTTGCCCATTCCCTTCAAGCCACCTGCGGATCGCGCCCTGCGCTGCCGCTGATCTTGCGTGCCTGCTGCAAATGCAGCTTGATCTTCACCGAGTCTTTGCGGGCGGGAGCCAAAAACCCCTGCACCAGCAATTCAGACCCTAACGCGGTGTTCTTCAACAGCAACGCCAGATCGCCTAGTGCCACGGCGGTAATCGTCAATTCGACACGGCGCGGGTGGCCGGCTTCAATGACTTCCGATTCGTGTGCCAGCAGCATTTCCAGCGCTGGCAGTCCGGCGGGAGTGTGGCGCAAAGGCTCGCATTCAAGAACGCGGGCGCTGAGTTCCAGCTTGTTCATCCTGCCGTGCACCAAGGGGACTTCACGGGATGAGCTCTGCGTGAGCCCTGCTTACTCGGCCTGAGCCGGCGCTGCTTCAGCCGAAGCCTTACGGGCTTCTTCGCGCTCAACCGACTTCATCATGATCGAGGGCGTGGACTGGGCCTTCTTGGTCTTGATGACCAGGTGGCGCAGAACGGCGTCGTTGTAGCGGAACGAGTGCTCCAGCTCATCCAGCGTGGCTTGGCCGCACTCGATGTTCAGGCAAACGTAGTGAGCCTTGACCAGCTTCTGGATCGGGTAGGCCAGTTGACGGCGACCCCAGTCTTCCAGGCGATGAACCGAGCCGCCTTGGCCCGTGACCAGCGCTTGGTAACGTTCGACCATGGCGGGCACTTGCTCGCTTTGGTCGGGGTGAACGATAAACACTACTTCGTAGTGACGCATGAGTAAAACTCCTTGAGGATGTCTCGCTGGCCAACATCCTGCACCCGCGCTTTCCATCATGGGTGTCGCACTGCCCTGTTCCCGGTCCACCGCCGCGGATTGCTCCATTTTGGGGTCCCGGTAGGGTTTCAGCACGCTAAGACGTCGGCCCGCAAGGGGCAGCCCGCTACCCAAAAACCATGGGCGGTCGAGCAAGAAAGCCCTCGATTATCACCGATCGGACGGCATGGCGCAAGCCGCAAGGGGCTCAGGAAATAAGGGACGGACTATTTCCATCGCCTTGGGCGACTGGCTGAGGCAGATCGGCAACATCGATTTCCTGTGGCCGGTTGACCACGCTGACCATCACATAGCTGATGATCATCAGCAGGAACCACGAGCCCAGCTTGGCGATCGACACCCATTCCCAGGCATGCGACTGGTTGGGATAGCGCCAGGCATTGGCAAAGGTGCCGATATTTTCGGCAAACCAGATGAACAGGGCCACCAGCACGAAACCCAGCAGCAACGGCATGCGCCGGTAGACTCGCCAGATCCGGAAATACACCCAGGTGCGCGCGAACAGCGCCGCCGTCAAGCCGAACAGCGCCCAGCGGAAATCCATGATGAAGTGATGCGCGAAGAAATTCACATAGATCAGCACCGACAGCGCCACGGTCGCGGCCATCGACGGATGGGCGCGGAAGCGGAAATCAAACAGGCGCCACACCCGGGCCAGGTAGCTGCCCACGGCCGCATACATGAAGCCCGTGAACAGCGGCACGCCGCCAATCCGAAGCACGCTGGCCTCGGGGTAGATCCAGGACCCCGCCGCCGTCTTGAACAGTTCCATGCCGGTGCCCACCACATGGAACATGAGGATCACGCGGGCTTCGCTCCAGGTCTCCATGCGCAGTGCCAGCAGCAAGGCCTGAATGCCCAGCGCGGCAAGGGTCAGGAAATCGTAGCGGGCCAGCAGCGCATCCTTGGGATACCACCAGTGCGTGCCCAACAACAGCGCGCACATCAGGCCGCCGAACAGACAGGCCCAGGCCTGCTTTGCGCCAAAGCGGAAGAACTCGTAGAACGCGACGCCAAAACGGCCGCGGCCGGCCAAATTGCTGGCCAGCCGCGATTCCCACTCTTGCAGCCCCGCGATAAGCGGCCAGTCACTGGCCGCCGGATGGCTCACGGAACGCTCAGCCTTCCACGACGGCGTAGGCCGAGTGGTTGTGGATCGATTCGAAGTTCTCGGCTTCGACGCGATAGCGGGCGATACCCGGATGCGCGTTCAGGCGGGCGGCCACGTCGCGCACCAGGTCTTCGACGAACTTGGGATTGTCGTAGGCGCGCTCGGTCACGTACTTTTCATCAGGGCGCTTGAGCAGGCCCCAGAGTTCGCACGAGCCTTCCTCTTCGATCAGGCGAATGACACCATCCATGCTGATGTCGTCGCTGAGAATCGCCGACACGGTGACATGCGAGCGCTGGTTGTGCGCGCCATATTCCGAGATGGCCTTGGAACACGGACAGAGGCTGGTGACGGGCACCTGCACGATCAGTTCGAATTCGACGCCATCGCCTTTGGCACGCGCGATCCACTGGACTTCGTAGTCCAGCAGGCTTTGCACGCCGGAGATGGGCGCCGACTTGTTGATGAAGTACGGGAACGACGCCGTGATGTCGCCACGGTCGGCATGCAGCAACGGCAGCATGTCGGCCGCCATGGCGCGGAACAGGGTCGGCGTCATGGGGGTGCTGCGGTATTTTTCCAGCAGCGCGACGAAACGGGACATATGCGTCCCTTTTTCTTCGGGCGGCAGCGCCACCGTCAGGGTCCAGTTGGCGACAGTGCCTTGGGCCGAGCCATCGCCGCTTTCAATCAGCATGGGGTGGCGCACGCCACGGATGCCCACGCGTTGAATCGGGATGTGCCGGGTGTCCGCCGAGCTCTGGACGTCGGGCATCACGATGGCGGGGTCGATCGGAGAATTCATGTCAGCTTACCTGTCTAGGCAATCAGTCGCTCGCGCACGGCCTAGAAAACTTTGAGAGACGGCCATTATCGCCCAAACCCCGGCAACCGCCAGGGAAAACCCTTCTATCCGTAGGTTGGCGGGGCCGGAACAGTGTGTTTCATATGCCGGACAAAAGCGGCGCCCTTGTCCGGAGCCCTAAACCCGTCAGGCCAGCAGATCGGCGTAGCGGGCGCGGATCGACTGTTCGATGCCGGCGGCATCCAGGCCGATGCCTGCCAACAGGGCCGATTGTTCGCCATGGTCGATGAAGGCGTCTGGCAAACCCAGCTGCAGCACGGGAATCTGCACGCCGGCGGCGCTCAGGGTCTCGAGCACCGCGCTGCCCGCCCCGCCCATGATCGACGCGTCTTCCAGCGTGACCAGCGCATCGTGCCGGGCCGCCAGGTCAAGGATCAGTTCGCGGTCAATGGGTTTGACGAAGCGCATGTCGGCCACCGTGGCGTCCAGCTTGCCGGCCGCCGCCAACGCGGCCTGCACCAGGGTGCCAAAGCCCAGGATGGCGATCTTCTTGCCTTCGCGGCGCACCACCCCGCGGCCCAATTCAACCGTGTCCAGCCCGGCGCCTTCCGGCGCGCCGCAGCCCGCGCCGCGCGGATAGCGCACGGATGCCGGGCCCGGGTACTGATAACAGGTGGACAGCAGCAGACGCGCTTCGCTTTCGTCCGACGGCGTGGCGACCACCATGTTCGGCACGCAGCGCAGGAACGCGGTGTCATAGTTGCCGGCATGGGTGGCGCCGTCGGCGCCCACGATGCCCGCGCGATCCAGCGCGAAGGTCACGTCCAGGTTCTGCAAGGCCACATCATGGATGAGCTGGTCGTAGCCGCGCTGCAGGAAGGTCGAGTAGATCGCGACGACGGGCTTCTGCCCTTCGCAGGCGATGCCGGCGGCAAACGTCACGGCGTGCTGCTCGGCGATGCCCACGTCGAAATAGCGCAGCGGGAACCGCTTTTCGAATTCCACCAGGCCACTGCCTTCGCGCATGGCGGGCGTGACGGCGACCAGGTGCGAATCCTGTTCCGCCATGTCGCACAGCCAGCCGCCGAACACCTGGGTGAAGGTGCGCTTGCCCGGTGCCTTGGATTGCTGGATGCCAACGGCGGGATCGAACTTGCCCGGCCCGTGATACAGCACCGGATCGGCTTCGGCGAGCTTGTAGCCCTGCCCCTTCTTCGTGACCACGTGCAGGAACTGCAAGCCTTGCAAGGCCTTCAGGTTCTGCAACGTGGGCACCAGGGCGTCCAGGTCGTGGCCGTCAATGGGGCCGACGTAATTGAAGCCGAACTCTTCGAACAGCGTGGCCGGCGTGACCATGCCCTTGGCATGCTCTTCGAACCGGCGCGCCAGCTCAAGCACCGGCGGCACATGCTGCAGGACGGCGCGGCCGACATTCTTGGCCGCGGCGTAGAAGCGCCCCGACATCAAACGCGCCAGATAGCGGTTCAGCGCCCCCACCGGCGGCGAGATCGACATGTCGTTGTCGTTCAGGATCACCAGCAGGTTGATGTTGGGCGTGACGCCCGCGTTGTTCATGGCCTCGAACGCCATGCCGGCGGACATGGCGCCATCGCCGATGACGGCGATGTGCTGGCGCTGCACGCCGGCGTTGCGCGACGCGACCGCCATACCCAGCGCGGCCGAAATGGACGTCGACGAATGCGCGGTGCCAAAGGCGTCGTATTCGGATTCGCTGCGCTTGGGAAAGCCTGAAATCCCGCCCGCCTGGCGCAGTTGCGCCATGCCGGCGCGGCGCCCGGTCAAGATCTTGTGCGGGTACGACTGGTGGCCCACGTCCCAGACGATGCGATCATGCGGCGTGTCGAACACCTGGTGCAGCGCCAGCGTAAGCTCGACCGTGCCCAAGTTGGACGACAGGTGCCCGCCCGTTTTGGATACCGACTCCAGCACGAAGCCGCGCAGTTCGTCCGCTAGCTTTTTCAGCTCGCGACGATCCAGGCGCTTGAGGTCTGCCGGGGATTGAATGCGGTCCAATAAATCAGTCGTCATGCTTTTATGGGGTTCGTTGACCCGGCGTGGATTCAGGCCGGGCTGGTCACGGATCAGCGGTCTCGAAGGACGATGAAGTCGGCCAACTGCGCCAGGCGCCCGCCAGCATCGCCCAAAGGCGCCAACGCCGCCAGCGCCGCTTCACGCAATTCGTCGGCGAACGCCCGCGCCTCGGACAAGCCCAGGAGCGACACGTACGTCGGCTTGTTCTCCGCCGCGTCCTTGCCCGGGGTCTTGCCCAGGCTGGCGGTATCGGCGGTCACATCAAGAATATCGTCCACGACCTGGAAGGCCAGGCCCATCGCTTGGGCATAGGCGTCCAGCGCCTGGCGCGAGGCCGAGCTTGCCCCCGCGACGATGCCACCCAGCGCCACACTGCAGGCCAGCATGGCGCCGGTCTTCATGCTGTGCATGGTTTGCAGATCGTCGCGCGACAGGGAACGGCCAACGCTGAGCAGGTCGATGGCCTGCCCGCCCGCCATGCCCTGACTGCCGGCGGCGCGCGCCAGCGACTGGGTCGCCTGCACGACCAGGGCGGGCGCGATCGGCATGGAGGCCAGCAGGTCGAAGGCCAGCGGCTGCAAGGCATCACCCGCCAGCATGGCGGTGGCTTCGTCGAACTTGACGTGCGTCGTGGGCTGGCCACGGCGCAGCGTATCGTCGTCCATGCAGGGCAAGTCGTCGTGGACCAGCGAATACGCGTGGATCAGTTCCACCGCCGCGGCGGCACGGTCCAGCGAGGCCTCGATGGCCAGCACGCTGCCGCTGACCGGGCAGGCTTGGCCGGCGGCATAGACCATCGCGGCGCGTACCCGCTTGCCGCCGCCCAGGACGGCGTAGCGCATGGCTTCATGCAGGCGGACCGGCAGCACATCCGCAGGAGGCATCAGGTCGTCCAGGACGTCTTCGACGTGCCGCACGCGCCCCTGCAGCCACTCCGGGAAAGCGAGTTGAGTTTGCTTCATCGGATTCTTATTCGTCATCCAGCGCTGCGGGGTCCAGTGGGCGCAGCAAGTCGCCCTCCAGGACCTTCACCTGCTGTTCGGCCTGCGCCAAGCGGTCTTGGCAGACCCGGGTGAGCGCAACACCGCGCCGGTAGGCGGCCAGCGATTGCTCAAGCGGCAACGATCCGTCTTCCATGGCCGCAACCAATGACTCCAATTCGGCCAGGGCCGTTTCGAAATCCTGGGGCAAGGGACGGTCGTCGATCTGCGGATCGGCTTGTGTGGGTTTGGCCAAACGGGTCTCCGAGGGCGCTAGGGGTGGATCAATCTCCGAATTGTACGAGATCGCCACGCCAGAGCCGGCTACACCCGCGCGATCATGCGGATGTCCCCGCAAGACCCGCGATCGCCGCCCGCAGCGCCGGCGCCACGCGCGTGCGCAGTTCGGGTTCCGGCAACAGGCTGGCAGGGCCGCCGCAGCTCATCACGAAGACGCCTTCGCCGGTGATGGACGTAAACGGCACCGCGACGGCGTTAATGCCCGACTGCCACTCGCCAATGGCGAAGCAGCAGCCTGATTCCTGGAGTTCCCCGCGTGCACGGGCAATGGCGTCAACGGGAGGCGCGGCGGCCCCCAGACGCGCCATCGTCTCGTCGCACGCGCCGGGCGGCAGGCTGGCCAGATAGGCCCGTCCCATTGCGCTGTCCAGGCTGGCGCGATAGCCGACCGGCAGGCGCAGGTACAGCGCGGAAGATCCGTGGATCGCTTCCACATAAGTCATGGCGTCGCCGTCGAACGCGCCGAGCGCGACCGCGCCGCCGGTGTCGCGGGCCAGTTCGGTCATCGAGGCCTTGGCCAGTTCGCGCACCTCGAGCCCGGCCAGCAGGCCAAAGCCCAGCGCCAGCACGCCATAGCCGGGCGAGTACTTGCCGGTATCCGGGTGATAACGCAGGTAGCCCAGCTCGGTAAGCGTGTAGGTGATCCGGCTGATGGTGGGCTTGGGCAGGCCGGTCAGGCGCGCCAGGTCCAGGTTGCCCAGTGCGGTCACGCCATGGCGAAAGCAGCGCAGCACGTCCAGCCCCCGCGCCAGCGCGGTGATGAAGTCGGGGGAATTGGCGCCCTCGCCCACGCCGGCCGTGCGTTTGCGGCGCGCGGGCTGGCTGAGTTCCAGCCTTTCGTCGGGCTTGGTGGCCGCATGGATTACCCGCTTGGCATCAGAAAAAGATTGCATTTCTATTCGCTTCGTTTTTATAGTTTATTTCGAATAACAAAACTAAATTCCATATAACGGAATTTAAATGATCCAAGGAGACTTGGCAAGCCACTGCGGCGCCCCTGGCGGCGCGATCCGGCCAAGCCAAGCCCGTCCTCCACTCACGCACGCGATTTCAAGGGGAAAACATGATTCGCACGAGTATCAAACTGCTGGCCACCGTACTGCTCAGCGCCGCCGCGCTGGGCGCGCAAGCCGACACGTATCCGGCCCGGCCCATCAAGGTCGTCTCGCCCTTCCCGGCGGGCGGCGCCACCGATGTGCTGACCCGCATCCTGGCCGAACGCATGGCCAAGACCCTGGGCCAGCCCATGATCGTGGAAAACAAGGCAGGCGCGGGCACGTCCATCGGCGCGGCCTACGTGTCGCGGGAACAGCCCGACGGCTATACCATCCTGATGGCCACGAACTCGACGCTGGTGACCAACCGCTATCTGTATAAGGAACTGCCCTACGACCCGGACGGTTTTGCCCGCATCGGCATGGTGGGCGTCGGCCCGCTGGTGCTGCTGTCCAGCCCCAAGCGGCCGTTCAACAGCACGCAGGACGTGGTGGCCTACGCCAAGCAGAATCCGGGCAAGCTGACGTTCGCAACCTTCGGCCCCGGCACGTCGTCGCACCTGGCTGGCGAACTGTTCAAGGAACGCGCCGGCATCGACATCCTGCACGTCCCCTTCAAGGGCGCGACCCAGGCCCTGCCCGCGCTGATCAGCGGCGACGTGGAC
The DNA here is from genome assembly GCF_057334215.1 of Achromobacter maghribensis. NCBI lineage: Bacteria > Pseudomonadati > Pseudomonadota > Betaproteobacteria > Burkholderiales > Alcaligenaceae > Achromobacter > Achromobacter maghribensis. The sequence goes on along the minus strand of NZ_JBHFII010000043.1, from coordinate 30,765 downwards.
CTGTTCTTCGACATGGTCGCCACCGGCATGCCGCAGGCGGACGCCGGCAAGGTCAAGGTCTTCGCCATCACCAGCCCGTCTCGGCTGGCGACGCTGCCCAAGCTGCAGACGCTGGCCGAAGAAGGCTACCCTGCCTTCGACATGACGGCCTGGTTCAGCTTCGTGGCGCCCAAGGGCACGCCGGCTCCGGTGCTGGAAAAACTGCAGGCCGCGTTGACCGAGACCCTGCAGGACGAAGCCGTGAAGAAGCGCATGCTGGACATGGGCATCGACCCGCGCTCGGGCACGGCGGCCGAATTGGACAAGCAGATCAAGACCGAACAACCGATCGTGTCGCAACTGATCAAACAGGCCAACATCGTCCTGCAATAAGCGCGCACGGTTGCCCGCCAACGGTTTAGTGACAAATCGTTCGCGGCCTTGCCGGCCCGCGAAACGGTGGCGGGCCTCTCGGTCCGCCACCCTTTCCACCGACTGCGCCCATTCGGGTCCTGTCGGTTTTTTACGCCTTGCCTAACCGCTGGATACAGAAGCCGGACGCATGCCGCTGCTAAGGTGAAAAAGGATTCACCAGCGGGAGCCCGGATTGCCTGAAACCGAAGACCGATACGCTCGCCTGGACGCCGCCCGCTGGCTGGCGGCCGTGGCGGTCGTGCTGCTGCATAGCGCGGCGCTGATCGTCAGTGACCCGGCCGCCTATGGCCGCGGCGCCTGGCTGGCCGCCAATCTGTATGACTCGGCGGCGCGTTGGTGCGTGCCCGTCTTCGTGATGGTCAGCGGCGCCCTGCTGCTGGACCCCGGCAAGCCCAGCGACGCCCTCACGTTCTACAGCCGCCGGATGGCGCGCATCTGCGCCCCGCTGGTTTTCTGGACCTTGTTCTATCTGGCATGGCGCACGGGCCTGGACTGGTGGGACGACGGGCGCGTCGACTTTTCGTTCTGGCCGCGCAAGGTCGTCCAGGGCGAACCGTATTACCACCTGTGGTACCTGTACATGATCGTGGGTCTGTACCTGTTCGCCCCGCTGGCCCGCCTGCTGTATGCGCGCAGCACGCCGCGCGGACGCGCGCTTTGGGTCGTGGGCATTCTGGGCGTGGCGATCCTGGACGCGCTGTACCGGCGCGCGCTGGGTGCCCCGCACGGCTTCTTCCTGACCTGGTTCCTGCCCTATCTGGGGTACTTCGTGGCCGGTCGTGTGATTTTTGACGGCGAAATGCGCATTCCCCGGCCCGGCC
>NZ_JBHFII010000043.1:11883-29472 GCF_057334215.1 Achromobacter maghribensis | reverse complement strand
GGGCCCCCCACCGCGCTGGGCGTAAGCGTCATGTCCAATGGCCATGCCCTGGACACCTATTTCTATGACTATTTCAGCCTGACGGTGCCATTCATGTCGCTGGCCGCGTTCCAGTGGATCGTCTCGTCGCCACGCCTGCCGCGGCTGGCCGCGCTGGCGCCGCTGACCTTCGGCGTCTATCTGATTCACCCGGTGTTCCTCGACGTGGCGCGGCGCGCGGGCGCATTCACCGGCGGGGACCGCGACGCCTGGACCGTGCCCTTGCTGACCGCGGCCGTATTCGCCCTGTCGGCCGCCAGCAGCTGGCTGCTGCGACGCCATCCGGCGACCCGCCGCCTCGTCTGAAAGACCTACGCCACGAAGGGTTAATGGGGTTTTACGCCCCGCCGGACATCCCCCTGTTCAACTTCACCAAGCTTCACGGATCTTCACGGGCGTGGGGGAATCCCTTGGGGTACAATTCACGGCTTATTTGATCGGCCAGACACCGATTTTTCTTCGCGCCAGCATGGATTTAGCCAAGCTCGACTGTTGAGCTCAAGCGTTTGCAAAAGCAGTTCGCAAAATCGCTGGGCTTGAACAAAAGCGCTTGGCAGAGTTCAAACCGTCCTGGCTTTTTTATCCGAGCGGAGGGAATCATGACCGACATCGGTCGGATGGCACATGTCGTGCCAGCTCGCACCCAGCTACCCGTCAGTGCTTACTTTGACGAAGCCCTCTTTGCCCGCGAGCAAGAACTCATTTTCAAGCAATCCTCGCAATATATCGGCCACCAGAAATTGGTGCCCGAAATCGGGGATTGGCGTACGTTGGTTCAGGAAAACGCAGGGCGCGTGCTGGTTCGCAACCAGCAAGGCGTTGAACTCATCTCAAATGTCTGCCGTCACCGTCAGGCTTTGATGCTGGGCGGCGAGGCCGGCAATGTGGCCGGCAACTGCAATTCCCAAGGCAATCTGAAAGCCACCGGCGGCAACATCGTTTGCCCGCTGCACCGCTGGACGTACAACAATCAAGGCGAGTTGTTGGGCGCGCCCCAATTCGAGACCACGCCCTGCATGAACTTGCAGAAGTTCCGCCTGCGCGATTGCCACGGCCTGTTGTTCGAAGGCCCGCGCGACCCGGCCTCGGACATGGCCCCGCTGTTCTCGCGCCCGGAGTTCAACTTCGGCGACTACGTGCTCGACCATGTCGAAGTGCATCAGTGCAACTACAACTGGAAGACCTTCATCGAGGTCTACCTTGAGGACTACCACGTCGGTCCGTTCCATCCCGGCCTGGGCCGCTTCGTCACTTGCGACGACCTGACCTGGGAATTCAACGACTGGTACAGCCTGCAGAAGGTCGGCGTGCACAACGCCTTGGCGCAGCCGGGTTCTGACGTGTACAAGCAGTGGCACGACCGCCTGCTGTCGTTCCGCGACGGCGACGCGCCGGACTTCGGCGCGGTGTGGGTCACGTATTTCCCGACTCACATGATCGAGCTTTACCCGCACGTACTGGTGCTGTCGACGTTGTATCCGAAGAGCCCGCAGGAAACGATCAACGTGGTCGAGTTCTACTACCCCGAGGAAATCTCGGCGTTCGAACGCGAATTCGTCGAGGCGCAGCGCGCGGCCTACATGGAAACAGCCATCGAAGACGACGAGATCGCCGAACGCATGGATGCGGGCCGCAAGGCCCTGATGCTGCGCGGCGTGAACGAAGCCGGCCCGTACCAGTCGCCAATGGAAGACGGCATGCAGCACTTCCACGAGTGGTACCGGCGCATCATGCACAACATCTAATCGCGCCCCTGCAAACGCGGGTTCGCCGTAATCGAAGAAAGGGCCTCGCATTCGTGCGAGGCCCTTTTTCTTGCGCAAGGCGCTAGCGCGTCAGTGTCCGATCACGCCGGCTACCGTTCGTTCGCCGATCGCCAGCCCCACCGTCATGCCGACGCCCGAGTGCATCACGGCGACGGTCGTCGCCGCGTCCACCGGCATCACCGAGAACGGCGCCGGGCCGTGGGCGCCGTAGACACCCTGCCAACGCTCCAGCACGCGCAATCGCGCGCCCAGCGCCTGCGACGCCAGGTCCAGCATGGCGTTGTCGACGGCCTCGTCGTTGAAGGGAAACGCATCCTGCCCGTAGCGGTGCGAATCGCCGATGACCAGTTCGCCATAAGGCGTGGGGCTGATCAGCAGGTGGATGCCGTTCTCAAGCAGCATCGGTGTGCGTGCCTGGATCACGTCCCGCAGGACTTGCGCCGACGGCAGGTCCGAAAAGGCGCCGTAATGCACGCAAGACAACCCCGTCAGCACGGGACGGTCCAGCGCGATGGGGTTCGTCTCGAAAGCCGCGCGCAACATCTGCAAGCGGGTGATTTCCAGGTTCAACGGCGCGAACCGTTCGGGCAGCAAGGTCAGGTAGTCGTGGCCCGGGCAGACGAACACGTGCTTGCCCTGGAAGTCGCCGGCGGTGGTGCCGACCAAGCCATTTTCCACGGCGCGCGCCAGCGTGCCGGTGATGAACGTCACGCCCAGCGATTCCGCCAGGTAGCGCGTGATCGCGGGCAGCGCCTCGCGCGAATAGATCTGCAGGTCATCGTGGCCGCGCAGGCCCATGCAGTGGTGCGCCAACTGCCCGTCGTACAAACCCGCCACGTCGCGGGCGGACAACAGGTCGGCGCGGTAGCCCTCTTGCGCCAGCCGCGTATCCGCGAACTCCTGCAGCACGGCGGCCTCGTCGGCATTGCGCGCCAGCACCAGGGCGCCGTTGGCGCGCACGTGGAAGCCGGCCTTGTCGGCCAGATCCAGCCACAGTTCGCGGGCCTGCTGCGCATGCGACAGCATCATGCCAGGCGCCTGGCCGGTCACGATGACCTGGCCGAAGTTGCGGATCGTGGCGCCGTGCGCCTGGCGACTGCGTTCGATCACGGCCACCGACAGGCCGCGCTTGGCGGCCGCCCAGGCGTGCGCGATGCCGAGCATGCCCGCGCCCACCACGATTACGTCGTAAGTTTTCATCTCAGGAACATTGCTAGAGGAATAGCGGGGGAAGCCGCCGCGTGGCGGCGCTTCCGGTAAGCGGCGGCACGGCAAGCGCCGCGCCGCTGCGTGGGCGGACGCTTACTTCTTCTTCGGCTCGGACTTGCCGTCGTAGCGCTTGGTCCATTCGGCGATGATGCGTTCACGGTTCGTGGCGGCCCACACGAAGTCGTTCTTGATCATGCGCTTGGTCAGGTCGGCCGGCAGGTTCGGGTTGACCGTGGCGATCGACGGGATCGCCAGCACCGCGAAGTTGGCCTTGTACAGCTCGTTGGCTTCGCGACTGGCCGAGAAGTCGGCCAGCTTGCGGGCGGCCTCCAGGTTCTTCGTGCCCTTCATGATGGCGGTGGCTTCCACTTCCCAGCCCAGGCCTTCCGACGGGAACACGGCTTCCACCGGCGCACCGTCGGCCTTCAGCTTGGCGGCGCGGTAGTCGAACGACACGCCGATCGGGAATTCGCCCGCCGCGGCCATGTTGCAAGGCTTCGAACCCGAGTGCGTGTACGAACCGATGTTCTTGTGCAAGGCGTCCATATAGGCCCAGCCCTTTTCTTCACCGAAGATCTGCAGCCACGCACTGACGTCCAGGAAGCCCGTGCCCGACGAGGCGGGGTTCGGCATGACGATCTTGCCGGCGTAGACCGGCTTGGTCAGGTCCTGCCACGACGTGGGCTTGGGCAGCTTCTGCTTTTCGGCTTCGATGGTGTTGAAGCAGATGGCGGCGGCGTAGCCGTCCATGCCGACCCACGACGGCTCGGCCTTGGCGTCGCGCATGTTGGTGGCGATCTGGTCCAGTCCCTTGGGGGCGTAGGGTTGCAGCATGCCTTCCTTGTCCATCAAGCCCAGCGCCGTGCCGGCCAGGCCCCAGATCACGTCGGCCTTCGGGTTGCTTTTTTCAGCCAGCAGCTTGGCGGCGATGATGCCGGTGGAGTCGCGGACCCACTGGATCTTGATGTCGGGGTTGGCGCGCTCGAAGGCGGCCTGGTAGACCTTGATCTGATCGGCTTCCAGCGCGGTGTAGACGGTCAGCGTGGTCTCGGCGGAGGCGGCGCCCATCACGCCCGTCAGGGCGGCGGCCAGTGCAAGCAGCTTGTAGCGATTCATGAGGAACTCCGTGGATGAGCGGAAAAAGGGTGAGAGCCGCCGCCACGGCCGGCGATTGCGGCTGCGGTATGCGGGGTGAAAGAGGAATGCGGCCGGCGGCGCCGGCCAGTCGGGATCTAGTTCAGGGCCGTTCGCCTCGCGCCAGACGGGCGTCGATATCGGTCACGACGGCCGGCAGGTCCGCCACGGTATCGATCAGGTAGTGCGGCGCGGCGGCCGACAGCTCGCGGGTGGCCTCCGCGCGCGCCTTGTCGCGCCCGGCTTCGTCCAGGCTCAGGTATTCGTCCAGCGTCAGGCCGGCGGCGTTGCCCGACAACAGCAGGCCCACCGTCCACATGCCGGCGCGGCGGCCTTCCTCGATGCCGGGCGAGGTGTCGTCGACCTTGATGCAGCCTGCGACGTCGGTCAGGCCCAGTTCCACGACGTTCTTCAGCGCCATGGCCGGCGCCGGACGCGCGCGCGGCACGTCGTCGCTGGCCACGATGCAGTCGGGCTCCAGGCCTTCGGAGGCCGCGCGTTCAACGACGCGGCGCATGACGCTGCCGGGATAGCCCGAGCAGGACCCGATCTTCAGGCCGCGCTGGCGCAACGCGCGCAACAGCTCAGCCGCGCCGGGAATGGCCGCCGAATACTGCGCGACCTTTTCCAGCTGCATCGGCAGGAAGCGTTCATAGATGGCGGTCACGTCCTCGTCGGTCGGCAGGTGGCCGAACTGGGCCTGGTATTGGCCGGCGATGGCGGGCTGATCGCACAGGGCGCGGATGTGGTCCCACTTGCCCACGCCCATCGGGCCGCGGGCTTCTTTCAACGACACGTCCATGCCGAACTGCGAAAACGCATCCACGAACACCTTGGTGGGCGCGAACGAACCGAAGTCGACCAGCGTGCCGGCCCAGTCGAAGATCACGGCTTCCAGCTGGACGGGCAAAGGGGAAACTTTCATGAGGGTCATCCTAGAAATAAGCGTTCAGAGGGCCGCGGGTCGGCGCCAGGCCTGGCTGCGCGCCACCAGCGCGCGGCTGGCCAGGTGCAACGCAAGCGCCGCGACGGCGGAACTGGCCATGATCACGGTGCACATGGCGGCGGCCGGGCCGATGAAGCCGGCATCGTCCATGTTCAGCACGGCGACGGCAGCCAGCACCGTGGACGGGCTGTACAGGAACACCACGGCCGACACGGTGGTCATGGCGGAAACGAACAAGTAGCGGGCAACATCCAGCGCCGCGGGCAGGCACATGGGCAAGGTCACGCGCAGGAAGGTCGTCATGCGTGGCACCTTCAGCGACGCCGAGGCGGCTTCAAATTCCGGGTCCAGGGCATTGAGCGCCGTGGCCGCCGTCAAATGCGCGCTGGTGTAGAAGTGGACGACCGTGCACAGGATCAACAGCGGCATCGTCCCGTAGAGCATGTTCAAGGGGTTCATCAGGCTATTGAAGAAAAAGATGTAGCCCAGGCCCAGCACCAGGCCGGGAACGGCCATCGGCATCAACGCCAGCATGCTCACGGCGCCGCGCAAGCCGCGCGCCACGCCGCCGCGCGCGGGCACCTTCTCCATCATCCAGGCGCCCACAAACACCACCACCGTGCCGATCACCGCCGTGCAGAACGCCAACTGCAAGCTGTTGCGCCAGGCCAGCCAGCCACCGCCATCCATGTTGTCGAAATCATAGGACCGCAGCGACAGCGACAGGTTGTATGGCCACATCTTCACGAACGACGCCCAGACGGCCACGCCGATAATCAGCAGCAGGAAGGCGGCCATCGCGCCGGCCAGCACCAGGAAGGCCGCATCGCGCCGGACGTTCACGCCCGACACGTAGGGCTGCGCCCGGCCGCTCATCTGGGCGCCTTGGCGGGCGCGCAGCCGGCGGTCCAGCACGAACGTCAGCAAGGCGGGCAGCAGCAGCAAGATGCCGATGGCCGCGCCCTTGGGGAAATTCTGTTGGCCGACCACCGCCTTGTACGCTTCCATGGCCAGCACGTTGTAGTCGCCGCCCACCACCTTGGGCACGCCGAAGTCGGTCACCGTCAAGGTGAACACAACGCAGCAGGCCGAAAACACGGCATAGCGCGTGCCGGGCAGGGTCACGGTAAGAAAGGTGCGCCACGAGCCGGCGCCCATGGCGCGCGCCGCGTCATACAGGCGGCCGTCGGCCAGGGTCAGGCCGGTCAGCAGGATCATCAAGGCATGCGGAAAGGTGTAGAAGGCCTCGCCCACGACAATGCCCCAGAAACCATAAATGGTGGCGCCGCCCGTCAGGCCCTTGAGCAGGCCCTGATTGCCCAGCAGATAGACCAGGGCGATGCCTGGCAGAAGCGACGGCGCCAGCAGCGGCAGCAAGGCGATGGTGCGCAGCAGGCCCTTGCCGGGCAGGCGCGTGCGGGTCAAGCCATAAGCGAAACCGTAGGCGCAAGGCACCACCAGCAGCATCGTGACGATGCCCACGGTCAGGCTGCGCCCGACCATGGCCATGAAACCGTCCGCGCCGATGATGCCCGTGACGACAGACAGGCCGGCCCACGCGCCGTCGCTGTCGGTGACGGACTTAGCCAGGATCGCCGCCAGCGGTAACGCCAGAAACAGCACCAGGAACAGGACGAGCGCGCCCTGCCCCGCCGTCAATCCCAGCGCACCGATCCAGCCGGGTAGCGGACGGCGGCCCAGGACGGCCGCGGTGGCGGCCTGAGACGGCGGCGAGGCGGGCATGGCGGCCGCGGTGGCGGCGGCCTCGGCGGCGGAGGGTCCCGTCACGGCGTCATCAAGCGTAGGCGCGAATCGCATGGCGCGGCAGCTCCACCCAGCAACGGCTGGCAGCGTGAGGGCCCAACAGGGCATCTCCGATTTCAGGGGACACGATGGAGTGCACGGTGGACCCGGGCACGCCTTCCAGCCGCAAAGCCAGGCGATAGCCGCGACCCAGGAACACGCCGTCCAGCACGTCGGCCAGCATGGAGTTGGGTTCTTCCGGGCGCGCCATGCTGACGCGCACGGCTTCCGGACGCACGAACAGCTTGCCCGACGCGCCGTCCAGCGCCTCGTCCACAGCCAGTTCCTGCCGGCCCACGCGGGCGCGGTGGGCATCGACGCGCTCGAACGGCAGCCAGTTCGCCTCGCCCACGAAATCGGCAATGAAGGCCGAACCCGGCTGGCGGTAGAGCTCGCGCGGCGTGCCGTACTGTTCGATCACGCCGCCATTCATCACGGCGATGCGGTCAGCCATCACCATGGCCTCTTCCTGGTCGTGCGTCACCATCAGGGTCGTGATGGACAGGCGTTTCTGCAAGGCGCGCAGCTCGATGCGCAGGTGTTCGCGCACCCGGGCGTCCAGGGCGGACATGGGCTCGTCCAGCAGCAGCAGCGACGGCGACGGCGCCAGCGCGCGCGCCAGGGCCACGCGCTGCTGTTGGCCGCCGGAAATCTGTCCCGGGTATTTTTCCGCCGCGCCGGACAGCCCCACCAGGGCCAGCATTTCCTCGACCCGGCTGGCGACGTGCTTGCGGTGGGCGCGCTTGCCGCTCAGGCCGTAGGCCACATTCTGGGCCACGGTCAGATTGGGAAACAACGCGTAGGACTGGAACAGGATGCCGTAGTCGCGCTCTTGCGGCTCGGCGCGCGAAATATCCCGGCCGGACAACACGATCGTGCCGCTGTCCTGGCGCTCCAGCCCGGCGATGGCCCGCAGCAGGGTCGTCTTGCCGCAACCGGACGGTCCCAGCAGGCACACCAGCTCCCCGGCGCGGATATCCAGCGAAACATCCGCCAGCGCCGTATGGCTGCCGAACCGTTTCACAAGATTTCGAACGGAGAGGAAGGCGTTATTCGGTTGGGGCATGGTGCCTCCGGTCTGGGAACGAAGGCAGTATGGAAGGCGCGTATTGAGTGTTTATGACACTTCGCGCAAATGCAGTAATAAAAACATCAAATTATTTTGGTGTACTGGCGGTCTTGCGCATTGCGTCCCTTTCCCGCCCCCATCATCGTGCTCGTCGCCGAACTCAAATCCTTCTACGCCGTGGCCCGCTGCGGCACCGTCACTAAAGCCGCCGCCCAGTTGGGCGTCAGCCAGCCCACGGTGACGGGGCAATTGCGCCAGCTGGAGTCGCGTTACGGCATCGAACTGTTCCACCGGCAAGGCCGCGGCATGCGCCTGTCCGACGCCGGCCACAACCTGATGCCCATGGTCGAGAAGCTGGTCCAGCAGGAAACCGAGATCGATTTCCGGCTGCGCGACGCCAGCGACCTGCGCGAAGGCAACCTGCGCATCGGCGCCACCGGCCCGTTCTACATCATGGACACGGTGCGCCGGTACAACCAGCGTTATCCGGGCATCGACCTGACCGTCACGATCGGCAATTCGCAGTCAATGCTGCAAGCATTGCACGACTACCGCATCGAGATTGCCACGTCTTCCTTTCTGATGGATGACAAGCACCTGTACCGCCGGATGATCGCGGCCGACCCGATCCGTGTGGTGACGCATCGCGACCACCCTTTGGCGCGCCGCAGCCAGGTCCGCCTGGCCGATCTGGCCGACCACGCGGTGCTGCTGCGCGAGCCGGGTTCCATGACGCGACAGCTGACCGAGGACGCCCTGGCGGCGGCCGGGGTTGCCGTGCGGCGCACCCTGGAGATCGGCAGCCGCGAGTCGATTCGCCAAGCCATCCTGTGCGATTTGGGCATCAGCCTGATCCCCTCGCGTGAAATTCCATCGCACCCCGATCTGGCAGCCCTGGATATCCAGGGCGCGGACATCGTGATGAACGAATACCTGTACTGCCTGCGCGAGCGCCAACCGGTGCAACTGATCGCGCGCTTTCTGGAGATGGCGCCGGCAGCCGGCTGACCCGCCAGGGTCACTGCCCGCCTCTCCCCCCTTGCGGCCACTCAGGAGACAACCATGGCCTTGACCTTGCAAGATATCGAGCAGATTTTCCTGGAACGCGGACATCGTTCCTATCACGGCGAGTCGGTCAGCCATTTGCGGCATGCGCTGCAGACGGCGGCGCTGGCCGAACGCCATGGCGCCAATGCGCAACTGATCACCGCCTGCCTGCTGCACGACCTTGGCCATCTGATCGCCGACCGGCCAGGCACGCCCACGCTGCGCGGCATCGACGACAAGCACCAGTATTTCGTGCTGCCGTTCCTGCGCGGCCTGTTCAGCTCGGCCGTGCTGGACCCGATCAGGCTTCACGTGGAAGCCAAGCGCTACCTCTGCTATGTGGAGCCGCAATATGAAGCGTCGCTCTCCGAGGATTCAAAGCGCAGCCTGGCGTTGCAGGGGGGCAGTTTCGACGCAGGCCAGGCGGTGGATTTCGCCAGCATGCCCGGCGCGCCGGATGCGATTCGTCTAAGACGCTGGGACGATATGGCCAAGGTGCCGGGGCTGGCCACGCCGCCGCTGGACCACTTCCTGGAGATCGCGGAAAGCGTCTCGGGACGGGTCAAGCTTGCCGCGATCTGGTAGCGGCTAAAAGAAAAACGCCGGCGAAAAAAAACCAGGGCAACCGCCCTGGCTTACGATCGCCAGCCGCCCCGGCCGCCTCAGGCGCCCTTGGCTACCGGCCGCGTCGGATCGCTGCACCACTCGCTCCACGAGCCCGGATACAGACGCGATCCCGCCAGGCCCGCGATCTCCATCGACAGCAGGTTGTGGCAGGCCGTGATGCCCGAGCCGCACTGGTGCACGATGGCGGCCGGGTCGCGGCCATCGAGCAGGCCCGAGAACTCGGCGCGCAGTTGTTCGGCGCTCTTGAAGCGGCCGTCGGCTTGCAGGTTTTCGCCGTTGGGGCGGTTCAACGCGCCCGGAATGTGCCCCGCCAACGGGTCCATGGGCTCGACTTCGCCGCGGTAGCGGTTGGCGGCGCGCGCGTCGATCACGGTAAAGGACGGCTGGGCGATGTTGGCCAGCACGGCGTTGGCGTCCACGGCCCCCGCCAGGGACGGGCCCGGCTCCACGGGTTTTCCGGCCTGCACCGGGGCTGCGGCCTCGGTCGTGGTCGGGAGTCCGGCGGCCACCCAGGCCTGCCAGCCGCCGTCCAGCACGGCCACGCGGTCGTGGCCCAACCAGCGCAGCATCCACCACAGGTGCGCGGCGTACATGCCACCGCTGGCGTCGTAAGCCACGACCAGCGTCTGCGGCGTCACGCCATGCGCGGCCATCAGCGCGCCGAATTCGGCGCGCGCGGGCAAGGGATGGCGCCCGTTCTTGCCGGTGCGCGGCGCGGCCAGTTCGCTCTCGTGGTCCAGATGGCGGGCGCCGGGGATGTGGCCGGCGTCATAGGCTTGGCGGCCGACCGCATGGTTGGTCAGGTCGTGGCGCACGTCGAACACGCGCACGTCGGGCGTATCCAGGCGCGCGGCCAGATCGGCGGCGGAAATCAGTGTCATCGTCATTCGTGTGCTCCGAGTCGAGAGGAACGCGGGTCAAGCCGGCTTGGGGTCGCGCATCGTGCGCCACACCGACAGCAGCCCCGCGGAAATGATCAAGCCCATGCCGGCCCAGGCCACGCCGTCCAGGTGGTCGCCCCAGAAGCCCATGCCCAGCAAGGCCGCGAAGATAATGGTGCTGTATTGCAGCGCCGCGGTCAGCAGCGCGGACCCCATGCCGAACGCCCGCGTCATGGCCAACTGGCCGAACATGCCAGCCACCCCGACGCCAAACAGCGATGCGTAGCCCTGCCAGTCGGCCTGGCCCCAGCCTTCGAACCATAGCCCGGCGACGCTGGACACGCAGACCGCCACGGAAAAGAACAGCACGGTGCGCCATTCGGGTTCGCCGATCCGGCCCAGTTGGCGGATCTGCATCATGGCGATCGCCGACATGGCGCCGGCGCCCATCCCCATCACCGCGGCCACCCACTGGTCGTCATTGATGCTGGGCCGCAGCACGGCGATCACGCCCAGGAAGCCCAGCGCCACCGCCACGATGCGCACCGGGTCGCGCTGCGCGCCGCCCCAGCCCAGCATCCAGCAGGCGATGAAAAGCGGCGCGGTGTAGTTCAGGCTGGTGGCCGTGGCCAGCGGCAGGTGCGAAATGGCGAAGAAGCCCAACCACATCGACGTGACACCGGACAGGTTGCGCCACAGATGCAGTTTCCAGCTGGTCGGAATGATGGATTGCCGGCCGGCGCGCGCCCACAGCAGCAAAAGGATCACCGAAGGCAGCCCGCGGAACAGCACGATCTGCGGGAGGGAGGCGCCGTGCTCGGTACCGAGCTTCACGAACGCCCCCATGATGGCGAACATGGCGGACGCCAGCAACATCCAGAGAGCCTGCATTGGGGGTCTGCGCTAAGGGAAAAGTGGGGGAGGAATAGGGGAAAGCGATACTATACTCTTCGTCACCGGGAGCGGCGCCGGCGAGTCGGGGAACTGGCGGGCCGCCGCGATGTCGAACCCGGGTATTTCCCGCTCGCAGAGGAACACAAAAAACATGAAACGCATTGTCTTGTTCGTCATCACCAACCTGGCCGTCATGCTCGTGCTGTCGGCCACGCTGCGCATTCTGGGCGTAGACCGCTACATCACCGCCAACGGACTGAACCTCAACGCCCTGCTGATTTTCTCGGTCGTCGTGGGCTTTACGGGCGCGATCATCTCGCTCCTGATCAGCAAGCCGATGGCCAAATGGAGCACCGGCGCGCAAGTGCTGGATCCCAACGCCCCGCGCAACCAGCGCGAAGCCTGGCTGCTCGACACCGTGCACCAGTTGGCTGACCGCGCCGGCATCGGCCGCCCGGAAGTCGCCATCTATGACGGCGCCCCCAATGCGTTCGCCACCGGCGCGTTCAAGAACGACTCGCTGGTCGCCGTGTCGACGGGCCTGCTGGAAAGCATGAGCGAAGAGGAAGTCGCCGCCGTGCTGGCGCACGAAGTGGCCCACATCGCCAACGGCGACATGGTCACGTTGACGCTGATCCAGGGCGTGGTGAACACGTTCGTCGTGTTCCTGGCCCGCGTGGTCGGCTACTTCATCGACCGCGTCGTGTTCAAGAACGAACGCGGCATCGGCCCGGGCTACTACATCACCGTGCTGGTCTGTGAGATCATTTTCGGCGTCCTGGCGTCGATCATCGTGGCCTGGTTTTCGCGCCAGCGCGAATACCGCGCCGACGCCGGTTCGGCCCAGTTGATGGGCGCGCGTGAACCCATGATCCGGGCCCTGGCCCGTCTGGGCGGCCTGGAACCGGGCGCCCTGCCCAAGTCGTTCGAAGCGTCGGGCATCACCGGCCGTGGCGGCCTGGCGGCCATGTTCGCCTCGCACCCGCCGATCCCGTCCCGCATCGCCGCGCTGCAAAATGCGCGTGTCGTCTAAAACCGGCTCGGGGCTTGCGCCCCACGCTAGCGGCTGGCAATAAAAAGCCCCTCCTCGGAGGGGCTTTTTCATGGGCAGCGCCCGGCAGCCATCAGCACTCGACGATGTTCACCGCCAAGCCGCCGCGCGCGGTTTCCTTGTACTTGGTCTTCATGTCGGCGCCGGTTTCGCGCATGGTCTTGATCACCGAGTCCAGCGACACGTAGTGCTGCCCATCGCCGCGCAGCGCCATCCGGGCAGCGTTCACCGCCTTGATGGAGGCCATGGCGTTGCGTTCGATACAGGGAATCTGCACCAGACCGCCTACCGGATCGCACGTCAGTCCCAGGTTGTGTTCCATGCCGATCTCGGCGGCGTTCTCGACCTGCTCGACCGAGCCCCCCAAGGCGGCGGCCAGCCCGCCGGCCGCCATCGAACACGCCACGCCCACCTCGCCCTGACAGCCGACTTCGGCGCCCGACAGCGAGGCGTTGTACTTGTACAGCAGGCCCACCGCAGCGGCCGTCAGCAGGAATTCCCGCACGCCCTCGCGGTTGGAACCCGGCACGAAGCGGTCGTAATAGTGCAGGACGGCCGGAATGATGCCCGCCGCGCCGTTGGTCGGCGCCGTCACGACGCGGCCGCCCGCAGCGTTCTCTTCGTTGACCGCCATGGCGTAAAGGTTCACCCAGTCCATCACGGACAAGGGGTCGGACAGCGTGCGCTCGGCACGCTGCGTCAGATTGCGATATAGCTCGGGCGCGCGTCGGCGCACCCGCAGCGGGCCGGGCAATTCGCCGTCGGCTTCGGGATAATTGATGCCACAGCCGCGCGCCACGCAGTCCTGCATGACCTGCCAGATGCGATCCAGGCCGCTGCTGGTTTCCGAGGCGTCGCGCCACGTCAATTCGTTCTGCATCATCAGCTGCGCCACCGACAGCCCGCTTTCGCGGCACATGGCCAACAGCTCACGGCCCGAACGGAACGGGTACGGCAACTGGTTGTGCGCGGCGATGACCTGGCTGTTCGAGGCGCCCGCCGTCACCACGAAGCCGCCGCCCACCGACAGGTAGCGCGATTCGCGCAACGACTCGCCGTTGGCGTCAAAGGCGTGGAATTTCATGCCGTTGGGGTGTTCGGCCATCGCCTCGCGGCGGTAGAACACCATGTGTTCCTTTTCGATGAAAGGAACCGGGTAGCGGCCCAGCAGCGGCAATTGGCGGCTGGCGCGCACCGAGGCGACCATGCCGACAATCGCGGCCGGGTCGACCGTATCGGGGGCTTCGCCCATCAGGCCAAGCAGCACGCCCTTGTCGGTGCCGTGCCCCTTGCCGGTGGCGCCCAGTGATCCGTAGAGCTCGGCGCGGACATGACCCACGCGCGGCATCAGGCCGTCGCGTTCCAGGCCTTGCGCGAAAAGCAAGGCGGCCCGCATCGGGCCCACCGTATGGGAGCTAGACGGGCCAATGCCTATCTTGAACAGATCGAATACGGAAACGGCCACGCAAAACTCCAGTACATCAAAGAATAGTCAGGCAATGATACGCGTAGCCACCGCCATACGCAGCAAAGCCCCGCCGGGCGTATGCTGTATCAGGCCCCCGGGTTTCCCCGGCAGGTCAGGCATGCGATCATTACAGAATTATTTCATGTCATAAAAAGAAGGGAACACCCCTGGATGTCTGGACTTATTACCCTGCTTGACTTCGCCGGCTATGTCGCCTTGCTCCTTTGGGGCGTGCACATGGTGCAAACCGGCGTCCAGCGCGCTTTCGGCGCGGCCCTGGGCGCGGCGCTGGGCAAAGCGTTGGGCACGCGTCTGCGGGCCTTCGCTGCCGGTCTGGGCATTACCGCCGCCTTGCAGAGCAGCACGGCCACCGGCCTGATGATCACCGGTTTTGCCGCCGGTGGCGTCGTGGGCCTGGTGCCCGCCCTGGCCGCCATGCTGGGGGCCAATGTCGGCACCACGCTGATCGTCCAGTTGCTGTCCTTCGACCTGACCTCGCTCGCCCCGATCCTGATCCTGGCAGGCGTCTGGATGTTCCGCCGCTATCCGCCCGGCCGCACGCGCGACCTGGGCCGGGTGTTCATCGGCCTGGGGCTGCTGCTGCTCTCTTTGCACCAGTTGGTCGAACTATTCGAACCCTTCCAGACCGCCCCCATGCTGGGCATGATCCTGGATGCCCTGGCCACCCAGCCAGTGGCCGCGGTGCTGCTGTCGGCCGCCTTCACCTGGGCCGCGCACTCGAGCGTGGCGGTGGTGGTGCTGGTGATGTCGCTGGCCAGCCACCATATGGTTGCGCCGCACGTGGCCTTCGCGCTGGTGCTGGGCGCCAACCTGGGCACGGCCATCAATCCGATGATCGAAGGCGTGACGGGCGACGACCCCGCCGCGCGCCGGCTGCCGTTGGGCAACCTGTTGACCCGGGTACTGGGCGTGCTGGCCGGTTTGTTGCTGCTGCCGGTGCTGCAGCCGCTGATGAGCGGCATGGCCAGCGACCCGGCCCGCGCCGTCGCCAACTTCCACACGCTGTTCAATGCGGTGATCGCCCTGGTGTTCCTGCCGCTCTTGACCCCCTACGCCGCCCTGCTCACCCGCTGGCTGCCCAAGCGCGCCGATCCCAACGACCCGTCCCGCCCCCAATACCTGGACGAATGGGCGCACGACGTGCCGGCCGTGGCGCTGGGCAATGCGGCCCGCGAAGCCCTGCGCATGGCCGACATGGTGCAGACGCTGCTGCTGTACGCCCGCGCCGGATTCAAGCGCGACAACCGGCACCGGATGGTGCAGGCGCGCCAACTGGACGCCGCGCTGGACAAGCTTGAAAACGCCATCACGACCTATCTGGCCACGCTGGACCAGGAAAACATGACCCGCGACGATGTCCAGCGCATGGATGACATCCTGGCCTTCACCAGCAATATCGGCCATGCCGGCGACATCGCCCATCACGGCCTGCTGAGCCACATCGCCAAGCTGCGCAAGCAGGGCTGGACCTTCTCGCCCGAGCAGCGCGCCAGCCTGGACGACACCCTGGGCCAGTTGATCGCCAACGAACGCCAGGCGGCCGCGCTTTTCGTCAACGACGACCTGCGCCAGGCCCGCGCCCTGGCCGGCGAGAAGAACCGCTTCCGCACGATCGAAACCCAGGCTTCGGACACGCACTTGCAGAAGATCAAGGCGGGCCAGGTCGACGCCGCCGAAGTCGGCTCGCTCTACCTGGACATCCTGCGGGACATGAAGGGAATCAACTCACATCTGGTGGGCGCGGCGGCCTATCCGCTACTGGCCCGCCACGGCGAGTTGCTGCCCAGCCGACTGCGAGAGGCCGGAAACTAGAATTCGGGCGCATGCCTACTTTGCGCGATGCCCCCGTTCTACGGTCGCCCGCCTACAGATACCGTTGGAACCATTCCAGCATCCCCTTCCAGCCGTCTTTCGCGGCCTCGGGCTTGTAGCTGGCCCGGTAGTCCGCCATGAAGGCGTGGTCGGCGTCGGGGTACACCACGAATTCCGACTGTTTGGCGGCGGCATTGCCGTTGGCCAGCTTGGTCTTCATCGTATCGATGTCGGCCAACGGGATGCTGGCGTCCTGGGCGCCGTACAACCCCAGCACCGGGCCGTGCAGCTCATTGACCACATCGAAAGCAACGCGTTTGATCAGCGGGCCGTGGCCGGTGCTGAGCTTGCCGTACCACGCCACGGCGGCACGCACGTCGGGATTGTGCGCGGCGTACATCCACGTCAGGCGCCCACCCCAGCAAAATCCCGTGACCGCCACGCGGCGGGCGTCGCCACCGTTTTGCGCGGCCCAGGCCACGCTGGCATCCAGGTCGGCGAACACTTGCTCGTCAGGCACCTTGCTGACCAGCTCGGCGATAAGCTTCGGGATGTCGGTATAGACCGACGCGTCGCCCTGTCGCTCGTACAGGTTGGCGGCCACGGCCAGGTAGCCGGCCTTGGCGACGCGGCGGCAGATGTCCTTGATGTGCTCGTGCACGCCGAAGATCTCCTGCACGACCAGCACGATGGGCAGGTCGCGGCGGCCTTCGGGCGCGGCGTAGTAGGCGGCGATGGAGCCATCGGCCACGGGTAGTTTGAAATCCCCGTGGACGAGGCCCTGCGTGTCCGTATGGATGACGGTGGGCGCGACGTTGCCGGCGGCGGCGGAAAAACTCATGGAGTACTCCTGTGTAGGGATCAACGACACCGGGTCTCCCGTTTCGCGCGCGTCCTGCCTAGTGCGCCGGGTGAACGTGCTCCGCATGGGGCGTGCCGGGGCCAGGATCGGCCACGTGCTCGTGCCCATGGTGCATCAGGGTCGTCACACTGTAGATCAGCGCCACGCCCACGCCCACCAGCAGCAACTGCGGGACGGCATCCGAAAGGGATACCCGTTCGTGCATCTGCGGCATCAGGTCGGCCACCGAAATGTAAAGGAAGCTGCTGGCCGCAATCACCAGCACATAGGGCACCCAGCCCTGCGCTTGCTGAAGCACGAAGTACCCTATTATGCCGCCCACGGCTGAACACAAGCTGGTGAACAGGATCAGGAAAAACGCCCGGCGGCGCGCCAGCCCCGCATTGAGCAGCACGACGAAATCGCTGAGCTTGTGCGGCACTTCGTGCACGATGATCGAGGCGGCCGTCAACACGCCCAGCAGCGGGTCCGTCAGGAAGGCCGCCGCCACCAGTACGCCATCGCACAAGTTGTGCAGCGAACTGCCGATCAGGATCAACACCCCGCCCCGCCCCGCTTCGTGGTGGTCGTGGCCCTTGTGATGGTGGTGGCCGTCGCCCTCGTGGTGATGGCTATGGCGCAACAGCGCGATCTTCTCCAGCACGAAGAAACCGATCAGCGACGCCAGCATCAACCCGAAGAGCGTATGGGCGTCGCTTACCCCGCCCTCGAAGGCTTCGGGCAGCAAGTGCAGCAGCGCCACCGACAACAGCACGCCCACCGACAGGCTCACCATGTGATGCAGGTATTGGGCGAACACCTTGTAGGCCAGCCAGCTGGCGACAAGGACGGCGATAAGACCACCGGTGACAGTGGCAAGCAGGACCCAGAGCAGCAACATTTTGGGGACGCAATATAAGCGGGGGAAGCGCAACATTATATTGTTGCAATCCCAAAATCGGAAATGGGGCCCCCCAAGGG
>NZ_JBHFII010000043.1:2749-11800 GCF_057334215.1 Achromobacter maghribensis | reverse complement strand
GGGGGCCCCACCTGTGTTCAGAGACCGGGCGCCGGGCTTAGTGCGCCTGTTCCCAGTTCTTGCCCATGCCCACCTCGGCCACCAGCGGCACGCGCAACTCGGCAACATTGCACATCAGGCGCGGCAGTGCTTCCTTGACCCGCTCGATCTCGGCGTCCGGCGCTTCCAGCACCAGTTCGTCGTGCACTTGCATGATCATGCGCGTCTGCAGCTTTTCGGCTTCCAGCCAATCTTGCACGGCCACCATGGCCATCTTGATAAGGTCGGCGGCCGTGCCCTGCATGGGCGCATTGATGGCGGCCCGCTCGGCGCCCTGCCGGCGCGGGCCCGAGGCGCCGCGGATTTCCGGCAATTGCAGGCGGCGCCCGAACACCGTTTCCACGTAGCCCTGCTCGCGCGCCAGCCGGCGCGTATTTTCCATGTACATCGCCACGCCGGGATAGCGGGCGAAATAGCGGTCGATATACGCCTGCGCCGCGTCGCGCGTGATACCCAGGTTGGACGCCAGGCCAAACACGCCCATGCCGTAGATCAGGCCGAAGTTGATTGCCTTGGCGGCGCGGCGCTGCTCGGTCGACACGTCCGCCAACGGCACGCCGAACACCTCGGACGCCGTGGCACGGTGGATGTCCTCGCCGGCGGCGAAGGCGCGCTGCAGGTTGGCGTCGTCGGAGACGTGCGCCATGATGCGCAGCTCGATCTGCGAATAGTCGGCCGACAGCAGCAAGCCCTGTTCGGCGATGAAGGCCTCGCGCACGCGGCGGCCGGCCTCGGTGCGGACCGGGATGTTCTGCAGATTGGGATCGGACGAGGCCAGGCGGCCCGTGATCACCGCCGCCTGCGCATAGCGCGTGTGCACGCGCCCCGTGTCCGGATTGATCATGCGCGGCAGCTTGTCCGTGTAGGTCGACTTCAGCTTGGACAGGCCCCGGTATTCCAGCAGCACCTGCGGCAGCGGATAGTCCAGCGCCAGCTTGGTCAGCACGTCTTCGTCCGTGGACGGCGCGCCGCCCGCAGTCTTGCGGACCACCGGCAACTGCATGCGGTCGAACAGGATTTCGCCCAATTGCTTGGGGGAATTCAGATTGAAGGGCTGGCCGGCCAGCTCATAGGCCTTTTGCTCCAGGCGCAACATTTCCTGGCCCAGCTTGTGACTTTGGCGGCCCAGCTCGGCGGCATCCACCTTCACACCGTTGCGCTCGATGGTGGTCAGCACCGCCGACACCCGGATCTCAAGCTGGTAGACGCGGTTCAGCCCTTCATCGGCCGCCACCATCGGGCGCAGCACCTGATGCAGCTGCAAGGTGAAATCAGCGTCCTCGGCGGCATAGTGGCCGGCCTTGTCGACCGCCACTTCGTCAAAGCCGATCTGCTTGGCGCCCTTGCCGCACAGGTCCTCGTAGGACACGCCGCTGCGGCCCAGATAGCGCTGGGCCAGATCGTTCAAACCCACGCCGCGATGGGATTCCAGCACATACGCTTCAAGCATCGTGTCTTCGGCAATGCCCGCCAGCCGGATGCCTTCATTCGCGAACACATGGGCGTCGTACTTGGCGTGATGCAGCAGCTTGGCGCGCGAGGCGTCCTCAAGCCACGGCTTCAGGCGCGCCAGTACCTCGGCCTTGGGCAGCTGGGTCGCGCCGTCGGGGCCGCGATGCGCCACGGGGATGTAGCAGGCCACGCCCGGCTCCACCGCCAGCGACAGGCCGACAAGCTTGGCCTGCATCTGGTCCAGCGACGTGGTCTCGGTATCCAGTGCCACCAGGGACGCGCCCTGCAGCTTTTCCAGCCAGGCGTCGAATTCCGCCCAGTCGGAAATGATGCGGTAATCCAGTTCGGCGGGGGCCGCGGGCACGTCCGCCGCGATGCGCGCATCGCCGGTCGGCACGCGCTCGGCGTCGCCGGTCAGATCGCGCAGCCACGTGCGGAACCCGTAGCGTTCGTACAGTTCGGTCAGCGTGGCGTCGTCGCGTTCCCGCGGCGTCAGGTCGTCCACGCTTTCCACATGGCCGGTCAGGTCGCAGTCGTACTTCACGGTCAGCAACTGGCGCGTCAGCGGGAAGTTCGGGATGGCCTCGCGCAGGTTGCTACCCGCCACGCCCTTGATGCCTTCGGCGCCCTCGACCAGCTTGTCGATGGACCCGAATTCCGTCAGCCACTTGACCGCGGTCTTGGGGCCGACCTTGGTGACGCCCGGCACGTTGTCCACCGTGTCGCCCACCAGCATCAGATAGTCGACGATGCGGTCGGGCGGCACGCCAAATTTGTTGACCACGCCGGGTTCGTCAAGCACTTCGCCGGTCATGGTGTTGACCAGGGTGACGTGGCTGTTGACCAGTTGCGCCAGGTCTTTGTCGCCGGTGGAGACGATGGTGTGCACATCGTGTTCGGCCGCACGCTTGGCCAAGGTGCCGATCACATCGTCCGCTTCGACGCCCTCGATGGCCAGCACCGGCCAGCCCAGCGCGCGCACGGCGCGGTGGATGGGTTCAATCTGCGCGGCCAGGTCCTCCGGCATGGGAGGACGGTGCGACTTGTACTCGGGATACAAATCGTCCCGAAAGGTCTTGCCACGGGCATCGAAAATACATGCGGCATACTCTGCCTTGTGGTCAGATACAAGCTTGCGCAACATGTTCACCACGCCATAGAGCGCACCCGTAGGTTCGCCTTGCGCATTGCGCAAATCAGGCATAGCGTGGAAAGCACGGTACAAGTAACTTGAACCGTCGACCAGTAATAAGGTTTTTTTCATGGTTACAAAGGCAGATATGGCAATAACTGCGGAAACACCCGCCAACAAACAAATTCCGCTGATTATGTCAGAGATACGGACGGCGGCAGACAAGCTCGCGAACATCGGGCCCGCAGTCAGCGTCTTCGGCAGTGCACGAGTCAGTCGCAATTCCCCCCACTATGAAACCACTATCGCCATATCGGCCGCCCTTGCTGGCGCCGGTTTCGCGGTCATCGCCGGGGGCGGCCCCGGCATCATGGAGGCAGCCAATAAAGGCGCATTCGAAGCGGGCGGCACCAGCATCGGGTTGAACATCAGCCTGCCACACGAAGCGCACAACAACGAATACCAGACCATCAGCCTGTCGTTCGAGTATTTCTTTTCGCGCAAGGCCACGTTCTTCATGCACAGCTTCGCCTACGTGGCGATGCCGGGCGGCTTCGGCACCCTGGACGAGCTCTTCGAAGCGTTGACGCTGATCCAGACGGGCAAGGTCCCGCCCGCGCCCATCGTGCTGGTGGGCAGCGAATACTGGTCCGGCCTGGTGGAATGGTTGGGCGGCCAAGTGCTGGGCAACGGCATGATTGGCGCGCACGACCTGGACCTTTTCATCATCGAGGACGATCCCGTCAAGGTGGTGCGCCGCGTGGTGGAGTTCCACGAAAAGGTCAGCTCGGACGCGCAGTACGCGCCTTCCCTGCCGGCCTGATCTTTCGCCGGCCCCATGAAAAATGCCCCCGCGGGGGCATTTTTCACTTCCGCATGAACGACGGCACGACATCGGCCGGGATGGGGCACACGTAGGGCTGGCCCCGGCGCGCCTCCAGCAGTTCTTCTTTCGCCCGGGCCAGCGCCTCGGGCTTTGCGTAAAGATCAGCGGCGGTCGCCGCAATGATCTTGGCCGCATGCACCATGCCCTTGTGCGCCATGGACATCTTGCCCTGCGCCACCATCTGCCATGAATGGAACGGCGTGCCGTAGGCGTAGCACGCGCCCCAGCACTGCGCCGTGGGCGTCACCCAGCTGACATCGCCGACATCGGTGGACCCGTAGCTGATCTCGGTCTTGACCGGATCGAAGGGCGCCACGCCGGAAAACAGCGGCGTGGGGTTGCGCAGCACCGCGCCCAGGTTCTTGCCAGCGTTGTCGATGTCGTCCTCCGTGATCGAATCCCACATGCGGCGCGCGGTCTGCTCTTCGCCCGGCGTGTAGGCGGGCCCTTGCAGCGCCTGCATGTTGGCGTACATCACTTCGTTCAGCACGCGGTTCGGCATGTAGTTCGAGCAAGCCTTGTCGAACACGATCTCCAGCTTGCAGTCCGTCATCAGCGCCGCCCCCCGCGCCACGTTTTTCACGCGTTCGTAGAGGTCCGACGCCTGCGAATTGATCGGGGCGCGCACCAGGTACAGGACCTCGGCGCGGGCCTGCACCACGTTGGGCGAAATGCCACCGCTATGGGTCACGGCGTAATGCACGCGCGCATCCGGCACCATGTGTTCGCGCAGGTAGTTCACGCCCACATTCATCAGCTCCACCGCGTCCAGCGCGCTACGGCCAAGGTGCGGTGAATTCGCCGCGTGCGCGGCAATCCCCCGGAAGCGAAAATAGGCCTGGATATTGGCCAGCGACGACTGGTGGAAAATCCCCGTATGGGACGCCGGATGCCAGGTCAGGGCCGCGTCAAGATCGTCGAACAGGCCGGCGCGCGCCATGAATGTCTTGCCCGAACCGCCCTCTTCCGCCGGACAGCCGTAGAAGCGGATCGTGCCCGGCAACCGGTTGGCTTCCAGGAATTCCTTCACGGCGACCGCGGCAAAATGTGCCGCCGTGCCCAGCAGATGGTGCCCGCAACCGTGGCCGTTCCCATTCGGCGTTTCTGGCGAAGGTTGGCAGGCGAACGCGCCGCTCTCCTGACTCAGGCCCGACAGGGCGTCGTATTCGCCCAAGATGCCGATGACGGGACCGCCCTGGCCAGCTTCGGCCACGAAGGCCGTCGGGATGCCCGCAGCGTCCCGCGTAATGCGGAAACCCGCTGCTTCCAGCATCGCGATATGCAGTTCGGCCGATTTGTGCTCGTCGTAGCGCAATTCGGCCAGGCTCCAGATGCGGTCGCTCAGATCCGCGTAACGATCGCTGCGCGCGTCGATGAACGGCGCGAGTTTGTCGATGGCACCCATTGCTTCTCCAGTGAAAGGTGGATCCTGTCCCGTTGAAAAAAGCCGGTCATTCGTCGAACTTGATCCCCGCAGTTTCAATGATTTTGCGGTTGACGGCCAGCGTCCGGGAATTGCGCTGCGCGAACGCCTCCGGGGTGCCCCCGTCAGGCGCGGCTGACGCGATCGTCAGCGCATCGCGCGAACGATGGCGTCGCGCGCCAACCCCATGAATTCGCTTTCGCCGGGCCGGGCGGGCAACAGGCGGAATTCCACCGTCGGCAACGCCGGCAAGCCCGGGGCGTGCAGCCGCGCGATGCCCGGGGCCAACGCCGATTCGTTCAGGCAGGCCACGCCCAATCCCGCCGAAAGGGCCAACTGCAATCCCGCCACGCCCGAGGCCACGTGCGCCACCGAGTACGGCACCCCGCGGCGCGACAGCTGCCGCTCGACGTACTGCCGCAAGGCGCATGTTTCCGGCAGCACCAGCAACGCCAAGGGCTCGCCAGCCGGCGCAGCCGCGCCCTCTGCCCCCATCCATAGCAAAGGTTCGCGGCGCAGCAATTCTCCTTGTGCCCGCGCGCGAGGTGCGCCGCGCTCCTGGATCGACATCGATATGCCCACGTCGATCTCGCCGCGTTCATAAGCGGCCTCGATGGCGCCGCTCTTCATGATCGTCACATGCAAGCGCACCTGCGGATACTGCTCGTTCAGGCGCCGCAGCATGCGCGCCACGTCGCCCGGGCGGAAATAATCCGTGATGCACAGCCGCAGCTCGCCCCGCAGCGACACGCCCCGCAGGTCTCGGTACGCTTCGTCGCTCAACGCCAGGATGGCGCGCGCATGCGCCAACAGGCGTTCGCCGGCGGGCGTCGCCGCCACCCCCGCTTTACCGCGCACCAGCAACGGCTGGCCCGCGCGATCTTCCAATTTGCGCATTTGTTCGCTGACGGAAGATTGCGACAGAAATACCTTTGGCGCCGCCGCCGTCAGGCTGCCGGACTCCAGCACGGCAACCAGCGTGCGCAACTGGTCCAGATCAAATCCCGACATGGCTTATCCAACGGATTAAACGATGGATAGAATCGTAATTTCCCGCTTTTCCGATGTCAACAGGACTCCTAAACTGGCTTCACACCTACCCGCTCAGGAGCTTTTCATGCCTCACATCGTCGTTCACCTCTCCGGCGCCTCCGATGCCGCCATCAACCGCCGCGTCGTCGACGCCGTGGCCGGGTTGACCCAATCCGTGCTGGGCAAACAGCTGCCGGTCATCGCCATCACGCTGCAGCACATCCCGCATGACCTGTGGTTCATTGGCGGCCGCCCGCTGTCGGAACTTGGCAAGAACGCCTTCCACCTGGACATCAGCGTCACCGACGAGACCAACACCAAGGCCGAGAAAGCGCGCTTCATCAAAGAGATCTACGCGTCATTCCAGGAAATCCTGGGCGAGCTGCATGAATGCTCATACGTCCACGTGATCGACGCGCGGGCGGCCGCCTATGGCTACGGCGGCGCCACGCAGGAATACCGGCACCAACAGAACGGCGTATAGCGCCCCGGGCCTCGAATGAAAAAAAGCCGCGCACCCGAAGGTGCGCGGCTTTTTCGCATACTGCCGAAACGCAAGGGGCGTTGCCCCCGGTCCGCTTAGACGGCGGCGTCGCGCGCAGCGCGCTTGCGTTCGTTTTCCAGCAGGTAGCGCTTACGCAGACGGATCGACTTCGGCGTGATTTCCACGAGTTCGTCGTCGTCGATGAATTCCACGGCATATTCCAGCGACATCTGGATCGGCGGAACCAGGCGCACGGCTTCGTCGGTGCCCGAGGCGCGCACGTTGGTCAGCTGCTTGCCCTTGATCGGGTTCACGACCAGGTCGTTGTCGCGGCTGTGAATGCCGATGATCATGCCTTCGTACAGCGCATCGCCCGGGCTCACGAACATGCGGCCGCGGTCCTGCAGCTTCCACAGGGCGTAGGCCACCGCGTCGCCATGGTCCTGGCTGATCAGCACGCCGTTGCGGCGCTCGCCGATCGAACCTTCCTTGACCGGGGCGTACTCATGGAAGATGTGGCTCATCAAGCCCGTGCCGCGCGTCAGCGTCAGGAACTCGTTCTGGAAGCCGATCAGGCCACGTGCCGGAATCAGGTATTCCAGGCGGGTGCGGCCACGGCCGTCCGGCTGCATGTCCTGCAGGTCGCCCTTGCGGCGGCCCAGTTCTTCCATCACGCCGCCCTGGTGGGCGTCTTCGACGTCGACCGTCAGCGATTCAAACGGCTCGCACTTCACGCCGTCGATGTCCTTGAACACCACGCGCGGGCGCGACACGGCCAGCTCGTAGCCTTCGCGGCGCATCGTTTCCAGCAAAATCGTCAGGTGCAGTTCGCCACGGCCCGACACTTCGAACACCGTGTCGTCGCCCGTGTCGCGCACACGCAGCGCCACGTTGGACTTCAGTTCGCGGTCCAGGCGGTCGCGCACTTGGCGGCTGGTCACGAACTTGCCTTCGCGGCCGGCCAGCGGCGACGTGTTCACCATGAAGTTCATGGTCAGCGTCGGCTCGTCGATGCGCAGCATCGGCAGGGCTTCCTGCGTCGTCACGTCGGTGACGGTGCAGCCGATGCCCAGTTCTTCAATACCGTTGATCAGCACGATGTCGCCGGCTTCGGCTTCATCCACCACGACGCGTTCCAGGCCATGGAACTTCAGCACCTGGTTGATGCGGCCGCGGCCGCCCTGGCCTTCAGGACCAAACTTGTAAGCCACTTCCATGCCGGGGCGCATACGGCCACGATTGATGCGGCCCACGCCGATCTTGCCGACGTAGCTGTTGTAGTCCAGCGAGATGATCTGCATCTGCAACGGGCCGTTGGGATCGTCGTCACGCTGCGGCACGTGCTGCAGGATGGCTTCGAACAACGGGCGCATATTGCCTTCGCGCACGTCCGGGGTCAGGCCGGCGTAGCCCGACAGGCCCGAGGCGTACACCACCGGGAAGTCAAGCTGCTCTTCCGTCGCGCCCAGCTTGTCGAACAGGTCGAACGTGGCGTTGATGACGAAGTCGGTACGCGCGCCCGGGCGGTCGACCTTGTTGACCACGACGATCGGCTTCAGGCCCAGGGCCAGCGCCTTGCGGGTCACGAAAATGGTCTGCGGCATCGGGCCTTCAACGGCGTCAACCAGCAGCAGCACGCCGTCGACCATGGACAGCACGCGTTCGACTTCACCACCGAAGTCAGCGTGACCCGGGGTGTCGACGATGTTGATGTGCGTGCCTTCGTATTCAACGGCACAGTTCTTGGCCAGAATCGTGATGCCGCGTTCTTTTTCCAGATCGTTCGAGTCCATGACCCGTTCGGTCAGCGCCTGGTTTTCGCGGAAGGTGCCGGATTGGCGCAGCAGCTGGTCGACCAGGGTTGTTTTACCGTGGTCCACGTGGGCGATGATGGCGACGTTGCGCAAGGCGCGAGTCATAGCGAGTCCTTTAAGGTCAGGGTGGAGGGCAGCAAGCCCTCCGGCAATTCGTTCAGTGCAAGCAATGCCTGCTTGGGGTCTGGCATGGCCTGCAAGGCTTCCAGCTCAACGGCGCGTTCCAGAGAAAATGGCCCGACGTGCGTGCGCCGCAGCGCCGTCAGGTGGGCGAAACAGCCCAGCACGCGCCCGATGTCCTGGGCCAGTGTTCGGATGTATGTGCCTTTACTGCAAGCCACATCGATCTCTGCCTGCGTTCCCGAAAGGGACAACAGCTCGATGCGGTGAATCGTGATCTGGCGCGGGGCCCGTTCCAGTTCGATGCCGGCGCGCGCGTACTCGTACAACGGTTTGCCATCGCGCTTGAGCGCGGAGTACATCGGCGGAATCTGCTCGATCGTGCCCGAGAAACGTGACAGCGCGTCGCGCAGCGCCTGTTCGTCAACGGTAAAGCCCGGTTCGGCGGTGGACACGACATTGCCGGTCAGGTCGCCCGAATCGGTTTCGCTGCCAAATTGCAGCGTAGCGCGATACGCCTTGTCAGCGTTAAGCATCGCGCCGGAAATCTTGGTCGCGCGTCCCATGCAGCACACCAGCAAGCCGGTGGCGAAGGGGTCCAGCGTGCCCGTGTGACCAGCTTTCGCCGCATCCATGGCACGTTTGGCGCGTTGTAAGGCGTGGTTGCTC
>NZ_JBHFII010000043.1:0-2680 GCF_057334215.1 Achromobacter maghribensis | reverse complement strand
GCAACAGCACACCGTCGAGCAAAAGCCCGCGTCGTTTAGCCATCGTCGGAATCCGTGTTTAGAGCAGTGACGACAGCCCGATCAGGACTGGTCTTCAGGTTCGTCGGGCACGCCCGAGTGGGGGCCGGGCCGGTTTGCGCGGTCGATAAGGATCGACATTTCGATACCACGGGCAATTTGCTCGTCGTGGAAGAAACGCAAAGTGGGGACAGTGTGAATGTGCAGCAGCTTATAGAGCTGCGAGTGCAGCCAACCGGCTTTCTCGTTCAGCAAGGCGGTCGCGGCTTCGGGCTCGGCGCCCAAAACCGTGAACCACACCTTGGCATGCGCGTAGTCGGTCGACAATTCCACACCGGAGAGCGTGATCAGTCCCGCGCGAGACATATCGATTTCGCGCTGGATGATCTCGGCCAGATCTTTTTGGATCTGGTCGGCCAGCCGCAGATTGCGGCCGGGGATGGCTTTGGACTTGTGACGGCTCATTAGCAATAATGCCTCGCGACGCTTTACAGCGTACGCGCGATTTCCTTGATTTCAAAGACTTCCAGCTGGTCGCCCACCTGGATGTCGTTGTTGCCGCGCAGCGTAAGACCGCAATCGAAGCCCGATTTGACTTCCTTGACGTCGTCCTTGAAGCGGCGCAGCGATTCAAGATGCCCCGTCCAGTGGACCACGTTGTTGCGCAGCAGGCGTACCTGGGAATCGCGGCGGACGATGCCGTCAAGCACCATACAACCGGCGATGTTGCCAAGGCGCGAGATGCTGTAGACCTCACGGATCTCGACCAGGCCGATGATTTCTTCTTTCTTCTCGGGCGCCAACATGCCCGACATGGCTGCCTTAACTTCATCCACGGCGTCATAGATGATGTTGTAGTAGCGCACGTCGATGCCGTTGTTCTCGGCCAGCTTCTTGGCGCTTGCTTCCGCACGCACGTTGAAGCCGATCACGACAGCGTTCGAGGCGATGGCCAGGTTGATGTCGGTTTCCGAGATGCCGCCGACAGCCGCGTGCACCACTTGCACACGGACTTCGTCGGTCGACAGCTTGACCAGCGACTGAACCAGCGCTTCTTGCGAACCCTGCACGTCGGTCTTGACGATAAGCGTAAGCGTCTGCGTGCCCTCGCCCAGGTTGTCGAACATCGACTCCAGCTTGGCGGCCTGTTGGCGGGCCAGCTTGACGTCGCGGAACTTGCCTTGGCGGAACAGCGCGATTTCGCGCGCCTTGCGCTCGTCGGACAGCGCCATCAGTTCGTCACCAGCGGCAGGCACTTCGGTCAGGCCCTGGATTTCCACCGGGATGGACGGGCCGGCCGATTGAATCGGCTTGCCGTTCTCGTCCAGCATGGCGCGGACGCGGCCGAAGCTTGCGCCGGCCAGCACCACGTCGCCGCGCTTGAGCGTGCCGCTCTGCACCAGAATCGTCGCGACCGGGCCACGGCCCTTGTCCAGACGGGCTTCGATGACCAGGCCCTTGGCGGCCGACTCGACCGGTGCCTTCAATTCCAGCACTTCGGCTTGCAGCAGCAGGTTTTCCAGCAGATCGTCGATGCCTTCGCCGGTCTTGGCCGACACGCCCACGAAGGGCACGTCACCGCCGTATTCTTCCGGCACGACCTGTTCGGCAACCAGTTCCTGCTTGACGCGTTCCGGGTTGGCCGACGGCTTGTCGATCTTGGTCACGGCCACGACCATGGGCACGCCCGCGGCCTTGGCGTGGTGGATGGCTTCACGCGTCTGCGGCATCACGCCGTCGTCGGCGGCAACCACCAGAATCACGATGTCGGTCGCCTTGGCGCCGCGGGCACGCATGGCGGTGAACGCCTCGTGGCCCGGGGTGTCAAGGAAGGTCACCATGCCGCGCTCGGTTTGAACGTGGTAGGCGCCGATGTGCTGCGTAATGCCGCCGGCTTCGCCCGCGGCAACCTTGGCGCGGCGGATGTAATCCAGCAGCGAGGTCTTGCCGTGGTCGACGTGGCCCATGACGGTCACGACCGGTGCGCGCGGCAGTTGCTCGGCTTCGGAAACCGTGGCGGTTTCGTCCAGGAAGGCTTCCGGGTCATCCAGCTTGGCGGCGATCGCCACGTGGCCCAGTTCCTCGACCACGATCATGGCCGTTTCCTGGTCCAGCACCTGGTTGATGGTGACCATCTGGCCCAACTTCATCAATTGCTTGATGACTTCGGCGGCCTTGACGGACATCTTGTGGGCCAGGTCGGCCACGCTGATGGTTTCCGGCACGTGAACTTCGCGTGCGATGAATTCTTGCGGCGCCGGCTCGTTGCGGCGGTCGTTCTGCTGGTTGCGGCCACCACGGCCGCCGCCCTTGCCACCACCCTTGCCGCCTGCGCGCCAGCCATCACGGCGGGCCGGGGCTGCCGGCTTGTCGGCGGGCTTCTTGCGCGATGCGTCATCAGACCAGGTCGACGCGACTTCAGCGGTCTTGATGGTCTTCTTGGCACCGGGCGCGGCGGGCTTGGCGTCCTTCTTGGCGCCAGGCGTGGCGCCCGGCTTGCCAGCGGGCTTGTGCAGCGTGCCCGAAATGGGCGCCGCGGCGGGGGCGGCAGGCGCCTCCGGCTCGGGGGCGCGCAGCACCTTGCGCGGACGGTTCAGCATCT
This sequence comes from Achromobacter maghribensis, assembly GCF_057334215.1. NCBI lineage: Bacteria > Pseudomonadati > Pseudomonadota > Betaproteobacteria > Burkholderiales > Alcaligenaceae > Achromobacter > Achromobacter maghribensis. The sequence goes on along the minus strand of NZ_JBHFII010000043.1, from coordinate 60 downwards.
CGCGCAGCGCGGCGGCTTCGGCCTCGGCGGCGCGGCGAGCCTCATCGCGGCCACCCGACG
>NZ_JBHFII010000042.1:5340-36590 GCF_057334215.1 Achromobacter maghribensis | reverse complement strand
GTCCGGCTCGGCCGGCAAGGCCGGCTTGTCGCCTGCTGCGGCGGGGCCGTTGGCGCCGGCCGGGTTGAGCGTGTCGGCGGGTGCGTCCGGCGCGACGACCGGATCCGCAGGCGGCGTGGAAGGCTTGGGCGCGTTGCCGCGACCGCGTGCCGGCGGCGGCGCATGCGGCGCGGCGGCCGCTTCGGCGTCCGCCAGGAAACGCTGCAGAAGCTGGAAGAAGCCTTCGTAGAATTTCGGCCGCGACACGGTCTGGCTGGCCGTCTTGACCAAGGAGTCGTCGCTGGATCCGAAGGGCATGGACACCTGGCCCAGCACGCTCACACCCACGCTGGCGGAACTGCTCGTGCGCTTGATCGAGTAGCGGTCCTGCACGGCGTTGGCGAACACCGTGGCGCGCTGGTTGGCGCTGCCGTCCGAGGCGCAGTCGATGTTGAAATTGATCTGGGTATGCTGCCCGTCTTCACCCTGGAAGTTCTTGTGCCCGGACACTCGCGCCGCATCGAAGCGGTCGATGTTGTAGCCCTGGCTCAGCAAGGCGCGGCGGCCCGCATCGCAGGCGGTGACGCTGGCAGTGGGGAACGTACGCGAGAATACGTCGTTCTGGGTGAAATCCTCTCGTTCGTAGGCCGGCTTAGGGGCGGTACATCCCACCAAGACGACCGAGAGGACGGCGAACAGCGGCAAAGAAACACGACGGGCAACACAGCGCATAGAAGGTCCTGCTTGGAGCAACGACAAGCATTATCGGCCAAGAATGAAAATCCTTATCAGGGACGCATTGCGCGGTGATACGTTGAAACAAATTTAGCCGCGCCTATGCGGTTTCGGCCACCCGGATGCACCGCACCTCGTGCCCCGGGGCAATGGGCTCGATATCAGGCACCGCCGCCTGGCAGCGCGGCTGGGCCAGGCCGCAACGCGGCGCGAACGAGCAACCTGGCGGCAAAGCAGCCAGATCGGGCGGCGAGCCAGGAATCGTTTCAAGCCGTTGCCCTTTTTGCATCGCGCCGTGCGCCCTGCCCTTCAGCAGCGCCAGCGTGTACGGGTGGCGCGGAGCGCGCAGCAGATCGGCCACGGCGCCCTGCTCGACGATCCGGCCGCCATACATGACGGCGACGCGATCGGCGATTTCGGCCGCGGCTCCGATGTCATGCGTCACGAACACGATGGACAGACCCAGCTCGCGCTGCAGTTCGCGCAACAGCAGCAGGATCTGAATCTGAACGGTAGCGTCCAGCGCGGTGGTGGGCTCGTCGGCCAGCAGCACTTTGGGATCACAGGACAAGGCCAGCGCGATCATGGCGCGCTGACGCATGCCGCCGGACATCTCGTGCGGAAAGGCCTGCAGGCGGCGCTCGGGGCTGGGAATGTGCACCCGTTCAAACAGCGCCAAGGCATGCGCGCGCGCCTGTGCCGCCGTCTTGCCGGTATGCCGGCGCACCATCTCTTCGATCTGACGGCCGACGGTATAGACCGGGTCCAACGCCAGCAGCGGTTCCTGGAACACCATCGACACCACCGGCCCCCGCATCGCGGCCAATTCGCGAGCGCTCATCGCCAGCACGTCGCGCCCGTCCACGTGCATCTGGCCGCGCATGCGCGTGCGGCGCGGCGGGTGCAAGCGCATCAATGCCCGCAGCGTCACGCTTTTGCCCGAGCCCGATTCGCCGATCAACGCCACGGTTTCGCCGCGCCCCACATCCAGGCTCACGCCGTTCAACGCCTGCACGGTCTTCGCGCCGGCCTGGAAAGCGACTTCCAGACTACGGATGCTGACCAGGGGTTGCGGGGCAGATGTCATGTCGGCGCTCCTGAGGCGGCATAGCCGGAATCGGGTTGATGGATGAGGCAGCGCACGGCATGGCCGTCTCCGTGCCGCGTCATGGCGGGCGCCTGTTGCGCGCAGATCGCGCGGGCCTGGGCGCATCGCGTATGGAAGCGGCAGCCCGAAGGCGGATCGATGGGATTGGGCGGATCGCCCGACAGCGGCGCCGATTCCGTCCGCTGCCCCGGCTCCATGGACGGCATCGATCGCAGCAAGGCTTGGGTGTAGGGATGGCGCGGCGCATCGAACACCTGGGCGACGGGCCCCAGTTCGACGACTTCACCCAGATACATGACCATCACCCGGTCCGAGATATAGCGCACCACGTTCAGGTCATGGCTGATGAACAGGTACGTCAGCCCGAAATCGTCCTTCAGGTCCAGCAGCAGGTTCAGCACCTGCGCTTCCACGGATTTATCCAACGCCGATACCGCTTCGTCCAGGATGACCAGCCGCGGATGCAACGCCAGCGCGCGCGCGATATTCACGCGCTGGCGCTGGCCGCCGGATAACTCATGCGGGTAGCGCCCGGCGAAGCGCTGCGGGTCCAGGCCCACGCGGCCCAGCAAGCCGCGCGCCACCGCGATGGCGTCGTTCCTGGCCGTGCCGTGCACCAACGGACCGAAGGCGACGGAATCTTCGATGGTCATGCGCGGGTTCAGCGACGAATAGCTGTCCTGGAACACCATCTGCGTCTGCCGCCGGAATTCCCGCAATGCCAGCGCACGCGAGCCAACCGCGACACCGTCGAACACCAGTTCCCCGCGATCCTGGGCGATCAGCTGCATCACCAGCCGCGCGGTCGTCGATTTGCCGCATCCGGATTCGCCGACCACGCCCAGGGTTTCACCCTTTTTCACGTCGAAGTCAACGCCGTCCACCGCGCGCACGGCATTGCCGCCCCGCTTGCGCGACAACAGATCCCGCTTGAGCGGGAAGTGCTTCACCAGGCCGCGCACGCTCAGCAGCGGCTGGGCCGGCCCACCCACATCGTCGTGGACGGCGCGAGCCGTTTCGATCAGGGCGCTCATTCCTTGACCTCCATGGCGGACCGCAGGCCGTCGGACAGCAGGTTGAAAGACATGGACGTAATGAAGATCATCACGCCGGGCAACGCCGCCACCCAGGGCTGGGTGTAGATGGCGGTGCGCAGCGTATTCAGCATCAGCCCCCATTCGGGTTCGGGCGGCCGCACGCCCAGGCCCAGGAACGACAGGCCGGACGCCAGGATCATGGACACAGAGATCAAGCTGGTCGAATACACGAAGATCGGTCCCAGCACGTTGGATAGCACTTGCGCCCGCACGATGGTGAACGGCGATGCGCCCGACGCCCGCGCGGCGTCGACATAGTCGCTGCGCCGCACCTGCGCGGTGACGCTCTCTGCCACGCGCACGACCTGCGGGATGAACACGATGGTCAGCGAGACGATCGCGTTGAAGATGCCCGCCCCCAACGTGCCCGACAGCGCAATCGCCAGCAGCACGGACGGGAACGCGTAGAACACGTCGACGACGCGCATGATGAGCGTGCTGGTCCAGCCGCCCGCGTAGCCGGCCAGGATGCCGATGGCGCTACCGACGGCAAACGCCGCAATCACCGGCACGATGCCCATGAACAGCGACAAGCGCGCGCCCAGCATCAGGCGCGAAAGCATGTCGCGGCCCAGTTCGTCGGCCCCCAACGGATAGCCTTCGGTGCCGATGGGCCGCAAGCGCTTGAGCATCGACGCCTGGAAAGGGTCGGCGGGAGAGATCCAGGGCGCCAGGATCGCCATGACGATCAGCCCAAGGATGACGGCGCCGGCGGCCAGGGCCACGGGATCGCGGCGCAGGCGGCGCAACACGTTGGACCAGTAGCCGGGCGACCGGGTGACCGGCGCCACGGCCGGCACGGCCGCCGTGCTAGCAAGGGAATGAGTCATGCGGTCAGCTCCTTTCGATACGCGGATCGAACAGGCCTTGCAGGATATCGACGGCCAGGTTCAAGACCACGAAGAACAGCGCCAGTACCAGGATCGTGCCCTGCAGCAGCGGCAAATCGCGCTGGAAGATCGCGGCGTTCAGCAGGAAGCCCGTGCCCGGCCAGGAAAAAACGGTCTCGATCAGGATGGAACCGCCCAGCAGATAGCCCAACTGCAGGCCCATCACGGCCAGCGCCGTGGGCGCGCAATTCTTGGCGACGTGCAAGAACACGCCCAGGTCGGTCAGGCCACGCGCGCGCAACCCCACCACGAATTCCTGCGACAGCGTCTCGGCCACCAGCGCGCGGACCGTGCGGGCGATGATGCCCATCGGAATCACCGACATGGTCACGGCCGGCAGGATCATGTGGCGGAAATGCGCCCAGTCCGCGACCCATTCGCCTGAACCGCCCGGCCCCGCGCCGGTGGGCGGCAGCCACATCAGCTGGGTCGAGAACACGATGACCAGCACCATGCCCAGCCAATAGTGGGGCACGCTGACGCCGACGACGGACACGAACGACGCCAGGCGATCCATGAGCGAGTTGCGGTAGTAGCCGCCGACAAAGCCCAGGAACGCCCCGACGACGAAGCCCAGCATCGTCGCCAGACAGGCCAGCCGCAAGGTGTTGCCCACGGCGTTCAGCACTTCGGCGGCCACGGGGCGCCCCGGGGCGATGGAGGTGCCCAGATCGCCGTGCAAGGCGCGCCACAGCCAGCCCGCGAACTGCTCGATAAGAGGCCGGTCGAAACCGTACAACTGCATCAGCTGCCGCTGCAGGTCGGCGGACGCATCGGGCGGCAGGATGGACACCAACGGATCGCCGGGCGCCAGATGGATCAACAGGAAACAGAGCAGCGCGACCCCCGCCATGATGGGCAGGGCGTACACCACGCGCCGGAAGATGTAGGACAGCATAGGCGTCACCGGCTAATGCGGGAAGGCCGCCGGGGCGGCGGCCTTCCCGGCGTTCAACGTCAATCCATCGACATCGTGGCGATATCGATGAACCAGCTCTTGGGCTGCACCACGCCCTTGACCTTCGGAGACATCGCGCGCGGGCCGACGTCGTGCGCGATCCAGACGAACGGCGCTTCCTCCACCACGCGCGCATGCAGCTTTGCCAGCGCGGCGTCGCGTTCGACAGGCGTGAAGGTCGTGCGCGCATCCTTGATCAGACCGTCGATCTCGGCGTTGCCGAAGTAGCCCCAGTTGTTCGACGTGGGCGGGAAGGTCTTGGTGCTGGCGAACCGCACGATCGCGAAGAACGGATCCATGGCCGCAAAGCTGACGTTGATGGCGTCGCTGCCGTTGGCGGAAGGATCTTTCGCGCCCTTGCGCCAATTGGTGAACAGGGTGTTCCACTCCACCACGTCGAAGCTCACGTCGAAATAGCAGTCCTTCAGGTTCTGCTGCACGAACTCGTTCATGGGCAGCGGTTGCATCTGGCCCGAGCCCGACGCGGAAGTCTGCACCTTGACCTTCACCGGCTTGGCCTTGGAGTAGCCCGCGTCCGTCATCAGCTTGCGCGCGGCATCCGGGTCGTACTTGATGTCGAACTTCGGGTTGCCCCACCAGGGGTGCCCCGGCGGTACGGTGCCTTTGGGCTCGGCCATCATGCCGCCCAGCAACTGCTTAAGCTCGCCCCGGTTCACGCACAGGTTGGCAGCCTGGCGCACGCGCGCGTCCAACCACGGAGACCCCTCCTTGAACGACAGTTGCCACGGCCACACGTGCGGCTGCTGATTCGAATAGATCACGAACCCCCGGGCCTTGATCGCGTCGAACGCGTCGGGCGCCGGCGCCTCGATCCAGTCGACTTGGCCGGACATCAACGCGGCGGTGCGGGAATTGGCCTCCGGCAGCGGCAGCATCACCACGCGGTCGATCTTCGGCCGGCGCTTCTCGTCCCAGTACGCGTCGTACTTGACGACTTCCAACCGTTCACGCGGCACGAACTTGGCCATCTTGAACGGGCCGGTGCCCGCCGCATCCGCCGCAAACGCAGCCCAGGCCTTCTGCGACCGTTCGGCGGCGTCCGTGACGGACGCCGGCACCGCGGCCAACTTCTTTTGCCACTGCGCGGGCGACGCCATATACAGGTTGGTCAGATTGATCGGCAGGAACGAATCCGGCTCGGACGTCTTAAGCTCCACCGTCAAGTCATCGATCTTGCGGGCCGACACCAACGTCGGCATGCGCGAGGCCGTCACGCCCACCTGGCTGGGGTCGAACTGCGGCGCGCTTTTATCCAGCACCTTGCCCACGTTCCACACCACGGCGTCCGCATTGAAATCCGATCCATCATGGAATTTCACGCCCGGCCGCAGCTTGAACACCCACTTTGTCTTGTCGGCGGCGTCCACCTCCCAGGACAAGGCCAGGCCCGGAATCAGCACGCTGGGCCCGTCCTGCTTCGACAGGTCCCACTGAGTCAGCCCGTCGTACATCGGAATACCGGTGAAGCGGTTGCCCTCGAACCCCTGGTCGGGCTGGCCGAGCGTGCGGGGAATGTCCCCTGCCGTCATGCCGATGCGCAACACCTTTTCGGCACGCGCCATGGCCGGCGTGAGGGCGGCGGCGCCTGCCGCCGTCAACGCCAGCGCGGCGGCCAGGGATTTGATGCGGATACTCCGTGTCTGCATTGCGGTTCTCCAGGGTCACGTGCACAGAGTTAGTACACAGAATTTGTATAAGCAAGTTCTGTGCCATATGCAGCGCATCGGAGCGCCCCGGCGATGGCCGGGGAAATGTAGTCAGGGACGGCGCGCGGGCCCAACCCGCGGCACCACGACAGCGCAAGATGCGCCGAGGTGGTGCGGGCATGCGCGCAAGCGGATCATGCCGCGACGCCGGCTTGCGCCAGCATGGCGCGCAGCAGGACGTTGCATCCCGCTTCCAGGTGTTCGGGGCGCGCGTCCTCGATCTCGTTATGGCTGATGCCATCCTTGCACGGCACGAAGATCATGGCCGCCGGCGCCACGCGCGCCAGATACACCGCGTCGTGCCCCGCCCCGCTGACCACGTCCATGGCCGACATCGACAAGGCCTGGGCGCCTTCGCGCACCGACTGCACCAGCGCGGGCGCGAAAGGCTGCGGCGGGAAGTACACCACTTGCTCCACCTGCGCGGTCACGCCCCGCGCCGCCGCGGCTGCGTCGGCCGCCGCCCGCAACGCGGTGTCCATGGCCGACAACGTGGCGTCATCGGCCGCTCGCAGGTCCACCGTCATCCGCACGCGGCCCGGAATCACATTGCGGGAATTGGGAAACACGTCCATCCAGCCCACGGTGCCACGTGCATTGGGCGCGTGCGCAAGCGCGATCTGGTTCACGGCCAACACCAGCTCGGAGGCTGCCAGCAACGCGTCGCGACGCAACGGCATGGGCGTGGGGCCCGCGTGCGCTTCCACGCCGGTCAGCACGATGTCGTACCAGCGCTGGCCCAGTGCGGCCGTCACCACGCCGATTACGGTATCGGCGGCCTCCAGCACCGGCCCTTGTTCGATATGCGCCTCGAAGTACGCGCCCACCCCGCCCGGTTGCGCCGGCGGTACCGCCGCCTTGCCGTCATACCCGATGCCGTGCAAGGCCTGCTGCACGCTGACGCCGTCACGGTCCTGCTGCGACAACGCGTGCTCCAGCGTGAAGGCGCCCGCGTACACGCCGGACCCCATCATCACCGGCACGAAGCGCGAGCCCTCTTCATTGGTCCACACCGCCAGTTCCAGCGGCGCGTCGGTCTGCACGCCCGCATCGTTCAGCGTGCGCAGCACTTCCAGGCCGGCCAGCACCCCGTAGTTGCCGTCGAATTTTCCGCCAGTGGGCTGCGTGTCGATATGGCTGCCCGTCATGACGGCCGGCAAGCTGTTGTCGCGGCCCGGCCGGCGCGCGAAGATGTTGCCGATGGCGTCGACGCGCACTTCACAGCCGGCCTCCGTCGCCCAACGGACGAACAGGTCGCGGCCCTGCCGATCCAGGTCGGTCAGGGCCAGCCGGCAGACGCCGCCTTTTTCGGTGCCGCCGATGCGGGCCAGATCCATCAGCGACTGCCACAAGCGCGCGCCGTCCACGCGCAGGTCGGCCAAGGAGGAGGATGCGAAGGCAAGCGTCATGGAAGTTCCTGTTCCGGTAACGGCCGCGGCATGCGGCATCGATGCAAGCCATTCTTCACTGTGTACCAGCGTCCTGCAAGTGCGCCTTCGCCGCGCTCTCTTCCCATGCCAGGCTGCGCCGGTAGCGGGCGCAACCGGACGCCAGCAGCAGCACGCACAGCACCGTCGCGCCGCCGATCAGCAGGGACAGCGACTGCCCTACCGCCGCCGGCTGCTTGAACAGGCGGTCGGTCAACAACGCCACGGCGGTGGTGCCCAGCCCCAGGCCGATCAGGTTCGAGATCAGCAGGAACAGCGCCGAGACCTGTGCGCGGATCTGGTTGGGCGGCAGGATCTGCATGGCCGCCGTGGATGTCGGCATGGGAAAGGACGCGAAGAACATTGCCGGCAACAGCAGGCCCACCGACAGCCACAGGCTGTCCACCTGCGTGAAGGCCACCGCCGGCAACGCCATGCCCAGCGCGCCGATCACGCCCGCGCGCAGCGGCGCGTCGCCGTAGCCGCGCCTGCCCAGCCAATCCATCAGCCAGCCGCCGCAGAACACGCCCGCGGTATTGGCCACCAGCACCACGCCGCCCAGCATATAGCCCGCCTCGACCGGCGACATCCCGAATTTGCGCATGTAGAACGCGGGCGTCCAACCCAGCAGCGCGAACAGCACCATGGCGTAGAACGAGAAACCCAGGTAATGACAGAAAAACGTGCCGCGATGCCGGCCCAGGAAGCGTGCGGTGTCGCGCAGCGTGGGCTTTTGCGCCTGGCCGGCCGCGTTGCGGCGCAAACCCAGCCGGTGGGGATCGCGCACGGTCAGCAGGATAAGCAGCGCCACCAGCAAGCCGGGCAGTCCAACGATGAAGAACGTGACCTGCCACGGCCGCATGACGCCGATCCCGGGCACCAGCACGGTGTCCACGCTTTTGAGCAGGTTGATGACGTAGCCGCCGATCAGGAAGGCCATGCCGCCGCCGATGAACGATCCGATCGAATAGATGCCCACCGCGCGCCCCAGCTTGTCGCGCGGGAACATGTCGCTAAGCATGGAATAGGTGGCGGGCGATAACGCGGCCTCGCCCACGCCCACGCCGATGCGCGCCAGGAACATCTGCGCAAAATTGCGCGACAGGCCACAGGCAGCGGTGGCCAGGCTCCAGAACGCCACCCCGATCGCGATGATCTTCGGCCGCGAATAGCGGTCGGCCAGCAAGGCGATGGGAATGCCCATGAAGGCGTAGAACAACGAGAACGCCAAGCCGTGCAACAAGCTGAACTGGGTGTCTGACAACTGCAGATCCTGCTTGATGGGTTCGATCATCAGCGCCAGGATCTGTCTGTCGACGAAGGAAAATATGTACGCTAGCATGCATATCACGACGACGTACCACTCGTAGGCGTAGCTTCGTCTTGTCCCTTGCTGCAGGGTGGCGTCAGTCATGTTTTTCCCTTGGAGTGTGCCGGGATCGGGCTGCGTCCCGTTTGTCCATCTGTTGTAGGTCTTTGCGCTACCCGGCTCTATACGCCGGACGCAACGACTGTTCCCACCGCGCAGGAAAGCATGTTCAACGACACCTATCCGCTGAACCGCCATTGCTTGCTGGACTCGGCCAACGCCACCGAGATCAAGGACCAGGTCAGCCAGCACCTGTGGTCGCACCGCATGTGCGTCGCCCAGGGGAAACCCTTGCAGTCCAGGTTGTATGGCGTGTTCTTCGGCAGCGCCGCGCTGTTCGACCTGCACTATGGCGCCGAGGTCGAAATCGACGCTGGCGACATCGCCAGCTATTACCTGATCCGCGTCACCCTGCAAGGCACGGGGCTGGTTACGCTGGGCAAGCGCCGCGCCCAGATGCGCGAAGGCGGCCTGACGATCTCGTCGCCGTCGGAACCCAGCGTGATCAGCATCGGGCGGGATTGCCGCAACCTGATCCTGCGCGTAGAGCGCCAGGCGCTGGAACAGCAGTTGCAACGCCTGTTGGACCGGCCGATCCGCCACGCCCTGGTATTCGACCTGGAGGTGGACGCCGACGCCCCCGGGCTGGCTGCCGTGCGCGAAACGCTGGACTACCTGTGCCGGCTGTACCAGCATCCGGCCATCGACGGCGTCACTCAGACACTGGCTGCGGGCTTTTCTGATTACTTGCTGGCGCTGCTGCTGACGCAGCTGCCCCACAACTATTCGGACCTGTTGCGCGCGGGCAGCCGGCAGCCCCTGCCCCAGCATGTGCGCCAGGCCCGCGAGTACATTGAAACGCATGTCGACGAAGCGATCTCGCTATCGGATCTGGCGGCGCACTGTGGCGTGTCGATCCGCACGCTGCAAAACGGCTTCACGCAGTTCTTGAAACAAAGCCCCAGCGAGTACGTGCGCAACCAGCGGCTGGCGCTGGTGCATGCGGCGCTTGAAGCCGCGCGCACGCGCGACAGCGTCACCGACATCCTGCTGCGCCACGGCGTGACCAGCTTCGGACATTTCGCCACCCACTACCGCAAACGCTACGGCTGCCTGCCGTCGGACACCTTGCGGCGGCACCGCGGATAAGCGGCGCCCATTCCCTTGCCTGATCGGAACGACGGTTGCGCGTTTTGCGCAGCCCGTACAGGACGTCACCGCTAGGATCAAGCTTCTATCGAAGGAGCTTGATCATGCGAATCAGCGTATTGGGCGGCGGCCACGGCTGCTACGCGGCGGCGGCCGAACTGGCGGAAAAAGGGCACGACGTGCGCTGGTGGCGGCGCGACGGCGCGGCCTTCGAGGGCCTGCGCGACGCAGGCGCGCTCACCGTCACCGACTACCGCGGCACACGCCACGTCCCGCTGGGCCACGGCCCCGGCCATCTGCAACTGGCCGACGCCCTGGGCGACGCGGTCGCCGATGCGCAATTGCTGGTCATCCCGCTGCCGTCCACCACCCACGACGCGCTGGCCGTTGAATTGGCGCCGCTGGTGCAAGACGGGCAGGTCGTGTTCCTGCCGCCGGGCACCTTCGGCTGCTACGTCTTTGCCCGCGCCCAGAAACACGCCGGCAACCCCGCCCGCGTGGCCTATGCCGAAACCGGCACCCTGCCCTATCTGGCCCGCAAACACGGCAACACCGTCGTCGTCAGCGGCTACGCCACGCGCCTGCCCACCGGTGTGTTTCCCAACCGCCTGTCCGCGGACGCGCTGCCACTGCTGCGGCAGGCCTATCCGGCCGTCGAACCGGTCGAGGATGGCCTGTCGGGCGCCTTGATGAACGCCGGCCCCATCATCCACCCGCCGCTCATCATGATGAACGCCGGCCCGCTGGAGCACTTCGACAAGTGGGACATTCATAACGAAGGCACGCAGGCTTCCATCCGCCGCGTGACCGATGCGCTCGACGCCGAACGCGTCGCCATCCGCAAGGCGCTGGGCTACGCCGCCCCCCACTTCCCGCTGGCCGACCACTACGCCACCGAAGGCGACGAATGGATGTACGGCCGCGGCGCCCACGGCAAGCTGACCGACAGCGGCGACTGGCGCGAAACCATCGACTTGCGCACCCACCGCTACATGCAGGAAGACACGCGGCTGGGGCTGTCGTTCCTGGTGTCCACGGGCCGCTGGGCAGGCGTGCCCACACCGATCGCGCAAGGCTTGCTGAGCATCGCCAGCGCCATCACCGGCCAAGACCTGTATGCGGAAGGCCGTACCCTGGAAGGCCTGGGGCTGGACCGGTTGTCGCGTAGCGGCATGGCCGAACTGCTGGCGCAAGGATGCTGACCATGGACGCCAGAATTTGCGTGGTAGGCGCCGGCCGCATGGGTGAAGGCATCACCCTGTCTTACCTGCTTGCCGGATGGCAGGTGACGCTGATCGACATCAAGCCGCGAGCGCCAGCCGAACAATCGGCGCACGACGCGAGCGTAGCGGCCAACCTAAGGCGCGAGCTCGGCACGCTTAGCCAGTTGGGCCTGCTGGACGCCAGCCAGACGGAATCGGCCCTGGGCCGGGTGCGCCTGCGCCGGCGCGACGACGCCGTGGCCGACCTGCGGGCGGCGCGCGTGGTCTTCGAGGCCGTGCCGGAACGGCTGGACGCCAAGCGGGACACCTTCCTGTGGCTGGGGCAGACGTGCGCCCCGGATGGGGTCATCGCTTCCACCACGTCCACCTTTCTCGTCACCGAATTGGCCAAGCTGGTGCCGCATCCCGAGCGCTTTCTGAACGCCCACTGGCTGAACCCGGCCACCTTGATTCCGTTGGTGGAAGTCAGCCGCGGGCCGCAGACTGGCGCCGCCGCGGCGTCGCTGCTGCTGGATACGCTGCGCCAGGCCGGCAAGGTGCCGGTGCAGTGCGCGCCGTCCGCGGGCTACATCGTGCCCCGCATCCAGGCCCTGGCCATGAACGAGGCGGCCCGCATGGTAGAGGAAGGCGTGGCCAGCGCGGAAGACATCGACACCGCCGTGCGGCTGGGTTTCGGGCTGCGCTTTTCGGTACTGGGCCTGTTGGAATTCATCGACTGGGGCGGCGGCGACATCCTTTACTACGCGTCGCGCTACCTGTCCGGCGAAATCGGCCCCCGCTTCGCCGCACCCGACGTCATCGCCCGCAACATGGAGGAAGGCCGCAACGGACTGCGCGACGGCCAGGGCTTCTACGACTACGCCGGCATGGACGTGGACGCGTACAAAATGGAACGGCTGGAACAATTGTGCAAGCGGCTGGACATCATGGGGCTGCTGCCTCGGGCAGGCAGCGCCCCGTCGGCGCCCCGCCACCAGCGCTGACGCCGCGGCTCAGCGTGCCAGGTCTTCCAGGATCCGGTACGCCAGCCGCACCCGGGCTTCGTTCGGATAGTTCTTGTTGGCCAGGATCACGATGCCCGTTTTCCGGGCCGGCACGAACGCCACATATGCGCCGAAGCCGTTGGTCGATCCGGTCTTGTTGATCCACACCGCCTGCTGCGGCGCCAGCGGGGGATTCAACGCCATTGCCGGGTGGCTCTGGCTGTTCAGCGTACCCGCGTTGGCCGTCAGCAACGCATCCAGCGTCACGGGATAAGCCAGTTGTTCCCAGGCAAGGTCCTGCGTCATGTCGCCGATCTGGTAATAGCCCACATGCGTGCGCGCAACGGCGCGCCGAATGTCCGCGTCGCCCGCCATATCCATGTTGACCTCGACGAAACGCAAGAGATCGCGCGCGCTGGTCTTCACGCCATACGCCTCGGCCGCCAGCACGCCGGGATTCACGCGGACCGGCGCATCCTGCTTGTTGTAGCCCTGGGCGTAGCCCGCCATCGCGGCGGCCGGCACGTCGATATACGTGTGCGTCAGGCCCAGCTTCGGAAACAGCGTTTTTTCCATCGCCTGCACGAACGGCTGCTCCAGACTCCTGGCGGCCACTACGCCCAACATGCCGATGCTGGGGTTGGCGTACGTGCGGGAGGTGCCGGCCGTAACCTGTGGCTTCCAGGTCTTCAGGTAGTCCATCAACTGCGCGTCGTTGCGCACGGCATCGGGCACCTGCAATGGAAAGCCGCCGCCCGTGTGCGTACCCAGATGAACCAGCGTCAGTTGCGCGAACGCCGAACCTTGCAGGGCGGGCAGGAAGCGCGCGGGGCTGTCGTTCAGCGACAGCTTGCCCTGCGTTTCCGCATAGGCCGCCAGCGTCGCGGTATAGGTTTTGCTGATCGAGCCCACTTCAAACAGGGTGTCGCGGCTGACCTTGGCCTGCGTCTGCCGCGATGCCACGCCGTAGTTGTAGAACTGCTGCCGGCCATCCTGGGTGACGGCAATCGCCAGGCCCGGCACGCCGAACTCGCGCATCACCGCCTGCGCGGCTTCGTCGATATGGCGGCGGGCTTCCGCTGACCCCGGCGGCGCGGCTTGCCCTTGCTGCGCGGTCGCGCCCAAGGCGACCAAGGCCACCCACGCCAGCGCCGACAAGGCGGCGCGGCGGGTTCGGTCAACGCGCTTTCTCATGCTTGCATCCCTTCTCTTGCCGTCTCGGTTGAATGCCCGACATAGTACTTACCCTGAATTCAATTCGACAAGAACTTGGCTATTCTGTACCCCGTCGATTCAAAACCGCGCAGAAGAGACCGGCACTTGTGGCCGGCGCCGACGGAGCAACCGCCCCGGAAACTCTCAGGCAACAGGACTGCGCGCGTCTAGACACTCTGGAGAGAGGCGCCGTGCGCGCCCACCGAAGGGGAACCCGCCGCCGTCAGCGCCGCGGGTGAAGCTCTCAGGTACCAAGACAGATGGGGTGCTGCGGCCATATCGGCCGCGGCCACCCAATCTGGAGCCACCATGCCCCGCATCGCCATCATTGGCGCCGGTATCACCGGCGTCACGTCCGCCTACGCCTTGTCCAAGCTCGGATACAAGGTCACTGTCTACGACCGCCAGCGCTACCCGGCCATGGAAACGTCCTACGCCAACGGCGGCCAGCTGTCGGCCAGCAACGCCGAAGTCTGGAACAGCACGGCCACGGTTCTGAAAGGGTTGCGCTGGATGTGGCGCAAGAACGCGCCGCTTTTGCTGAACCCTAAATTCAGCTGGCACAAGTATTCATGGCTGGCGCAGTTCATGGCGCAGATTCCGAACTACCGGGCGAACACCATCGCCACCACGCGGCTGGCGATCGAAGCGCGGCAGCATCTTTTCGACATGGCCGAGGCCGAAGGCATCGATTTCGATCTGGAGCTCCGGGGCATTCTTCACATCTATCACGACGCAGCCGGTTTCGAGGCCGCGCGCCGTTCCAACACGTTGCTGCAGGCAGGCGGCCTGGAGCGCTTTGCCGTGTCCGGCAGCGAAGCACGCAACATCGAACCCACCCTGCAAACGGATTGCTATGGCGGGTTCTACACGCCCTCGGACGCCACCGGCGACATTCATAAGTTCACCAGCGGCCTGGCGCGGGCGTGCGCACGCCTTGGCGTCACGTTCATGCAGGACGCCGACGTCGGCCAGATCGGCCGCGGCAACCCTTCCTATGTGCTGGACGTCCTGCGCGATGGCGGCACGGTGCGTGAACAGCACGAGGCCGATGCCATCGTCATTTGCGCTGGCGCGGTCAGCCGCAAGTTCGCCCGGCAACTCGGCGACTCGCTGAACATCTATCCCGTGAAGGGCTACTCCATCAGCGTGCATCTGGACGACGCGCAAAGCCAGGCCGCCGCGCCCCGCGTCAGCCTGCTGGACGAGGCCGCCAAAATCGTCACCAGCCGGCTGGGCGACCGCTTCCGCGTGGCGGGCACGGCGGAGTTCAATGGCTTCAATATGGACATCCGCGCCGAACGGGTGCAACCGCTGGTCGACTGGACGCGCAAGCACTTTCCCGGCATCCGGACATCGCGGGTGGTGCCATGGTGCGGCCTGCGTCCCATGACGCCCAACATGATGCCGCGCGTGGGCCCCGGCAAGCGGCCCGGTGTGTTCTACAACACCGGGCATGGCCACCTGGGCTGGACCTTGTCGGCCGCCACCGCGCAGATGCTTGCGGCAAGCGTCGGAAAGACGCTGCCGCTGCCTGGATAAGGCGTCCGATCAATACCGCCAGGTCACGCCCACGGAGCCGGCATTCTCGCGATTGCCGCCGCCGTACTGGCCGCTGTAGGTAACGCCGATGGTGGCGGAACGCGATACCGCCAGTTCCACGCCCAGCTCGGTGAACGCCGCATCGCGCGCCAACGGCGCGCCCGAGACCGTGAACGGTTGGCTGCCATTGAACGCCAGACGGGTGCGCGAATCGACGTCGCCGAACGCATGGCGCCAGCCCGCTGCGGCACGCAACACGCCTTCGGTCTTGCCCGCGGTGAACGCCGTCTTGCCGCGCAGGCCAAGCGTGGTCGTGGTCAGCGAATTGCGGTTGCTTTCGCCGCTAAGTGCCGCCACGCCGCCCGATTCCTGGAAGCCGCGGGTCCGCGTATCGGACCACGCCACGCCTGCGAAGGGCTCCAGCTGGGCGCGCTCGGCCACCGGCAGGGCATAACCCAGTTCGGTGAAGAGCTGACCGGTGCTGGCGCCGTAATCGGCGGTCAGCTTGTCTTGCTGGCCCGCGACCGCGACGTTGCGCGTGGTGGAAATGTCGTGCCAGGTATAGCCCGCGCCGACCAGCAGGTTGAGCTTGCCCGCTCCGGCCTGGAAGGCCTTGCCGCCATAGACCGTTGCGCTGTAGCTATCGACATCCGCCTTGGACGAATTCGCATCGACACGGATGCGGCTGTCGGTGTAGCCCAACGCGCCGCCCAGGCGCCAACCGCCACCCACCGCATGGTCCGCGCCGACGAACACGCCGCCGGTACGCTGATCCACGCGTGACGCGTTGTCGTTACCGCCAAGCGTCTGCCAGGTACCGACAAGCTCGGCCCACGCGGGTTGCGCCTTCGAACTCGGCAACGCCGAGGCCGGCGTCGCGCTGCCCGCTTGCGCGGTCGCCTCGCCCGCCGCCAGGCCGGCATCCAGATTGGCGCGCAAGCTCTTGAACGGCAGGTTCCTCGACAGCCCATTCAGGTTGTTCAGGCTGGACGTCACGCTGGCGTGCGCCTCGCCCGACAGGTTGTCGAAGACGTCTGCGGGTGCGCCTTCCGGCAAGGTCAACACATACTGGTACAACGGATTCGCGCCCGACAGACTGTCCAGCGCCGTCGCCGCAGCACGCTGGTTCGACGTGCCTGCCGCGTCGGCAAAACGCATCGGACGCGTGCCCGGCGTGGAAGGCGTGGACGGGTCTACGGGCACGCGCTTGCGATCCAGTCGCAACGTGACGGCCTGGGCGTCATAGCCCAGGTTCGCATCCAGATAGGCAAACGTGGACGAGGCGGACGAAAATGCCCCGTTGATGCGGTTGGCGGTCAGAATCGTGTAGCTGCGCTCGCCCGCCAGATTGCCGTCAGGGCCCACGTGGAGTACCGAACCGCCCAGGTTGGCGGTGCCGCCGACGGCGATGCGATCGCTGTCATTGGATAGCGGATCTGCCTCGACCCGGTACACGGAACCAGCTTCCAGCGTCAGGTCGCCGGCCACATGCAGCGTGCCGATGGAATTCCCCGGCGCGATGATGCCGCCTGCCTGCACGGTGGCGCCGCCCACGGAACCGGTCCCTTGCAGCACGCCATTTTGGGCGACCGTCACTTGGCCACCAAGTTTGCCCTGCCCGTTAACGCCGACCGACAACACCCCTTGTTCGACACGAGTGCTACCGGCAAAGGCGGAACTATCGCCGGTGAACGCCAGCATGCCGGCGCCGGTCTTGGCGAATGCGCCGGTTCCCGACAAAACGCCTGAATAAGTGCTCGATTGTGGCGTGTCCAGATTCAGCGCCCCGGCAGCCGCCAGATTCACGTTGCCGGAAAAAGCACCGCCCGTCGCCGCCAGCGTGCCTGCCGCGACGCGCCAGGTCTGCGCGCTGCGGCCCGTCAGGGTCAGCACGCCCGCGCCGGTCTTGGCGGCCTCGCCAGCCCCCGTGATGTCGCCGGCGAACGTGCCGTTGCCTGCCTGATCGAACACGACGAAGGCATTGTTCTGCAGGCTGCCGCGGATCGAGTCTGCGTTGCCCACCAGCGTGCCCGCTTCGACACGCGTGTTGCCGTAGGCGTTGTTGCCTGCCAGCACCAGCGTGCCCGCGCCAAGCTTGACCAGATCGCCGGCGCCCGACAGCGCCTGGCTCACCGTGAAGCGATTGGCGGCCGACGCGATATCGAACGCCCCACCCTGGGCGCTCCATTGCAGGTTGCGCCCGGTCTGCGAGAAAGTGTCGCCGGTGACCCGCAACGTGCCGCCGTTGAAGGCCAGGCCGCCTGAGCTGTCACCCAGGCTCGCATCCTGCGACACACTCAGCACGCCATCCGACAGCCGGGTGCCGCCCGTGTGGCTGTTCGCGCCGTCCAGCACCAGCGTGCCGCCGCCCGTCTTGTCCAGCCCGCCGCTGCCCTGGATCGGCGCACCGATGGAGGCGGTCACACCTGCCAGCACCCGCAGCTCGCTGCCGTCCGCTGCCGTCTGCAAGGAACCGCCAACGCCGGCGAGCGGGCCGATCTGCCAGCCGTCGGTCAGGAATTGCAGGCCCTTGAATGACTGGGCGCCAGAGACCGAGACGACTCCTGCCACGTCCGAGAACACGGCATGTTGCGCGCCCCACGCCCCTGACCAGCCGGATTGGCCATCAGCCTGCCATTGCATGTGGCCCGCCCCCCAGACGCCCGAACCGCCGCGCCAAACCAACAGGGATTCCGGGACGCCTGCGGGCACAATACGCAAGTCCACCACACCGGTGCGCGTAGTATCGACAGAGATTTGGTCTCTGGAGTGGCCAGCAGGCACTGTGTCCAGCACCAGGCCCGTTCCGCTCAGCGTACCGCCGTAAGTGAACAGGCGGTAATAGCCGATCGTGGGCTGTCCGTTGTCGCGGACCTGAAGCTTGGCGTTCAGGTCGAGATCGCCCGATACACGAGTCGTACCTGTCGTGCCAGCGCTGCTGCCATCCGCGCCCGCGGTGCCCAGGTAGTAGCGCACCGTGGAACCGTCCTTGAGCGCCAAATCGCCATTGACGCGCAGGCGGGTAAAACCCGAACTGACCAGCATGCCGCCAGCCAGCACGTCCGTTGTGCCAACGCTGCCGTTGCCTTGGATCCGCCCACCGGAGTTCACCGTCACGGTGCCGCCCAACGACCCGCCCCACATGAGGAGTTCTCCGCCGTTTACGACCGTGTCGCCGGTGAAGGCGGAGCCGTCAGCCATGAAGTACAGCTTGCCAGCGCCAAGCTTATTCAAACGCCCTTGCCCCGACAGCCTGCCGGACAGGTTTATATCATCTGAGTGATTGAATCCAAGCTCGGAGCCTCGGGCGGCATTGATATCCAGATAGCCCGCCGAGCCTCGCGTTCCGCCTTCTCCGAAGTGCAGCGCGCCTTCCTTCACCTCGACAAGACCTTCATTGGTGGCAAGGCCGCCCAAAACCGTCATTTTTCCGGCGCCGATCTTTGCCATCGTGCTTTGATAGATCGATATCACGCCATCAACGGAAAAATCATTGCCGCGGTTGAATATCAACTTTGCGCCCGGCGATGTGAGGACCGCGCCTGTACCCACGGAGCCAGACTCTCCACCATTGCCGAGTTCAAGTGTGCCTCCTCCTAGAATTTTTGTCTCTCCGCTATAACTGTTGTTGGCGGTAAGAATGACGTGACCAGAATCCGTAAAGGAAAGCGCGCCCGCTCCCGAAATCTGATTGTCGATAATCACGGTGCCGGTGTGCTGCAATGAGAGCTGGCCGTTGTTGACCACTGGACCTGTTCCGAGCACACGTCCCTGAGGCGTGAAGCCTGGGCCGTTGAAGGACGTCAGGACAGCCCCTGCATCGATGGTCGTCATTCCGCTGTAGGTATTGACGCCCCCCAGCCCCACCATGGATTGGTCCGTTACCTTGATGCCACCGGTGCCGGAGATATTGCCCATTACGCCGCCGTTGAACTGCTTGAACACCAGCGCGCCGTTGTTGACTACTGCCTGGCCGGGATTGGCGTACGTTCCTTGGTTCGTCAGTTCCAGAATCCCTTCGGCGATGGTGACAGGCCCCGCAACGCCGATCGAGCCAGATAGCGTCAGCGTTCCCGTCGACGTCTTCCTCACTTCGCTGACGCCACGGATCCACCCCGCATAGTTCCCTTGCTCGATGGTCAGCGGCTGCAACCCGTCATAACTGGTGACAACGGTGCCGGCCCCCTGCAGATTCTTGATATGGCCGGCGGACCCGACGAAGTCGAGCGTCGCGTTCCGCCCCACGCGGGTTTCAGTGGCCTGGCTCGTTACGTCGCTGAGTACGCTGCTGCCCATGCCGTTCTTCAGCGTCCCGCCAACCACATTCAACTTGGCTTGGCTGCCGATTGACACAGGGATATGTTGTTCCAGCACGATTTGGCCGTCCGCGCCGTCCAAACCAAATTGCGCAGTACCTCGAATATCCAGACCGCTGCGAATCGACAGCATGGCGGCCTGTTGCGCCGCTACCGTACTGGTTTTTTCATCCGCGAACGTCAGCGTCTGGGAGAACTCCAGCGTTTGAAACTGAAGCGGGTCGACAATCAGTGATCCCCCGTTCAGCATGATTTCGTCGTTATCGAGCGGCTGGCTGGGAATGGAGCGCACCTCCCCTTCACCGATCACCGTGGCATGCGCCATCGCCGAGCCCAGCAGCATCGCGCCGCCGATCGCCCATGCCGGGACGAAACTGCGGGAAATCGCCACCGCCAGCGGGCGGCGCGTCATACCCCGGGGAAATTCATTTCTGGCCATACCGCCATATTGCGTGGCGTAATGCGGTGCTTTCTTGTTTCTCGTTTTCATACCGGATTTTTATAATCTGAGGGTTATTAACCCAGGCATATGCCTGATGCGGCTCATACTCAACTCACGCAAGCCGCGAAATAATAACCCACATTTTTTTACATTGACTCTTAATCCGATACATCTGCCTGACGGTATTCCGATGACGGCCGTCGGCGGCCGCGCGCCGTCCAAGCGTGATCAGCCGCCCCGAGCGGCGGGGACACGCCGCACCCCCCCGGCGCCCGACAGCATCCCGCCCTGCGGCACAGACTCATTGATAGCGTTCGCGATAGCCCACGGGCGACATGCCGCAGTACTTATTGAAGATGTCGCGAAAGGCTTTGGTGTCGTTGTAGCCCACCTCGTACATCACCTCCGCCACGCTCTTTCGCGACGACTCCAGACGCTTCTTCGCCGCCTCGATACGCACCCGTTGCACGTATTCCACGATGCTGTTCCCCGTGGCTTGCCGGAAGCGGCGTTCCAACGTGCGGCGGCCCATTGCGTGGCGGCCGGCCAGGTCTTCCACGGTAATCTTCTCCGTGTAGCGGCCTTCGATGTAATCCTGCACCGCGCGCACGACCTCATCGGCGTGGCCCTTCTGCCCCGTGAACACCGAAAACGGCAACTGGCTCTGCCGGCTCCAGTCCAGCTGGAAGTACTTGGCGCACCAGATGGCGGTGTCGCGGTCCGTGTATTTCTCGATCAGATGCAGCACCAGATGCGCCGCCGAAAACGCGCCGCCGCTGGTGTAGACGCCGTTGTCCGCCATGACGACCCGGTCGCTGACCCATTGCACATTGGGAAAAAGGCTGGCGTACAGGTTCTGCGCCACCCAATGCACCACGGCTTGCTGCCCGTCCAGCACGCCGCCCGCCGCCAGTAACGCCGCCCCCATGCAGAGGCTGGCGACTTCGCCGCCCTCGCGATGATGCCGCGACAACCAGTCGATCAGTTCGCGGTTGGACAGCACGGCGTCCGACACCGCGCCCAGCAGCGGCGGCGCGATGCAGATGTCGATGTCGGTGGCGTCGGCCAGCACCATGTCGGCCTGCACCTTGATGCGCCCGTCGTCCAGGCTGACCTCGCGCGTCAGCGCCAGCGTGCGCACCCGGAAACGCGGCTCTTGGCCATGCGCCACCAGATATTCGTTGGCGACCAGGAAACCGTGGCGCGCGGTCTCCAGGGAAGCGATGTTCGCTCCCGTCGGCAATAGAAAAGCGACGTTTTTCATGGGAGGAAGATCCGCGCGACAGGCACCGCGGAGCGGCATGTTTGATGACGCCAAGCATACGCCTGCGAGCTGACGCAATCCACCCGCAAGAATGTCGCATTCCCCTATCTGAAATCGTCGCTGATCCCGATACAGTGACATCTGCCGGCTTCACCGCCGGACGGCGGCGGACGTGACCAGCGGGCATGCCTGGCGCCAGCGAAAACAACATGGACCAAAGGAGCGTTTGATGGAAAATTACGTAGATGGTTACCTTCTCGCCGTCCCCAAGGCGAACCTGCCGGCGTACAAGAAAATGGCCGAACAGGCCAAGGAGGTCTGGCTCGAACACGGGGCGCTGGACTACCGCGAGTGCGTGGCGGACGACATCGACATGGAAGGCTTTGGCTCGTTCACGGCCGCCGCTGGCGCGAAGGAAGATGAAACCGTGGTGTTCGCCTGGGTCTTGTTCGAAAGCAAGCCCGAGCGCGATCGGATCAACGCCAAGGTGATGGCGGACCCGCGGCTGACCGGCATGTCCTGCGAAGGCGTGTTCGACTTCAAGCGCATGTGCCTGGGCGGCTTCAACACTTTGGTGGGCAAGTAAAAAAAAAAACGGGCGGCGTGTCGAAACCGGCACCTCCCGTTCGTCGTATCTGCAGGAGCCGCCGGTCCACATCGACGCGGCGCTCCGTCCCCCTGACAATCAACGATTCTGGAGACACGCCATGGCTACGCCTGCAACGAAGCCCATCCCCGACGGCATGCACACGCTGACCTCGCACATCGTGTGCGAAGGTGCCTCGGACGCCATCGCTTTTTATAAGAATGCCTTCAACGCCGAAGAGCTTGCGCGCTTGCCCGGGCCCAACGGCAAGATCATGCACGCCGCCATCCGCATCGGGGATTCCGTGCTGATGCTGATGGACGACTTTCCGGAATGGGGCACCCTGGGCCCCAAGGCGCTGAAAGGCTCGCCGGTGACATTGCACCTGTACATGAACGACGTGGACGCCGCGATGAAGCAGGCCGTGGCTGCGGGCGCCACCGTGACGATGCCCGTCGCCGACATGTTCTGGGGCGACCGCTACGGCCAGGTCGTGGATCCGTTCGGCCATCGCTGGTCCATCGCCACGCATAAATTCGATTACTCGCCCGAGGAAATTCAGCAGAACATGGCCAAGATGGGCGAAATGACCGGCTGCGGCGATGCGGCGGCGGCAACTGCCGCCAAACAATGAACGCGGCGCGTCGGCGCGTGGCAATGTGAAAGCCCGCAGCGGTCGGACCCTGGAGGGTCCGGCGGCTGCGGGCTTTTACGCCGGTCCGAGACTTACTGCGGATACGGCCCCAGGAAATCCAGCTTGCCGATCTTCACGCCCGCGTTGCGCAAGATCGCATAGGCAGTCGTGACGTGGAAATAGAAGTTGGGTAGCGCAAACGTCAGCAGGTAACCATCGCCCTGGAATTCCGGCTTGAAGTCGCCGAAATTCACAACGATTTTGCGGCTTTCCGCGCCCTCCACCTGTTCAGGCGCCACGCTTTGCAAATAGGCGATGGTGTCGGCGATGCGTTGCTGCAATTGCGCGAAAGTCGTCTCTTCGTCGGGAAACTTCGGGGCTTGCCCCTGGGACAGACGCTGAACCGCGAACTTGGCGGCGTCGCTGGCGCGCTGAACCTGGCCGGACAGCGGATACATATCGGGCGCCAGGCGCGCATTGACGAGCACGGCGGGGTCGAGCCCTTCGGCCTGGGCATGGGCGACCGCCTTTTCAAGCAGCTCGGCCAGCACGGTCATGCCGCGAACGAAGACAGGCACGGACGCCTGATAGATAGAAAGGGACATGGCGAAGATTTCCAAAAAAGCCAGCCTGGGCGAAGCACGCGCTCCGCCTGCGTCAGGAATGCGGCGATCTTACCGCCGCGCCGCCCGGTTTCCCCGGCAGCCTGCCCCGACAACTGCATTCCCCATTCCCGAACAATAGCGCCTGCGCGACGACGCCTAGGGCTCCGGCTGGCCCGCACCTGTCCGGCGCAAGCCCTGGAAAAACCGCCATACCAGCGCCGACGCGTCGGGGCCGCCGCGCGCGTGGTATTTCACCGACGGGTCGCCGCCGCTCCAGGCATGCTCCAGCCGCGTGATTTCGCACAGGCGCAATACCGTCTTGCGCCCGCGCAGCAGGTCCACGCGACGGTATGCCTTGTCGGTCCCCAGCCCCAGCACGCGCTCCATGGGAACGTCTTCCGGACGCGGGTCATTCAAGGCGCGGAACTGTTCGAACAACTGTTTGGCGTTGCGAGGCGCCACCGCCGGATCCAGTTGCCCGTGGAGGATCAATGCCGGCATGCCCTGCTGGAACACGGCGGGGTCCGCCACGCCTTCCAGCAACGGCAGCAACGGCTTGAGGCTGCCGCGCCGCATCGTGCCGATACCGCTGGCGGCGCTATGCGCATCGCCCACGACAGGGCCAGAGTGCATGGCCACGGCGGCAATCAGCGAGGGGTGCCGCAACGCTACCAGCGCCGCCATGCCCGCCCCCGCGGACAACCCCGCGATGTAGACCCGCTCCGGGTCGAGGCCGTGCCGTGCGATTTCCGACCGGATCAGCGCAGCGATCAGATCGGCTTCCGCGCCGCCGTGCTGCGCGTCGGGCTGGAACCAGCGCCAGCATCGCTGCACCTGGCGCGTCATGGACTGCTGCGGATACAGCACCATGAAACCGCCGGCATCCGCCCACTGGTTCATGCGCGTGCCGCGCGCGAACGCCAACGCGGTTTGTCGGCAACCATGCAGCATCACGACCACGGGCATGCCCGCGCGTGGCCCGGGCGCGGGCGTATAACGGGCGAAGGTCAATTGGCGTCCCGCGCCATCGGAAAACTGCCGCGACGATTCCCAACGCCCGGTGCCCAATGACGACGCCGCCGTCTGACGGGGCGCGGCGGCCGGCGGCGCAAGCTTGACCGCCGTCTTTCGCGCCGGCGCAGCGCGCTTCTTTGCGGGCTTCGGGGTCGCCATGCGCAGCGCAGTGCGCTGGAGTTTGCCTAGTTTCTTTGCGGCTTTGAAAAACAGACTGGTAAAACTGCGCGCCATTGCTGGGCCTCGGCCAGTGAACCTTCTTGACATCGCGTCGGCGCCTTGGCACCGCGGGGCCGCTCGCTGCGGCACGCCGGCCATCGCGCCCGCACGGTCACGGGCGCCTGGAATTCAGAATCTTGCTGCCGGACCGGCACCGCCCGTCAACAATTGCAGACAGGACATCAGGGCCACGGCGATCGTCAGCACAGACAATACCCTGACCACTTTACTGGAGTCGGGACGCGTCAGCATGGCGGTCATCCGCGTAACGATGTATGCCCCCACCATAAGGCCAATTGCCGGAATCATTGGTGCCTCCCCTAAGAGTATCTGTTGTGCGGAGCTGCACGCGCAGCCGCAGACGCGAGCCTGGGAAATAGAATGTGCACCGCCTCTACGGGCAGCTCAGTTCGTGCGTGAAATGTATCACAGAGTAACTTTACAGCCGGGTATTTCGTCGCAACCCGCATGGGCCCGATTTGCACAAAATCAAACCGTGCCGCATCAGTCCCGCCGCCGATGCACGGCCCCTTGAGCCCGCGGCGCAAAGCGCCTATGGTGGAAGCCTCGCACCAACAAGACGCATTCATGTTTCCGAACGACAGACCCCAGACGCTGGGCGAAGAAATCGCCAACACCATCAGCCACGGCGTGGGCGCGGCAAGCGCCATGGCCGCCGCCCCCTTCCTGATCATCGCTGCCGTACGCCAGGGCGATGCCGCCTTCATCGCGGGCGCGGCGGTCTTCGCCGCCTCGATGTGCCTGCTGTATCTGGCGTCCACCATTTATCACGCGTTGCCGCTTTGCCGAGCCAAGCAGATCTTCAACGTGCTGGACCATTCGGCCATCTACCTCCTGATCGCCGGCACCTATACGCCGTTTGCGCTGGGCGCATTGCGCGGCCCATGGGGCTGGACCCTGTTCGGGCTGGTGTGGGGGCTGGCTCTGGTGGGCGTCGGGCTGAAGGCAAGCAAGCGCCTGAACCGCCCGGCCATCTCCACAGGGCTGTACCTGGCAATGGGCTGGCTGGTGATCATCGCGGTGAATCCGCTGATCGAGCGCGTCCCGACCGGCGGATTGTGGTGGCTGGTGGCAGGCGGGCTGGCGTACACGGGCGGCGTGGTGTTTTTCGTGTTCGACAACCGCTGGCGCTACAGCCATTTCGTGTGGCACCTGTTCGTGCTTGCCGGCACCGTCTGCCATTTCTTCGCGGTGCTGTGGTACGCCGCCTGACGGCGCGTCAATCGGCGGCCGCTACTGGCCACCATGCCAGCAATTGTCCCGGCATGGCCGCGATTCATGCCGGGATAGCGCTGCAATAGCGCTGCGCTAGTACCCACAAGGCTAGTCCCGCCGCAGGTACTCCGTGGGCGGCCGGGCCAGTACACGCCGAAACATCGTGGAGAACGCCGCAGGGCTTTGATAGCCGAAGTCCAGCGCGATGGCGGTCACCGGTTGCCCGGCGGCCAATCGCGCCAGCGCCTGCACCACACAGGCGCGCTGCCGCCAGGCGGAAAATGGCATGCCCGTCTGCAAGCGGAAATGGCGGCTGAAGGTGCGCAGGCTCATGTGCAGACGGTCCGCCCACGCCTGCGGCGGCACGCGCGCATCGGGTGCGGCGATGAACGCCCGGCACAACGGCGCCAACCGCTTGTCCTTCGGCAAGGGAATATGCAACGGCAAGACCGGCGCGCGATCGACCTCGTGCAATAGCAGAGCCGCCAGCGCCCCGTCGCGGCCATCCGGTTCGTACATGGCGGGCATATCGACCGCTTCCAGCAGCAGTTGCCGCAACAACGGCGATACCTCGACCACCTCGCAAGCGACGCGGTCCGTCCGCGCGGCGCCAGCTTCGATGTAGGCGCTACGCGTGCTGACGTCCAGCATGCGCACCCGATGCGTCACCCCCGCGGGGATCCACACGGCGCGCTGCGGCGGCACCACCCAGTTGCCATCGCGGGTCTCCACCTGCATGACGCCCGTGGCGCCGTACAGCAATTGCGCGCGCCGGTGCGCGTGAGCGGGCAGCAACTGGCCAGACGGATAGTCGTTGCCGATGGCGATCACGGCGCGGTCCAGCAAGTCGTAGCGGTCGATATGGGTATTGCGCATGGCGGGGACAAGGTCGAAATTGCGGGCCGCTTTGGCCGAAACACGAACATTATTGTCCAATCCCATAAAGCAGGCCATTCCCTGCCAGCCTATCGTGACGCTTTTCCAGGGAAAGGAGGGGCGGCATGCTGTATGTGATATTGGCCTTATTCGGTTGCGCCAGCGGCATCACCACGGTGTTGTTCGGCTTTGGCGGGGGCTTCGTGGTGGTGCCGGTGCTGTACGGCCTTTTGACGGCCACCCATGGCGCGGGAGACGCCATCGGCCAGTCCGCCATGCACATCGCGGTGGCGACCTCCACCTGCGTCATGATCGTGAATTCAATCGCCGCAACGCGCAAGCATCAGCGCGCGGGCAACATCGTGCGCGCCTACGTATGGCCGCTGGCCGCGTTTATCGCGGCGGGTGCCCTGCTTGGCGCGTGGGCCGCCACCCGCGCCAGCGGCGATCTGGTGCGCGGGGCCTTCATCGCCTATCTGGGCGTGACGATCCTGGACTGTCTGCTGCGGCAAGGCTTCCTGGCACAACAGACAGTCCAGGCCCCGCAACGCCTGGGGCCGGGCGTCGTGGTGGGCGGCGGCGTGGCCATCGGCGCCGTCGCGACGTTCCTGGGCGTCGGCGGCAGCGTGATGACCGTGCCCCTGCTGCGCCGGCGGGGCCTGCCCATGGCCAAGGCCGCGGCAATGGCCAACCCGCTCACGCTGCCGGTCGCCATCGCGGGCACGCTGGCGTACATGGCGGCGGCGCGCGAGCTTCCCGCCAGGCTGGCCCCCTGGATCGTCGGTTACGTCGACCTGCTGGCCTTCGGCGCGCTGGCGCTTGGGTCGCTTGCGGGCATCCGCCTGGCCGCCCCGTTCATCCCCCGGATTCCCGACCGCCTGCATGCCCGGGTGTACCTCCTGCTGCTTGCGCTGGTGATGCTGAGCATGCTGCTGATCTGAGCACGCGGCGCGCATCCGGCGCCGCCGCCCGCACACCTAAGGACACATCGCGGCCAGCAGCGACTACGAAACCGCGCAAAACGTTTCCGACGCCCGCCCTGGGGCCGCCCTGCCGGGCACGGCCCGGATCCCGTGGCCTGCCGACACAGGAAAACACATCGCGAAACTTGTCCCGTGCCGGGTCCCATCGTCATCATGGTCGAACATTCAAACCGGAACAAGGAGGTTTCATGCAGCGTTCCACTTACGCATTCCTATCCGCCGCCATTTTGACGACGGCGCTCTCCGGTGCTTCCGCCCTGGCGCAGAACGCGAGCCAGCCGCCGGCTCAACCGCAAATGGCCCCCGCCATCACGCAGCCCACCGACCAGCAATTGCAACGTTTTGCCTCCGCATCGCAAAAGGTTTCCGGCGTGGTCGATGAATACCGTCCCAAGGTCGACGCCGCGAAGTCGGACGACGCCAAGCAGAAGGTCGTCCAGGAAGCGGACGCCAAGATGGTGCAGCTGGTGCGTGCGGACGGACTGACCGTCGAAGAATTCAATGGCATCGGCCAGGCCGTGCAGCAGGACCCGAAGTTGAAGCAGCGGGTCATGAACATGAGCCAGGGCGCGCCGAAGTAACCCAAGGCCGGACCGGGGATTGTCCGGCCTGCGCCACGTGTCCTTCGGGCGCGTGGCGCTTTTTCTTGCGCGCTTGGACGCGGGGAAAGCGTTATCCTGACTGCCGTCTTCTTCCACAGGCATGCCCAAGGAGCACGGTATCTTGAACCCGGATCTGACTCTCTATGACCTGGCCGGCGCCGACGCGTCGCTGCGTTTCAGCCCCCACTGCTGGAAAATGCACATGGCGCTGGCCCACAAGGGCCTGTCCGCCAAGACGGTGCCCTGGCGCTTCACCGACAAAGAAGAAATCAGCTTTTCCGGCCAGAAACTGGTGCCGGTGCTGGTGCATGACACGCATGTCGTCAGTGATTCATGGCAGATCGCCTGCTACCTGGAAGACACGTTTCCCGAACTGCCGTCGCTGTTCGGCGGCCAGGGTGGCCGCGCAACCACCCTGTTCACGAACGCCTGGGCCGATACAACCTTGGTGCCCGTGCTGGCGCGCCTGTTGCTGCCCGCCATCCACGGCCTGATCCACGAAAAAGACCAGGAGTACTTCCGCGCCTCTCGCGAAAAGCGCTTCGGCAAACTGGAAGACCTGCCCGCGGGCTACGCCGACCAGATCGCCGCGCTGCGAGCGGCATTGCTGCCGCTGCGCCTGACGCTGGGCAAACAGCCTTTCCTGGCGGGCGCCCAGCACGGCTATGCCGACTACGCGGTGTTCGGCATGTTCATGTGGGCGCGTTGCACGAGCCCGCTGGAACTGCTGGCCGAAGACGACCCCGTCCACGCCTGGCGCGAACGGCTGCTGGATGCCTTCGACGGCCTGGCCCGCCGTGCGCCCAGCGCCGCCGGTTGATCAGGTCTTCAGGCGGTAGCCCGTCTTGAAAATCCAGCGCACGCCGATCAGGCACGCCACGAGGAACACCAGCGTCATGCCGACGCTGACGCCCACGCTGACATCCGACACGCCGTAGAACGCCCACCGGAAACCGCTGACCAGATAGACCACCGGGTTGAACAAGGTGGCGGTCTGCCAGAACGGGGGCAGCATCTTGATGGAATAGAAGGTGCCGCCCAGGAAGGTCAGCGGCGTGATGATCATCAGGGGGATGATCTGCAGCTTCTCGAAGCCGTCGGCCCAGACGCCGATGATGAAGCCGAACAGACTGAACGTGACGGCCGTAAGCACCAGGAAGCCCAGCATCCAGATCGGATGCGCGATCTCGAACGACACGAACAGGCGAGCCGTGGCCAGCATGATCAGCCCCAGGATGATGGACTTGCTGGCCGCCGCCCCCACGTAGCCCATGACGATCTCCACATACGAGATGGGCGCCGAGTGGATTTCGTAGATGGTGCCCGAGAACCGCGGCATGTAGATGCCGAAGGACGCATTGGCGATGCTTTGGGTAAGAAGCGACAGCATGATCATGCCCGGCACGATGAACGCGCCGTAGCTGACCCCGTCGATCTCGACCATATGCGAACCGATGGCCGAGCCGAACACCACGAAGTACAGCGACGTGGAGATGACCGGCGACAACACGCTTTGCATCAGCGTGCGCCAGGCGCGGGCCATTTCAAACAGGTAGATAGCGCGGATGGCGTAGAAGTTCATGATTGACCGTGTACCAGGCTGACAAAGATATCCTCAAGCGAGCTTTCCGATGAATTCAGGTCCGTGAATTCGATCTCGAGCCGGCTGAGGTCGTGCAGCAGCTGGGACATCTGCCCGCCCCCCTGGTTGTCATAGGTATAGACGAGCTTGTAGCCGTCGGCGGACAAGTCCAGCTGATAGGCGTCCAGCGCGGTCGGAATGCCCGGCAACGGCGCTTTCAAGGTCAGGCTCAGCTGGCGTTTGCCTAGCTTGGCCATCAGCGCGTCCTTTTTTTCGACCAGGATGATCTCGCCCTTGCGGATCACGCCAATGCGGTCGGCCATTTCCTGCGCTTCTTCGATGTAGTGCGTGGTCAGGATGATGGTGACGCCGCTTTCACGCAGGCGCCGCACCATTTCCCACATGCCGCGGCGCAGCTCCACGTCCACGCCCGCCGTCGGCTCGTCCAGGAACAGAATGGCAGGTTCGTGCGACAGTGCCTTGGCGATCATGACGCGACGCTTCATGCCCCCCGACAACGCCATGATCCGGCTGTCCTTCTTGTCCCACAGGGACAGGTCGCGCAGCACTTTTTCGATATAGGCAGGGTTCGCCGGCTTGCCGAAGAGGCCGCGGCTGAACGTCACGGTGTTCCACACGCTTTCGAACGCGTCGGTGGAAATCTCTTGCGGCACCAGGCCGATCTTGGAGCGCGCGGCACGAAAATCCGACACGATGTCGTGTCCGTCGGCCAGCACCCGGCCGTCGCTGGGATTGACGATGCCGCAGATGATGCTGATCAGCGTCGTCTTGCCCGCGCCGTTCGGCCCGAGCAAGGCGAAGATCTCGCCACGCTGGATTTCCAGATTGACGCTCTTTAGCGCCTGGAACCCCGACGCGTACCGCTTGGATAAATCCTGAACTGATATGACCGGCTGCACTCGAGCCCCCGACTTGATCGACAGCTGGAGATTTTACCCGCCGCGCCGTTACCGCTTATTCGGCGTGGCGGAACGCAGTGTTCAGGGTGTGGCGACTAACGGCCCCAACGCAGCACCAGGGGGTCGAGCCGGCGGGCGGTTTCCAGCAGGCCCTGGCGAACCTCCGGGCGCATCGGCGGGAACGGATGGCGGGGCGCCTCGCAGTCAATCACGCCACCGGCTTTCATCAACGCCTTCGCCGTCAGGATGCCGCCCTGGCGGTTTTCGTAGTTGATCAGGGGAAGCCAGCGCTCGTACAGGCGGTAGGCCTCGTCGCGCCGCCCGGCGCGGTGCGCCTCGATAATGGGGCGAATGCCGTCGGCAAAGCCGCCGCCCGTCATCGAACCCGTGGCGCCGGCATCCAGGTCGGGCAGCAGGGTAATGGCTTCCTCGCCATCCCAGGGCCCTTCCACCGCCGCGCCGCCCAGTGCGATCAGGTCACGCAGTTTGGAGGCCGCGCCTGCCGTCTCGATCTTGAAATACGACACCTGGGAAATCTCGCGCGCCATCTTCGCCAGCAGCGTGGGGGG
>NZ_JBHFII010000042.1:0-5276 GCF_057334215.1 Achromobacter maghribensis | reverse complement strand
GTGCCGGCCCACCGGCGCGTCCTGGATCATGATGGGGATGTCCACCGCGTCGGACACCTGCTGGAAAAAGGCCTCGACCTGCGCTTCGGGCACACGGATTGTCGCCCCGTGGTACGGCGGCATGATCATCAGCATGGCAGCGCCCTGGTCCTGCGCCTGCCGGCTACGCGCCGCGCAGACCCGGGTGCTGAAGTGCGTGGTCGTCACGATGACGGGCACGCGGCCTGCCACGTGTTCCAGGATGGTCCGCGTCAGCACCTCGCGTTCTTCGTCCGACAGCACGAACTGTTCGGAGAAGTTCGCCAGAATGCACAGGCCGTCCACGCCCGAGTCGATCATGAAGTCGACCGCGCGCTTCTGGCTGGGCAGGTCCAGGCCACCCGACTCGGTAAAGGGGGTGGGCACCACCGGAAAGATGCCGCGATAGCGCGGCGCCTGGGTCGTGGGGATCGTTGTCATCGCGGGCCTATTCGATGATGTTGAAATCGTTCAGATACTCGGTCTTCAGCGTCAGGCCCAGCCCCGGCTTGTCATCATCCAGGTCGATGAAACCCTCTTTCGCCACCGGCTCGCCGTCGAAGATGTAGTAGAACAGCTCGTTGCCGACTTCAACGTCGAACATCGGGAAATACTCGCTCATGGGCGAGGCCAGCGTGCTCATCGTCAAATGGTAGTTGTGCATTTGCCCGGCGTGCGGAATGACCGGCACGCTGTACGCTTCGCACAGGGCATTGATCTTGTGCGCCGCCGTGATGCCGCCCACGCGGTTCGTGTCGTACTGCACCACGGACACCGCCTTCTTATCCAGCAACTGCTTGAATCCGTACAGCGAAAACTCGTGCTCGCCACCCGAGATCGGGATCGACGTCAGCTGGTTCAGTTCGGCGTAGCCGTCGGTGTCATCGGCAATGACGGGTTCTTCCAGCCAGCGGGGCTCGAACTTCTCTAGCTTGGGCAAGATACGCTTGGCGTATTCCAGGTTCCAGCCCATATAGCACTCCAGCATCAAGTCGGTGTCGTAGCCGATGACCTCGCGCACGGCCTCGACCGACTTCAAGTTCTCCGCCACGCCTTTCTGCAGGTGCGCCGGCCCGTAACCGAAACGCATCTTGAACGCGGTGAACCCCTGGTCCAGGTAGGTCTGCGCCTCTTCCTGCATGGCCTTGAGGTCGGTGCGGTACAGCTTGGAATAGTAGACGGGGATCTTTTCCTTGGTGCGGCCGCCCAGCAACTTGAAAACGGGCTTGTCCACCGACTTTCCCAGGATGTCCCAAATGGCCAGGTCCACGCCCGATATCGCCGCCATCGTCACGCCCTTTCGGCCCCAGGCGTGCGTGGCGCGGTACATGCGCTGCCACAGGTATTCGTAGTCCCAGGGGTCGTGGCCCACGACCAGCGGCGCAAGGTATTGGTCGATGATGGCCTTGGCCACGCGCGGGGCCAGCGCCACATTGCCCAGGCCCACGATGCCGTCGTCCGTTTCCACTTCCACAACGGTCCAGCCGTGGAAGCGAAACGTGCTCATGGTTTCTTGCTTGGAATACAGCAGGTCCATGGCGTTGGAGCAAAAGTTGCCTTGCGGCGGAACGGTCTTGCCGGTCCATTCGAAAACGCGAGCGCGGACGGATTTGATCTTCATGTCGGATTCCTACTTGGAAGACGAGAAACGGTGCGAGACGCCCATGCGGCAGGCGATCAGGAAGGCTTGCCAGGTGGCCTCCACATTGGCGCGGCCCTGGCCCGCGATGTCGTAGGCCGTGCCGTGCGCCGGCGTGGTAATGGGGATGGGCAAGCCGCCCTGCACCGTTACCCCGCGCGCGAAACCCAGCAGCTTGATCGCGATCTGGCCCTGGTCGTGGTACATGGTGACGATGGCCTGGAACTCGCCGGCCTGCGCCCTCAGAAAGATGGTGTCCGCCGGAAACGGCCCCTGCACGGGCAGCCCTTCGTCGTTCAGTTGGCGCACGGCCGGCGCGATGATGTCGACTTCTTCGCGCCCGCAGGTGCCGCCATCGCCGCCATGCGGGTTGAAGGCGGCCACCGCCACCCGCGGCGCCGCGATGCCGTTGGCCTGCAGTGACCGGTAGATCAGCCGCGTCGCCGCCTTGATGCCATCGACGCTGAGCGCCGCCGCCGCGTCCTTCAGCGGGATATGCGACGACACGCGCGACGTCCACAACTCGCCCAGCGTATTGAATTCGCAGAAATAGCCGGTGACGCCCAGGTATTGCGCGAAATGATGCAGTTCGTCGTCGTGCCCCAGCCCGCCCAGCTTCATGGCGAACTTGTTCAGCGGCGCAAAGCAGATGGCATCCACATGACCGTCGCGCGCGGCGTCCATGCAAGCATCCAGCACGCGCAGCACCGACGCCCCGCCCGCCGCCTGGGGTTGGCCCACCGTCACCTGGTCGGGCCGGATCGTGTCCTTTTCCAACCACGCCGGCAGGCGGGTGTCCGGGCGGCCACGCACCGCCTCGATGCTGTCCACCGGCTGGGTGGCCACCTGCACGCCGGCCACGCGTTGGCCTTCGCGCCAGAGCCAGGCGTCGCCCACCAGCACGATGTTGGCCATCTGGCAGGCCTCCGGCTTGGCGAGCAGGCGGGCGATCAGTTCGGCGCCGATGCCGGCGGGGTCGCCCAGGGTCAGGGCAATAACGGGTTTTGGCTGCGGGTTCATGCTGGAGTCATTCCACGGAAATGTTGTTCTTCTTGATGATGCCGGCGTAGCGCTGGTTCTCGGCTTTGTGAAACTGCGCAAACTGTTCCTGGCTCATCGGGGTGATATCGGCGCCGATCGCCTGCAGGCGGGCCTGCGTGTCGGGCAGCGCCAGGATCTGGTTGACGTCGTCATGGATGCGTTTCTGGATGGCGGCGGACGTGGCGCTGGGCATGTAGATGCCGTACCAGGCGCTCATTTCGACGCCCGGCACGCCGGCTTCGGCCATCGTCGGCACATCCGGCAGCTGGGCGTTGCGGCGGGCGCTCAATACCGCCAGCGCGCGCACCTTGCCGCTCTTGATATGCGGGATGACGGACGATGCGGTTTCAAAGGCAATCTGCACCTGTCCGCCCATCAGGTCGACCATGGCCGGGCCGCTGCCACGGTAGGGAATATGCGTCATCTGCACCCCGGTCGCGTCCTTGAAGAGTTCCGCCGCAATGTGCTGGGTGCTGCCCGAGCCGCTGCTGGCGAAGTTGTATTCGCCCGGCTTGCGCTTCAACAGCGCGACCAGATCCTGCACCGATTTCGCCGGCACCTCGTTGTTCACGACCAGGATATTCGGTACCGCTCCCACGAACACCACCGGCGTCAGGTCACGGTCGTTGTCATAGCTCAGTTTCAACAAGTGAGGCGCGATCGCATGGGCAGTCGACACTCCCATCACCATGGTGTGGCCATCCGCCGACTTCGCGGCCAGGTCGGCCGCCAGCGTATTGGACGCGCCGGGTTTGTTCTCCACGACGACCGTCTGCTTGAGCATCGGCCCGAGTTTGTCCGCCACGGCGCGCGCCATGGCATCGGTGCCGCCGCCGGGCGCGGACCCGACCAACAGGCGAAGCGGTTTGGTGGGCCAGCCGGCGGCTTGCGCCTGAGCCTGCGCCGCCCCGGGAGGCAGCGCGGACAGGCACAGGACGCCCGCCGCCAATGCGGCCAATACGCGGATCTTCATGGTTGTCTCCTTGATGATTCTTTGCCGCTCTGGGCAATTTGTTGTGAAGTCATCTTATGAAGAACATCAGTTTCCGTAAAATGAAACTTTTGCACCAACCGTTCACTTTAGGCGATCAATCATGGAACGCAATCTGAACGTCGCCGGCCTGCTGGCCCGACTGCGCATGCGCCAGGTCGTGCTGCTGCTTGCCATCGACGACCGTGGCACCCTGCGCGCCGCCGCGCAGCAGTTGAACATCACCCAGTCGGCCGCCAGCAAGATGCTGCACGAACTGGAATCGGCGCTGGGGCAACCGCTGTTTGGACGCGTGGGTCGCGGGCTGGCGTTGACGCCCGCCGGCGAGTGCGTCATGGGGCATTTCCGTGGCATGCGCGGCACGGTGTCGTCGCTGGCGCGCGAACTCGATGAACTGCGGCTGGGCAGCGCCGGCAAACTCTTTATCGGCAGCATCATGGCGGCCTCGCCCAGCCACCTAACCGACGCGCTGTTGCGCTTGAAGCAGACCTATCCGCTGCTGGCGGTGGAAATATCCACGGGCACCAGCGACCTGCTGATCGCGCAGTTGAATGCGGGCAAGCTGGATGTGGTGATCGGCCGCATGCTGACCCTGTCGGACCGCAACTACGTGTTCCGCCCCATCGGCGACGAAGCCCTATCCGTCATCGCGGCGGTGGACCATCCGCTGGCCCGCAAGCGGCGCATCGGCTTCGACGCAATGCAGGCGTATCCCTGGATTCTTCAACCCCAAGGCAGTCCGATGCGCGAGGTGATCGAACACGAGTTCCGATCCCACAACACAGCCCTGCCACCTGGGCTGATCGAATCCTCGTCCATCCTGACCACCACCAACCTGGCGATGAAGTCGCGCATGCTGGGCGTGATCCCGGAGTCGGTTGCCAGCCGCTATGCCCGGCATGGCTTGCTGGCGATCCTGCCCTATCAAATCCAGCAGTCGCTGGCGGCATTCGGCAGCATCGTGCCGCGCGACCGCCCCTTAAGTGCCGCTGGCCAGCACTTTGTCGACTTGCTGCATGAAAATGCGTGAAGATAGGCGCACGTTCCAGCGAAAAATGGCACTCAGGACAGTACAATCGTGCATTGCGCGATTCGCGCGTTTCACCTGAGGTTTCCCTGTGAGTGCATTGCCCGCCTGTCCGAAATGCCAGTCCGAATTCACCTACGAAGATGGCGGCGGCTACGTCTGCCCGGAATGCGCGCATGAATGGTCGGCGCAAGACGCCGCGCCCTCGGACGATGATGCCCGCGTCTACCGCGATTCGGCCGGCAACGTCCTGCAAGACGGCGACACCATCACCGTCATCAAAGACCTGAAATTGAAGGGGTCGGGCGGAGTGATCAAGATGGGCACGAAGGTCAAGGGCATCCGCCTGGTCGACAGCGACCACGACATCGATTGCAAGATCGACGGCTTCGGCCAGATGAGCCTGAAGTCGGAGTTTGTCAAAAAGGTCTGATGCAGCGCCCGCCACCTTGGCGGGCCCTTCCCTGCTGCATGGCCACGCGGCACATTACAGCGTGTCGTCCTCGGCTGCTTTCGGCATCAGGTATGCCGTCAGCGTGCTGGACAGGCCGGCCATGACC